>NZ_JAKDJU010000108.1 GCF_030453725.1 Brevibacterium picturae
CGGAACAGGGACCTGGCCATGTGGGCGGCCGGCGTATCGGCGTCGGCGAACACCTCGTTCAACCGCAGGTCGTCACCATCGGTCAGGTCTCTGATCGGCATTGTCTGCGCTCCTTGAACGGTGTGAGAACTTGATAATCTTGGCGTCATGACTGACTTAAGCGATCCTACCGCCGCCGCCCGCGCCGCGGCCACGACCATCAACTCCAAAGCCGGTATCGAGTCCCATGACATTGCTCTCGTTCTCGGTTCGGGATGGGGCGGCGCGGCGGAGCTCCTCGGCGAGACGATCAGCGAGATCTCCGCGGCAGAGGTTCCCGGATTCCATGCTCCCGCCGTCGAAGGCCACGGAGCCACCCTGCGCACGATCCGGATCAAAGCCAGCGGCAAGCACGCCCTCGTCCTCGGCTCCCGCACCCACTACTACGAAGGCAAGGGCGTGCGTGCGGTGGCTCATGGGGTCCGCACCGCCGCTGCCGCCGGGTGTGGGAACCTCGTGCTCACCAACGGCTGCGGAGGACTCAACCGCAACTGGGCTGCCGGCACGCCGGTTCTCATCTCCGACCACCTCAACCTCACCGGCACCTCCCCCATCGAGGGCGCGAACTTCGTCGACCTCACCGACCTGTACTCCCCGCGCATGCGCTCCATCGCGAAGGAGATCGATCCCACCCTTGATGAGGGTGTCTACGCCCAGTTCCGCGGGCCGCACTATGAAACCCCCGCCGAGGTGCGCATGGCCGGGATCCTCGGCGCCGACCTCGTCGGAATGTCGACCTCGCTCGAGGCCATCGCCGCACGTCAGGCCGGTATGGAGCTGATGGGTATCTCGTTGGTGACGAACCTCGCCGCCGGCATCCAGGAGACCCCGCTCTCCCACGCCGAGGTCATCGAGGCCGGCGCCGCCGCAGCTCCGCGGATCTCGCAGCTGCTCGCCGACATCGTCTCGAAGCTCTGAACGCGCCAGCATTTCCAGCACTTCCCTCCCCAACGGGAGTTCACCCGTTCCAACAGCACTGGACAAGGACAGATATGACCGAAGTAGCCGATCGCTTCACCGCCGGGTTCGACGCCGAAATCGTCGAGGCGTGGATCGCCGATGACCCCGATCCGCAGACCGCGACCACGCTGAGCAGCATCCTGGCCGCGGCGAAGACCGGTGATGAGGCTGCCCTCGCAGACCTCGAGGATCGTTTCGCCGGTCCCCTGGAGTTTGGCACCGCGGGTCTGCGCGGAGAGATCGCGGCCGGACCCAACCGGATGAACCGTGCCGTCGTCATCCGCGCCGCAGCCGGACTCTCCCGTTTCCTTCTGAACACGGTGGGTGAGGGTTTCACGGTCGTCATCGGCTGCGATGCCCGCTACAAGTCCTCAGACTTCGCAGCCGACACCGCCGCTGTCGTCACGGCGGCCGGCGGTACGGCCATCCAGCTGCCCGATCAGCTGCCGACCCCGTTGTTGGCGTTCGCACTGTCTCATTTGAAGGCCGATGCCGGAGTCATGGTCACCGCCAGCCACAACCCGCCTGCGGACAACGGCTATAAGGTCTACCTCGGTCAGCGTCCGCTGCTCGCGATCGAATCCGACCCTGGTGCTGCCGAGGCTGGTGCCGGTGCTCAGATCGTCAGCCCAGCCGATGCCCTCATCGCCGAGCAGATCGCGGCCGTGTCATCTGTGGCCTCGGTGCCTCGTGCCGAATCCGCCTGGGAGCATCTCGATGAGTCGATCGTCGAAACCTACCTGGCTCGCATCGATGCCCTGGATGTGCGCTCGAACGCCGATCTGACCATCGTGCACACCTCCCTGCACGGGGTCGGAGCTTCCGTCGCCGAGGCGGCACTGGCCCGCACGGGTTTCTCCAACGTGCATCCGGTGCCGTCCCAGCAGACACCGGAGCCGGATTTCCCGACAGTGGCGTTCCCGAACCCAGAAGAGGCCGGTGCCCTCGATGAGTCGTACGCCTTAGCCAAGGAGGTCAACGCCGACCTGATCATCGCCAATGACCCGGACGCTGACAGGTTCTCCGCAGCCATCCCGGATGTCTCCCTGGCAGCCGGTTACCGGCAGCTGTCCGGCGACGAGGTGGGTCTCCTCCTCGGTGAGGACATCGCGACCCGCATGGCACAGGGCGCCCATCATTCGAAGCGGCAGGTGGCCGCGGACGCCGTTGGAGTCGAAGGATCGGCGGGAGGCGCGGGACCAGCAGGGGCTGGCGAGGCGTCTGACTCAGCGTCGCCGGTGTTCGCGAACTCGATCGTCTCTTCCCGGGGCCTGGCTGCCGCTGCCGAAAGCCACGGTTTCACTGCGAAGAACACACTCACGGGTTTCAAGTGGATCTCCCGTGTTCCCGACCTGGTCTTCGGCTACGAAGAGGCTTTGGGGTACTGCGTCGACCCCACAGCTGTCCGGGACAAGGACGGAATCTCCGCTGCCGTGACCTTCGCAGCTTTGGCCTCACGACTCAAGGAGTCGGGTTCAAGCATCGAGACCGAGCTCGACCGGATTCGCAATCGCGACGGATACTTTGCCACCGCGCCGCTGAGCTTCCGCTTCGACGATGTCTCCCTCATCGCCGCAGCCATGGCGAAGTTGCGGGAGAACCCACCAACGACTCTGGCAGGCTCCCCGGTCGCCGAAGTCCATGACCTTTCACTGGGTTACGACGGCTTGCCTCCCACCGATGGCATCCTGCTGCTTTCCGAGGCGAACTCTCGAGTGATCGTGCGCCCTTCGGGTACGGAGCCAAAACTCAAGTGCTACCTCGAGGTCGTCGCCGACCCCTCCGAGCTGGAGGCCTCGGCCGAAGCCGACACCCGAGCCGCGGCCAGTGCGGGTGTGCGGGTGTCAGCCGACTCGGCGAGCTCCTCCCTTAAACCGGCCTTGACCGAGCGCCTGGCCTCCATCAACACCGAACTCAAGACCTTCTTCGGTCTCTGAGGCGACAGACGCCGTATTAGCCCATCCGGTCTCCCCCGGCCACAGCTTCGTTCAGTGCATGATGAAGTTGCGGGCCGGGGATCCGACGGGGGCCGCCGACGCTGCTGAGTCAGCAGGGCAGATGGAGCCAACCGGGTGCTTGTGCTGTGAACTCGCCGCGCCCGAGGCGGTGGCCGGCTCCGGCGGGAACCGCACCGAGGATGGGGGCAATAGCCGACAGCGCGCAGCGATTGTCACGGTCGACCGGCGGCGCAGGCTCGGGCCACGAGCCCAAAATGATGCCGGTGACCGATATGTGCCGATTCCCCAGGGCTTCGGCCGTCAGAGCAGTGTGGTTCAGTGTGCCCAGGCGCGAGCGGGAGACGATGACGGCACCGACGGAGTCTGGATTGGGCGAAAGGCAGGCGACGATGTCGGCAGCAGTGTGGCCTCCGAAGTCGACGAGCACTCCCCCTGCGCCTTCGATGAGGACATGGTCAGCACCGGTGCGTTCGGCAGCCGTGTGGATGAGCTCTGCATGCTCGGTTGCGCCGGGCAGGGTCGAGGCCGCTCGGGCAGTCGGCGACACGGATCCAGTCGACTCCTTGCGCGCCGCCGGAAGCGGAGCCATCGGCAGACGCAGCGTGATATTCGTGAACGTATGGATTCCGGTCAGCCGAGCGACGATCTGGGCGTCGGATTCGGTGACGACATCGCTGTAGTCGGCTTCAAGCTGCTCGCGCTGTGGATCGTCGGGGCTGATGTGCCCCGTCTGGACCGGTTTGCACATGATGACCCGCCGCCCGGCGGCTGTCAGCGCCACGGCCAGCGCCGCGGTCGCAATCGTCTTGCCGACGCCGGTGTCCGTTCCCGTGACGAGCAGGAACCGCGGAATCACCCTGCCTCCGCAACGCAGGCATCGGTGATCGCCCGGATCCGCTCACAGGCATGGGCCAGCTCATCGGGGCTCAGACCAGCACGCGCGGTCGGCCGCACCCGCGTGATGCCATCAGGAACCGAGGGCGGGCGGAAGCAGCCGACTAGGATCCCCTCCTGACGCAGCAGAGCCCGTGCTCGCACCCCGGATTCGGGGGTCGGCATCGGCACCGAGAGCACAGCGCCGGCAGGAATCGGCACCTCAAGCGCTGTTGCGAGCGCGTTCCGCGCGCCTGCCATGGATGCCACCCTGTCGGAAGTGATGAGGCCAAGCGCCGCATGGGCGGCTGCCGCGTTGGCCGGGGCGAGCCCGGTGTCGAAGATGAAGGAGCGAGCAGTGTTGACGGCGGCATCGCGGATGAGCTCGGAGCCCAGCAGCGCTCCTCCTTGGGAGCCGAGCGCCTTAGACAGGGTCGCGGTGACGACGAGCCGCTCGCGGTGTTCGCTCAGGCCCGCGGCTGCACCCATTCCGCAGTGTTCGTCGATACCGGCCACACCGATCCCGTGGGCCTCGTCGGCAAGGAGGATAGCATCGTAGCGCTCACAGAGTTGTAGCAGTCGCGGCAGATCGGCTGCGTCGCCGAGGACGGAGTAGACCGATTCGACGATCACGAGCGCCTCGGCCTGCGCCCGGTCGGCCAAGGCCGTTTCGACGGCGCTCGGATCATTGTGGGCAACGACGGTGATCGAGGCCTTCGTCAGACGACAGGCGTCAATGAGTGAGGCGTGATTGTGGGCGTCGGAGACGATGAGGGTATCTGGCCCAGCCAAGGTCGTGACGGCGGCGATATTGGCCAGATAACCGCTGGAGAACGTCACGCACGCCGGGTGCCGCAGCCGTTCGGTAAGCGCGGCTTCGAGCAGGTGATGGGCGCGGGTGGTTCCGGTGACGAGGCGCGAGGCCCTAGCTGAGGTGCCATAGTCTTCGATCGCTTCGATCGCCGCCGCACGCACAACCGGATGCTGCGAGAGACCGAGGTAGTCGTTGGAGGCGAGGTCGAGTCCGTTGAGCACCGGATCATTGCGGTCCATATCGGCGGCCCTGCGGCGTTCGGCTGCCACGGTCATGCGGGAGGCGATGGCGTTCACTGCAGATCTCCTTCGGAGTGGGCCGCGGCGGCAGCGACCATTGCTGCCGTGATCGTCGCCATCGTCTCCGGTGTCGAAATGTAGGGCGGCATGGTGTAGATGTGTCGCCGGAAGGGCCGCAGCCACACGCCGTGCTCGGCGGCGATGCGCGTGGTGAGTCCGACATCGACCGGACGTTCGAGTTCGATGACGCCGATGCCACCGGTGACACGCACCTCGGCGACGTGCGCCATCTCTCGAGCCGGCGCGAGACCGGCTGTGAGTGCGGGAGAGATGCGGGCAATGGCCGGCTCCCAGCCGCTCGTGTCATCGGCGAAGAGCAGCCCGACCGAGGCTGTGGCTGCTGCGCAGGCCAGCGGATTGGCCATGAAGGTCGGTCCGTGCATGAGCGCCCGGTGGGAGGAAGCGGTGATGACCTCGGCTATCGGCCCACTGCACATCAGTGCCGCCAACGTCAGATAACCGCCGGTCAGAGCCTTGCCCAGGCACATGACATCCGGGGTAATGCCGGCCGAGCGGCAGGCGAAGTCAGCACCGGTGCGGCCGAAGCCGGTGGCGATCTCATCGGCGATGAACACGGCGTCGATCTCGGTGGCCAGCCGCCGCAGCGCCCGCAGGGCCGCCGGGTGATAGGGCCGCATACCGCCAGCGCCCTGGAAGAGAGGCTCGACGATGATGCCGGCGAGTTCGGACCCATGCATGTCGACGAGGTTCTCCGCCCGGACCACCCAGGCATCGACCTCGACGGTGGAAGCCTCCGGCAGCGGAGGACGCGGTAGGAAGAGCTGTGGGGACAGCAGTCCGGCGAAGTCGGCGTGCATTCCCCCGACCGGGTCGCACACGCTCATCGCACCGGTCGTGTCACCGTGATAGGCGCCTTCGAGGGCGAGGAAGCGACTGCGGTCGCGTCCGCGAGCCTGTTGGTACTGGGTGGCGAGCTTGAGCGCGACCTCGACCGAGACCGAGCCTGAGTCGGCCAGGTAGACATGGTCGAGGCCGGCCGGTGTGACCGCGACGAGGTGCTCGGCCAGGTCGACGGCCGGGCCGTGGGTCAGACCGCCGAACATGACATGCGAGAACGAGCGGATCTGGTGAGTCAGTGCCGCGTCCATGACCGGGTGTCGGTAGCCGTGGACAACCGCCCACCACGAGCTCATCCCGTCCAGGAGCCGATGTGGCGAGCCAGAAGTATCACACAGTTCCACATAGGCACCGGCTGCACCGGTGACCGAAAAGTGCGCCCCAGCATCGAGGGGACCATAGGGGTGCCAGAGAAGACCGGCATCCCTGTCCAGCGTGCTCTGGGGACTCGAACGTGCCGGCTCAGGCATTGGGAGAGATCTCTGTGCCGGCACCGCGGCGGCGGATCGTCGGAATCGTCACGCCCGAGTTGCCTGCCTCGTGACCGACAGCGGGCAGCGGTTTGCCACACGGCAGTGCGCCACCTGCGACTGGTGTTGGTGCAGTCTCGCTCGATGCGCCAGTGCTGGCAGCGGACGCACCGTCGCCGTTCGCGGGGCCGGGTGCTTCGCCGTCGAAGGCAGCCTGATGGGCTGCCCTGTGGGCCTTGAGCTCGTCGCGCAGCTGCTGGGCACTCTCCGCGCCGACGATCTCGAACCCGCCATCGACGATCATGTCGAGATCCTCTTCGGCGGCCTGCCCCTCCGAAGTGAGGTAGTCGCCGAGGAACAGCGAATTGGCCACATTCAGCGACAGCGACTGCAGCGAACGCAGGTGCATTTCACGGCCGCCGGCAATGCGCAGTTCGCGATCCGGGCACAGGAAGCGCACAGCGCACAGAATCCTCACGCAGTGCTGCGGGGTCAGAGTGTTGGTGCCCTCCAATGGGGTGCCGTCGAAGGGGATGAGGAAGTTGACCGGGATCGAGTCGGAGTCGACGGCTCTGAGCGATTCGATCGCCTCGATGATCTGGTCGTTCGTCTCGCCCACGCCGACGAGGAGTCCCGAGCACGGGGAGAGTCCGGCGCCGCGAGCCTTGTCGACGGTGTCGACCCGGTCGGCAAAGGTGTGTGTCGAGCAGATGTCGGCGTAGAGGGACTCAGCGGTGTTGAGGTTGTGGTTGTAAGCATCGACCCCGGCCTCCTTGAGGCGATGTGCTTGACCCTCCTTGAGGAATCCGAGGCAGGCGCAGACCTCGACGCCGGGAGTGGCAGACTTGATCTCCTCGACCATTCCCGAGACGCGATCAACATCCCGATTCGACGGACCGCGGCCGGAGGCGACGAGACAGACGCGCGAGGCACCTCCGGCCAGACCGAAATCCGCCTGGCGCTTAGCCTCCTCCTTGGGCAGCCAGGAATACTTGAGGATCTCCGCTTCGGAGCCTAGGCGCTGCGAACAGTAGCTGCAGTCCTCCGGGCACAGCCCGGACTTGAGGTTGACGAGGTAGTTGATCTTGATGCGCTTACCGAAGTGCTCGCGCCGCAGTCGGGCTGCGGCTGCGACGAGATCGAGCAGATCCTCATTCGGGGACGACAGGATCGCGCGGGCATCGGAGGCGGTGGCTGAGGTACCGGAGAGCACACGCTCGGCCAGTGAGAAGTAGTTAACCATAACCCAATTATTGAACACTGTTCAGGAGTGGGCAAAATCATCCTCCCCAGACGCGGCCGCATCCGAGCCGCATCCGCCGCCGTCAGAGGTCCTCCGCCTTCGGGATGATCAATGGCCGGAACGTCGGCTCACAATGACACTTGGGGGCTCCGACGGACTCGTCGTACTCTTTCAGCCCCTGGCTGCGCGGCAGCGCTCGACCCGGCACCTAGGTGGGCAAAGTGCCACTCGGCTCACCTTCCGGTGGGGAGAGTCTTCATCCGCCTGATGGCCCGGCAGCTCGGAGTGGGCGACCTCCCGAGACGTGTTGAGAGTCACGACCGCCTCGGCGAGTGCGGCGCTCCAGCCCGCACTCAAGGAGCGGCTGATAACCATCAGCACCTAGCTCAAGGACTTCTTCGGGTCTGAGGTTCGGTGCCGGGCAGCCGCGGCCCGGAAACATACAGTCGAAGTCAGACAGAGCCGGCTGCAACCAACTCAGTCTGACTTCGACTGCAGAAGCGCGTGGGGAGGAATCTTAACTGCTCCCCAGGAGGAGTCTCCTTAGAAACGCTCAGTCGCTGAGTCCTCCAAGGATCCCCGCGGACCCGGACAGTCCGAGACGCGAGGCTCCCGCCTCAATCATTTCCTCTGCGGCTTCGACGCTGCGGATTCCACCGGAAGCCTTGACGCCGAGGCGGTTGCCCACGGTTTCGCGCATGAGGGCCACAGCGTGTGCGCTGGCGCCGCCTGCCGGGTGGAAACCGGTCGAGGTCTTGACGAAGCCTGCCCCGGCGGCCTCGGCGCGGCGGCAGGCCTGAACGATCTGGTCGTCGCTGAGCGCTGCAGATTCGACGATGACCTTGACCAGGGCGCTGCCGCTGGCGTCGACGACGCCGCGGATATCAGCCTCGACAGCGTCGAAGTCACTGGCGATGGCCTGTCCGATGTTGATGACCATGTCGACTTCATCTGCACCGTCGGAAACGGCTTGGGCAGCCTCGGCGGCCTTGATCTCTGGCTTGACCTGACCGCTGGGGAATCCGACGACGGTGGCGACGACCAGCTCGCCGGGATCGGTGACGGGAAGCAACGACGGGGAGACGCAGATCGCGAGCACGCCGAGGTCCTTCGCTTCCGACACGAGTGCCTCAACATCGGCAGGGGTGGCTTCGGGCTTGAGCAGTGTGTGATCGATGATCGCTGCGACTTCGGTTCTGCTGGTCATGGTTGTCCTCCAGTGTGATTCGTGGTGCGGTGGTTCGTGGTGTGCGAAGACGTACCGTGATGTGCCGAACGTGATCGGCGGTTCAGGTGATCTTCTCAAGCACGATCGACTCGGAGACCGAGCTGAGATCGCCTCCGATCTCGACGGCATCTGCAAGAGATTCGATCGCCCGGGCGAAGCGCTCCGGGGTGGCTGTGTGCAGGGTCATGAGCGGTTGGCCAGCGGTCACGGCCTCGCCGGGCTTGGCATGGAGCTCGATGCCGGCGACGTCCTGGACCGGATCTTCCTTCCGTGCCCGTCCGGCACCCAGACGCCAGGAGGCGACTCCCACGGACAGTGCATCGAGCCTGCTGAGCACTCCGGACTCGGGTGCGGTGACGACCTCAGTGTGCTCGGCGACGGGCAGCGCGGCCTCGGGATCACCGTTCTGGGCCCGGATCATCCGCTTCCAGACGTCCATCGCCCGACCGTCGGACAGCGCCGCGCGCACATCGACGTCGGTCTTACCGGCCAGACGCAACATCTCCTCGGCCAAAGCCACGGTCAGATCCACGACGTCTGAGGGGCCGCCGCCGGCCAGGACCTCCACGGACTCACGGACCTCGAGGGCATTGCCGACCGTAAGCCCCAGCGGGGTGGACATGTCCGTGAGCAGCGCCGAGGTCTTGACCCCAGCCGCTTTGCCCAGATCGACCATGGTCCGTGCCAGCTTCTGGGCCTTGGACAGGTCCTTCATGAAGGCCCCGGACCCGACCTTGACGTCGAGGACGAGCCCCTGGGTGCCCTCCGCGATCTTCTTCGACATGATCGACGAGGCGATGAGCGGAATGCAGTCGACCGTCGAGGTCGTATCGCGCAGTGCGTAGAGCTTCTTATCCGCCGGTGCCAGGCCGGACCCCGCGGCGCAGATGACCGCGCCGAGGTCCTCGAGCTGGTCGAGGATCGCCTTATTGCTCAGGCCCGCCTGCCACCCGGGAATGGACTCGAGCTTGTCCAGGGTCCCGCCGGTGTGGCCCAGGCCGCGACCCGAAAGCTGCGGGACGGCGACGTCGAAGACCGCGACGAGCGGGGCCAGGGGCAGGGTGATCTTGTCCCCGACTCCCCCGGTCGAATGCTTGTCCGAGGTCGGCCGGGACAGGGACGAGAAGTCCATCCGCTCGCCCGAGGCGATCATCGCCTGCGTCCAGTCCGCGATCTCGCCCGGTTCCATGTCGTTGATGAAGATCGCCATGGCCAGGGCCGCCATCTGCTCATCGGCGACGACACCACGGGTGTAGGCATCGATCACCCAGTCGATCTGCTCTTTGCGCAGGGTGCGGCCATCGCGTTTGGCTGCGATGACGTCGACGGCATCGAATGCCTCTACAGTCACGATCTCAGTCCTTCGTTCTCGGGGTGGTGCCGTTCGCAGGATGCGGTAGTTCCCGGGGTGTGCCGTTCTCGTG
>NZ_JAKDJU010000109.1 GCF_030453725.1 Brevibacterium picturae
GTTGCCACGTTCGCCGGGCCGCCGTGGCGTTGCCACGTTCGCCGGACCCGTTGTGGTCACGCCCTGTGGCGTCGGTCGCGCTGATCCGCCTCGGCCAGCGAAGCCAAATAGGCGTTGTAGTCCCGCAGCGTCGCATCGCCGTCCCTGGCAGCCTGACGGTCGAGCCGGCGACTGAGGCGCTCATCAGATCTCTGCCATTTGAGCACCAGCACCCCGAGCATGATCAGCGTCGGGATCTCTGTGAATGCCCACGCGATGCCACCGCCGAGGAACTGGTCGTCCAATGGATCGATACCCCACATCGGCATGTGGTAGAAGTCCGTGAGCAGGGTCGTCGACATCATCACGACAATGCCGAAGAACGCATGGAACGGCACGGTGGCCACGATCTCGAAGACCTGCACAACGGTGGGATCGATGCGAACTTTCCGCTTGCTGCTGGTTCGCGGTGAGGGGTCGACTCCGAAGATGTTCCAGAAGTAGAGCATCCCGATGGCCACGAAGTGGATGAACATCAGGTTGTGTCCCCACATCGTCGACATCAGCCAATCGAAGGCAGGCGTGAAATACAGCCCGTACAAGCTCATCAGAAACAACAGGGTGGTCACGACCGGGTTCGTCAGCACACGCATGACGGGACTATGGACGATCGCAAGGATCACCCGGCGCGCATTCCACCGACCTGACCCGGCCGGCAGGACACGCAGCATCAGCGTGATCGGTGCGCCCAGAACCAGCAGGATGGGGCTGAGCATCGACAGAATCATGTGTTGGATCATGTGCATGCTGAACAGCGCCATGCCATAGCCGTTCAACGCCGTGCCGTCGACGAGGATGACGGTGGCGATGCCCAGGGTCCACCAGATGAGCCGCGAGATCGGCCACCGCACTCCGCGGCGGTGCAGCAGCCACACGCAGAAGAGATACAGCACCAGGCCGAAGGCCGCGACAATGACGATGATGGGGATCGGCTGCGGGTGCCAGTCGATGACTCGCAGGAACGTCGGCGGGAGCGTCGGGTGCCACATCACTCCGCTCATCCCGTGCTCATGCATGATCGCCGCCTCCCGCGTGACATCTTCAGGCCATGACTTCTACGCGTCGTAGAAGTGCGTTGCGGTACCACCGTACGCCTGATGCGGCGGCACGTCACCCGCTCAGGCCAGTGACGTGTCCGGCCTCGCAGCCCGCTCAGGCCAGTGACGTGTTCGGCCTCGCAGCCCGCTCAGGCCAGTGACGTGCCCGGCCTCGCAGCCCGCTCAGGCCAGCGCGACGGTCAGCTGACTCGCGGTCAGAGCCCGGTCGGCGAAGACCAAGCGCATCGCCTCAGGATCGGGGTTGCCTGCGTCCGGGGCACGATGCCGCAGGCTCAGACCGACCTTCTCCGCCACTTTCTGTGAGGCCACATTGTGTTCGAGGAGGTAGGCGATGACCGGCAGCTCCGGCTTGAGCTCCTGGGCACGGGAGATGCCCAGACGCGAGACCTCGCTGGCATAGCCGCGTCCCTGGACCTCTGGCCTGAAGCGGTAGCCGAGGTTCCAATGCGCCTCGACCCGGTCCGGGCTCCATTCATCGGCCAAAGGCATGCGCCTCACACCGCAGCCGCAGGTTCCGAGCACCGGACCGCCTTCCGATTCGCGGACGATCCAGATCCCGAGACCATCGATCTCCCAATCGGCGATGCGGGTGAGCAGGAACGCCTCGGCTTCCTCCCGCTTCGCCATCCGACCGCTGGGAAAGTGCGTCCAGACACGGGGATCGCTGTAGATCTCGAATACCTCGTCCAGATCCTGAAGACCGGGCCGGTCGAGCACGAAGGGCTCAGTCATCAAGCGCCGTGGGCAGTGCGGAGTGCCGCGTCGAGGTCGTTCCACAGGTCGTCGGCGTGTTCGATGCCCACGCTCAGACGCAGCAGACCATCGGGGACCGACTCCGGTTCCGAGGCATTGCGCCGACGGCGTTCGATGAGGGACTCCACTCCGCCCAGGGAAGTGGCCGGCGTCCACACCCGGACCGCCTCGGCGACGGCTGTGGCCTGTTGCGCGGTCTGGGTGCAGAAGGCGACGACCGCACCGAATCCCGACAGCTGCGCTGCCGCACGCTCATGCCCGGGATCGCCGGGCAGGCCCGGGTAGCGGGTCTCGACGACGCTGGGGTGCGAACTCAGGCGTTCGGCGATGAGCGCGGCATTGGCCTGGGCTCGCTCCATGCGCACCGACAGCGTCCGCAGTCCCCGCAGCGCCAACCAGACTTCGAAGGGTCCGGCAATTGCTCCCCGCAGTGAGCGTTCGCTGTGAAGCCGCTTGTGCAGATCTTCGCTGCTGGTCACAGCTGCGCCGAGAACGACGTCCGAGTGTCCGGCGAGGTATTTGGTGACGGAGTGGACAACGACGTCGGCCCCCAGGTCGAGCGGTGTCTGCAGGAGCGGAGTGGCGAAGGTGTTGTCGACGACGGTCAGGATGCCGCGATCGCGCGCGGCGGAGATGAGTGCGGGTGTGTCCGCGACTTCGAGCATCGGGTTCGTCGGAGATTCGATCCACAGCATCGCCGAGGCGGCAGCAACGTCATCGAGTGCGTTGACGACGGCTGCGGTGTCGGCGATGTCGACGGTGGTGAGGGTGAATCCGCTGCGTTCGGCGAGCTCTCCCGCGGACTCCAGTGATCCCTGGTAGCAGTGCCGGGGCATGATCAGAGTGCCATCGCGAGGGACCAGGCTGAGGGCAGCGGCGATCGCGGCCAGTCCCGAACCGAAGACCAGTCCGGGCAGTTCGGCATGTTCGAGTTCAGCCAGTGCCTCTTCGAACGGAGTCCACGCCGGAGTCGAGAACCGACCGTAGACATAGTCGGAATGATCGATCTCGCCGCTGCCGACGAAGGTCGAGGACAGTTCGATGGGAGGGTTCACCGAGGCGCCGTCGCGGCGGTCCGGGCGGCCCGCATCGACGAGGACGGTTTCGGGAGCATAGGAGGGTTCTCGGGAGGTCATCGTCCCAATATATGCCGTATGCCGACGACTCCGCATTGACGTCTCAATCACATCTCAGTCGTGCGCGTGCACCATGCCTCAGGCGTGCTCGCAGATCTCAGGCGTGCTCGCAGATCTCAGTCGTGCGCGTGCACCATGCCTCAGGCGTGCTCGCAGATCTCAATCGTGCACGCAGATCTCAGTCGCGCACGCGCACCATGTGCTCCAGCAGTGCTCTGGCCCCCGCTGAAAGTCGACGACCGGGCGACCACACTGCGTGCAGCTCGCGATCAAGGGAGACGCCGGCCTGAACCGGAAGCGGAACCAGGCGCCGAGCACTGAAGTCATCGCGCAGTGCCAGCTCCGAGAGAACGACCGGCGCGAGGCCGGTGGCCGCGGCGATCTTCAGAGCCGAATTCGACGCATACTCCCCCGCCACGCTCGCCCCACCCACCTGCGCAAGGGCAGCATCGAGGACCTCTCTCGTTCCCGATCCGACCTCCCTGACCAGCAGCGGAATGTCCGCCAACGCCTCGGCGCCGATCGGCGCGGTCCATGCGGTGGCGAAGTCGGGGGCGGCCGCTACCATGAGGCGATCATGTCCGACCACCTCGGCGGGAAGATCCTGCGGCAGAGACACGGACTCGATGAGACCGAGGTCGCAGCGCTGCTCACGTACGGCCGCGATGACTGCGGCCGAGTTCTCGACTGCCAGGCCGACATCGATGTCGGGATGCGTGACGGTGAACGTCGTCAGATACCGGGGCAGCAGGTATTCGGCCACGGTCAGCGAGGCGGACACGCGCACGGTACCGGCCCGGGCATCCTGGATGGCGCGGGTTCCCGCGTTGAGATCGGCATAGGCGTCGAGGACCTTCGAGGCCCACTGCGCAACGGCGTGGCCTTCGGCGGTGAGCTCGGTTCCCCGCGGCGAGCGCCGCAGCAGCGGCACCTTGAGGTCCCGCTCGAGGTTGCGCAGGCTGCGTGAGGCGTTCGGCTGGGCCAGCCCCATCGCCTCGGCGGCCTGCCCGATGGACTGAGCGCTCGCGCTCAGAGTCACCAGCAGCCCCAGAGCCGGAAGCTCGGGCCAGTCCTGCATTCTGCTGAGATCCCGCATACATCAATGATGCCATATCAAGCCGATATGGGTTGGTCCGTTATTGCCGTCTACCGGATTCCGGTGCCGATTGACAGACTGAACTCATGAATAGAGTTCTCCGTCTGCTTCCCGGTTTGGGAGTCGCCGCGCTGGCCACCGCGATCGCCTGGCCCATCTCCTTGATGGCCCCCGTCCTGTCCCCTCTTCTCATCGCCATCGTCCTGGGAATCATCGTCGGAAACGTCCTCCCCGAGCTGCCGCAGACCTTCCGGCCCGGGCTCGACGTCGCGGCCAAGCCTCTCCTGCGTCTGGGCATCGTCGCCCTGGGTGCGCAGGTCGTCCTCGGCGACATCCTCGAGCTCGGCTGGCTGGTCCTCGTGCTCGCCGCCGTCGTCGTCGCCGTCGGCATCATCGCCGGCCTGCTGCTGGCCCGTCCGTTCCGCGTCGATTCGAGCCTTGCGCTGCTCATCGGCTGTGGGTTCGGCATCTGCGGGGCCGCAGCTGTCGCCGGGGTCGAGTCGACGCTGAAGGCGAAGAAGGAGGACGTGGCGGCGGCGATCGGCCTTGTGGTCCTCTTCGGCACCCTGATGATCGCTGTCATCCCCTCGTTGAGCATCGCCTTCGGGCTGGCCCCCGACGCTGCCGGCATGTGGGGTGGAGCGTCCACGCACGAGGTTGCGCAGGTCGTCGCGATCGGCGGCATCATCGGTCCCGCAGCTCTCCAGGTCGCCGTCCTCGTCAAGCTCTCCCGCGTCATCATGCTCGCCCCGACCGTCGCCGTGCTCAGCATGGTGATGCGCCGCAACGAAAGCCGGGAGCGGGCATCGGTGACATCCCCCGCCGAGGCGGCCCCGCAGTCTTCGTCGACCGCTCAGTCCTCGTCGTCTGCTCAGTCCTCGTCGCCCCCGCAGTCCACGTCAGGTTCCCAGGCCTCGCCTCCGCCGTCCGCCCCGGCGGCGGGAAGACGTCCTCCCATCGTTCCGCTCTTCGTGCTCGGATTCCTCCTCATGGCGGGCCTGCGCACCTTCGGACTGCTGCCTGACGTCGCGGTCTCCGGCCTGGGCTGGCTCCAGACCGTGTGCCTGGCCATGGCGATGTTCGCCCTCGGTCGCGGGGTGCAATGGCGTTCGCTGAAGAGCCTCGGCGCGGGGCCCATCGGTCTGGCAGCCACGACGACTCTCATCGTTGCCGTGATCGCACTGGGCGGCGCCCTCCTCCTGACCTGAGCACTGAGCTCTCCACCTGACCTGAATGCTGAGATCAGGTGTCGCGCAGACGAGGATCTCGCTACGATGATCGGCACAGTCGAAGCCGGCCGCGGTCGGCAGGTCGTGCCTCACCGCGGTCGAGGCTACGACCCCGACCGTGGGCGACAGGTCGAATCAGTAGGCAGGCGAAAGGTCCAGCAATGAGCGCGAAGGCGGTAGTCGTCGGCAGCGGGGTGATGGGGGCATCAATCGCCCACTCATTGGCCAAACGCGGCTACGCGGTCACCGTCGTCGACAAGAAACCGGGACCGGCCCAAGGCTCGACCGGAGCCACCAGCGCGATCGTCCGCTTCACCTATTCGCTGCGGGACTCCATCGCCCTGGCCTGGGAGTCGAAGCACCGGTGGGAGAATCTGCGCGAGCATGTCGAAGCACCGGAGTCGGAGCCGGTCGCGGACTTCATCCGCACTGGAATGGCCGTCATCGATATTCCCGGTCTGCTCCCGGCCAATGTGCGGACCGACTTCGAGGACCTTGCGATTCCCTATGCCGAGTGGGATGCGGCCGATCTCGCCCGTGAGCTGCCCGGCGTCGACACCTCGAACCACTTCCCGCCGGTGCGCCCCGATGATCCGGCGTTCCTCGACGAGAGCGAGGAACCCGCGACGGCACTGTACACACCGGACGGCGGGTACATCTCCGACCCGGTGCTGGCTACGGAGAACTTTGTCCGCGCCGCCGGGCGACACGGTGCGACCTTCCTCTACAACGCCGAAGTCCTCGGACTGCAGCACGGAGCCTCCGATGCGAACCGCGATGCACCGGGCGCCGACTGCAAAGAGAGCAGCACCGATCAGCCGAGCCCGACTTGGACCATCAGCCTCGCCGACGGCCGCCTTCTCGACGCCGACGTCGTCGTGAATGCGGCAGGGCCCTGGTCATCGAAGCTCAACGAGCTCGCCGGCGTCGGATCGGACCACGGAATCTCGCTCACTCCCCTGCGCCAAGAGGTGCACACCCTGCCGGCGGAATCGACCGTCATCCGCAGCGACGGCTCCCCCATCCCCGCGATCCTGGACGCCGGCGTCGGAACCTATATGCGCGCCGAGGTGGGCGGGCAGCTTCTCATCGGAGGCACAGAGCCCGAGTGCGACGAACTGGAGTGGATCGACGACCCTGACGCCGTCACGTTGAGCGTTCGTCCCGAGCAGTTCGAGACTCAGGCGCTGCGAGCGGCCAAACGCTTCAACGACATCACGATCCCGAACCGGGCCCGCGGAGTCGTGGGAGTCTACGACGCCTCAACCGACTGGACTCCCATCTACGACCGCTCCGAGGTCGACGGCTTCTATCTGGCGGTCGGCACCAGCGGCAACCAATTCAAGAATGCGCCGATGGTCGGCGAGATCATGGCAGGCCTCATCGACGCCGTCGAGAACGGCCATGACCACGACGATGATCCCGTCCAGTTTCCGCTGGAACGCACGGGACGAACACTGAATCTGGGAACCTTCTCGCGTCTGCGGAGTCCGGCGGGAACCAGCGGAAACGTCATGGGCTGAGCTCACCGGAACCCGGCTGATTCCGACCCCGCCGAGCACGCCCGAGCGCATCCAAGTGCCGATAGACGGGAAATATCGGCCGTTGCCGTGGAAGCAACCGCCCCTGCCCGTACTGAGGTGGTAGTGTCACTCAGCGAATCAACCAGTTTCGCTCAGCGATATTTCAGCCTTATTGGGGACCCATGCTCGTACAAATCATTGCGCTGTTGATCTTCATCGCGCTCTTCGCCATCGGCGCGATCCGCGGAGTACAGATCGGCGTGCTCATGCTCGTCGGCGCGGCCGGAACCGGCCTGTTCCTGACCGACATGACCGTCGATGACATCATCGCCGAATTCCCACTGTCCATCATGATCCTGCTGGCCGGCGTCACCTACTTCTTCGCGATCGCGCAGGAGAACGGGACCGTCGACAAGATCATCGACTGGGCGCTGGAGAAGGTCGGCTCCTCTGCAGTCCTGCTGCCGGCCGTCTTCTTCGTCATCACCGCGTGCATCGCTGCCATGGGTGCGCCCCTGGCCGGTCTGGTCATGATGCCCGTGGGCATGCAGGTGGCCCGCAAATACGGAGTCGACTTCGCACTGATGGGCCTGGCGATCTGCTTCGCCATCGGCGCCGGCGGGTTCGCCCCGACCAGCCTCTACGGCATCGTCACCTACAGCACTGCCCATGACGCCGGAATCAACCTGTCCCCGTTCCTGCTCTTCGGCCTCGCTGTCGGCGTCTACATCGTGATGCTCACCGTCGCCTACTTCATGTTCGGTCGCTCGCTCTTCGGCAAGAAGTCTGCCATGGCCGCGGCTGGTTCTGCCCACTTCGGAGCGGACGCTGCCGGGGCGAACGAATTCGGAACCACCGGCGAAGGTGCCGGTTCGACGATCTCGCGCGGGTCCGCCTCGGCGACCAAGGTGGCCTTCGGTGAGGACGACGAGGACGAAGCCCTCTTCGACTCCTCCAGCTCCTCGGCGAGCGCCGAATCGGGGCCCTTCTCATTCGTGCAGATCCTCACCGTCGTTCTCATGGTCGGCCTCATCGGCTCGGTCGTCGTCCTGGCCGCGTTCGGCAAGGAACCGGACATCGGGCTGCTGTGCTTCCTCTTCGGTGCGATCCTCTCGCTTGCCGATCCCCAGACCGGCAAGGCCGCGCTGCCCAAGATCGACTGGTCGACCGTCCTCCTCGTGGGCGGCATCATCACCTTCGTCGGCGTGCTGCAGAACATGGGCGCCGTCGACCTCCTGGGCGAGGGCGCCAAGGCGATCGGTTCGCCGCTCATCGCCGCCCTCGTGCTCTGCGTGGTGGGCGGACTGGTCTCCGCGTTCGCATCGACGACCGGCATCCTCGCCGCACTCGTGCCTCTGGCGCTGCCGCTCATCGCTGCCGGCGGAGTCCCCGGGTGGGCTCTCATCGCAGCACTGGGCGTGTGCTCGGCCGTCGTCGACGTCTCGCCGTTCTCAACGCTGGGCGCCACGGTCGTGGCCACGGTTCCGGGTGACAGCAAGGCACGGCTGACGCGTATCCTCGTGAAGTTCGGCATGTCGATGGTCATCATCGGACCCATCGTCCTCGTCGGCGGACTCGTCGTGCCGGCCATGATCTTCTGAGGGACACGCCTCCTCCCCGCCTCCCGAGATGCACATGGTGCCCAGCGAACTTCGCTGGGCACCATGCGCGTCTGTCACTGCGTTGATGGCTCTCAGCTCAGCGGCTTGACCAGAACGACGAATTCGAGGTCATCGACGAGCGGCACACCGAAGCGGTCGTCACCGTAGGGGAAGGGCTCGACGTCGCCGGTGCGTTCATAGCCGCGGCGCTCGTAGTAGGCGATGAGTTCGGTGCGCTTGTTGATGACGCTCATCTGCAGCGAGTGGGCGTTCCAGCGTTCGGCCACCCACGCCTCGGCGAGGTTCATCAGTGCCGATCCCACGCCCTGGCCCTGTCCCACCGGGGAGACCGCGAGCACACCGAGGTAGGCGATTCCGTCGACGGGTTCGCGCAGGTAGACGCTGCCCACAGCCTGCCCTTCGGCGGACCGGACGAGGATCATCGACGCATCGGGCTCGGCGAGCATCTCGCGGGCCATATCGGCGTCGAGTCGCTGGCCGCTGAGCAGATCCGCCTCGGTCGTCCACCCCTGCTTCGAGGGCTCACCACGGTAGGCGGAGGCGACGAGTTCAACGTAGTCGTCGATGTCGTCGAGGCTGAGTTCGCTGACTTCGAAGCCTGTTTCGTGCAGGATCAGCGTGTGAGCATCGACCATGGTGGCTGGGGCGCGAGAGGACATAGGTCGGCTCCTTGAGGATGTCTGGCCGTCGCCGGGAACGGCCGAAAGAACGGGTTGCTCAT
This sequence comes from Brevibacterium picturae, assembly GCF_030453725.1. GTDB lineage: Bacteria > Actinomycetota > Actinomycetes > Actinomycetales > Brevibacteriaceae > Brevibacterium > Brevibacterium sandarakinum_A. The sequence goes on from NZ_JAKDJU010000109.1 coordinate 9,178, forward strand.
CAGGTTAGTCGCTCGATGGGGAACACAACTATAGTTTCATGTATCAGGACTGACTCATCCACGTGCTGGCATGGAGATGACCGACACCTTCGCCTTTAGGAGCGTTCATGGACCTCGAGATCTCGGACGAGACGTACACCTTTGCCCAGGACATCGCGGCGTCTCGCTTCACGGTGAGCCACGACGACAAGGTCATCGGACACGTCGACTACATCGACCGCGAGGCCAGCCCTGATGACACGTCCGAATCCGCAGTGCGCACGTTCACCCACACCGAGGTGTCCCCCGCTTATGGTGGCCGCGGCATCGCCGCACATCTGGTGCGCTTCGCCCTCGAGACCAGCGCCGAGGCGGACCTGAAGTTCCGTACGACCTGTTCCTATGTCATGGAGTTCTTCCGCAAGAACTCCGAGTTCGACGAGCTGCGCGCCTGAGTCGGCACGAACTTGAGAACGTAGCCGACCCAGACCGTGGCGGCGATGACGATTGCTGCAACGGCGCCCCACAGCAGACCCGGGTCGGCGACCGCCAGCTGCGGTATCTCCCTGCCCGGAATGATCGCGGCGAAGGCGCCCGCCGTCAGCGCGCCGAGCCATGATCCGATCTTCATCCCGATGTGCCTGCGGATGTTTCCTCTCCGGATCGCAATGACTCCGACGGTTGTGGTGCCGAAGGTGAAGATCGCGAGCGCGTGGAAGACCGTGAAGCTGCCGCTGAGGGTGTAGATGAACATTCCGCTCACGCACACGAGGTACATGAGGACGACCCATGATCGCCCGATCCATCTGTGCTTGCGATCCTTGGTCCGCCGGATGATCTGGACAGGGGCCAAGAGCACAACGCCAGAGGCGGCAAGAGCGTGGATTGCTATGAACATCGTCGTCATAGACCTAAGATAGTTTCACTAACCAAGGGCGGCAACGTAGATAGCAAGGCCCTGATTGCTATCCGAGAAACAGTCGCTGACAGCACCGCGCACGCTG
>NZ_JAKDJU010000110.1 GCF_030453725.1 Brevibacterium picturae
AGTACTCGTACCGGCCCGGCGGCGAGGACGGTCAGCACGATGAAACCCAGCGTCAAGACCCAAATTGAGGTCGCCTGATCCAGCCACCCCTTGCTCTGAGCCCGCAGTCTGTCACGATCGGAGGGAATGCCAACCGGATCATCAGACGCCGTATGTGAATCGACAACCATCATGGGAAAGTCTAGTCCGTCGCAAGTGCTGCTGTTGACACTGCTGTAGTTCGGGAACTGCCTCAGCCCTGTCATGTTGCAGATCGAAGACGTCGCCCATTCCAAGGAAGTTCATGAGGCGTTCAGTGCAGATCCCGTGCACGGTGACGAATCAGCGCCCTGGGGCGACCAGCAGAACCATTGGCCCAGTGACAATGATCACGTAGCATCAAGTATGGACGTCGTCGACTTTGTTCCTGAACACAATCAATTCGTCTACACCTTCGGCGGCTGCCGGCCGGCAGCCGCGATCAAGCCCGGTACCACCCTGCGACTGTGGTCCGAGGACGCATTCAACCATGCAATCACCTCAGCCACCGACATTCCAAGCACGGTGCTCGATCCGCGGCGTCTCAATCCACAGACCGGCCCTTTCTATGTCGAAGGGGCCGAACCTGGGGACACGCTGGCTCTCCACATCGTCGACCTGACCCCGGCTCGTGGTTGGGGTGCTTCCGCCATGATTCCCTTCTTCGGCGGGCTGACCGCCACTGACAGGACGAGCCTGCTCCACGATCATCTTCCCGAAGGCGTCTGGATCTATGAAATCGACTCCACCGCGCAGACCGTGGGATTCCAGACATGCACGGGCGATTTCGAAGTCGCCCTGCCGATCGAACCCATGCTCGGAACCGTTGGGGTGGCCCCGGCCGGCGGAGAGGTGCATTCCTCTCTGACACCCGAACGCTTCGGCGGAAACATGGATACCCCGGAGATGAGAGTCGGGACGACTGCCTACTTCGGTGTGAACGTTGAAGGTGCCATGTTCTCCATCGGCGACGGACACTACCGGCAGGGCGAAGGTGAAGCCTGCGGTACTGCAGTGGAGGGAGCGATGAACTCGACGATCATCGTCGATCTCATCAAAGGCGGTGCTCCGGCGTGGCCGCGTCTGGAAGACGACGCTCATTGGATGGTCGTCGGATCCTCCCGACCGATGGAGGACTCGTGGAGGATCTCCCAAGTGCAGATGATCCAGTGGCTCGGCGAGCTCTACGGGCTGGACAGGATGGACGCCTATCAGCTGCTCACCCAGATCTCGCTGGTCCCCGTCGCCAATGTCGTCGACACCAATTACAGCGTGATGACGAAGATCGCGAAGTCCCTGCTGCCGGAGCGGAGCGCGTTCAACGGGATGCACGCGGACCTCCGCGATCGTGCTCGCTCTTTGGTCTGATCCCAGACAGCGAACTCAGAACCCGCGAACGTCGAAGAGAAAGGGTCTCACCATGGACTTGAAGATCAGCGGAAAGTCAGCAATGGTCACCGGAGGCACACGCGGTATCGGGCGTGCCATCGTTGAGGCTTTTCTGGCCGAGGGCGCAAACGTGGCCTTCTGCGCACGAAGCGCCTCAGAGGTCGCCGAGGCGGAAGAGTCTTTGGCTTCGAAGGGTAGGGCCCTCGGCACGGTCCTCGATGTTCGAGATGCCACGTCTCTGTCCGCATGGGTTGATGCCACAGTCGCAGAGTTCGGCACCATCGACATGGTTGTCAGCAGTGTCAGCGCCTTGGCGATTCCGGACACCGAGGAGAACTGGTACGAGTCGTTCAACGTCGACATGATGGGCACGGTCAACCTGTCCAAACTCGTCATTCCCCATTTGGAGATGAGCGATGTGGCGTCGCTGATCTCCATCTCGAGTGTCTCGGGGCGTGAGGCCGACTTCGCATCCGGGCCGTATGGCACGATGAAGACCGCGATCATCGGCTACATGGCCGGGTTGGCTCTCAGCCTGGCTGACAAGGGCATCAGGGTGAATACGGTGTCGCCGGGCAATACATATCACGAGGATGGAGTGTGGCCGGGAATCGAGACGAACGATCCTGAGTTGTTCTCGTTCGCGCTGGGTCTGAACCCCACAGGACGTATGGGAACACCAGCGGAGACAGCTGCCAGCGTCGTCTTCCTATCCAGTCCTCTGTCGAGCCGGACGTCTGGGGCGAACCTATTGATCGACGGAGCATTGACTCGCGGGATCCAGTTCTGAAATCAGTGTGATCGTTCAGTCGTCATCGGACTCGTCGCGTGGGGCTTGGGTTTCATCGTCCTTGCGATCCTCGGCGTCCTTCTGCTCCGGGTCATTTGCATGTACGACCTGCGAAGTGGGGGGGGCCACCCCGGACCCTGCAGCGCAGTGTCCGCAGGGTCCGGGAGCAGCACAGCGGACTAGACCTGTTTGTCAGCGGTCGGTGACGTCGTGCATCGCCTCAGTCGGGACAACCAGGACCGGCCCTTCAGCGTTGTTGATGACACCGCGTGATATTGAACCCAGCAGAGCGCTCTTGACTGCGCCGCGACCGCGAGTGCCGATGGCCGTGAGAGCAGACGAACGCGTCTTGGCGGCGATCAGGGAGATCGGCTCACCAACGGCGACCTCGGCCGTGATGTCCACGGACGGGTGCAGCTCCTGGAGCCAGGAGAGTTCGGCCTCGATCGACTCCTCAAGTTCACTCCGGCGCGTTTTGGTGCTGGACTCGTCGACGTAGAGCTCAGGGTACCAATACACCCATTCATCAATCAGGGGCATGGCGGCGAAGATATGCAACTTGCCGCTGCGGTGTTCGGCCTGCTGTGCCGACGTGAGCAGGACCATGCGACTCTGCTCGGATCCATCGATCGCAGCGACGACAGGGGAGTCGGTCGTTCCGTGGGTGAAGCGCTCGGCGCCTTGGGCCTCGACCGGCTGATAGCCACTGGGCACCACGACGGTGGGGCAATGGGCATGGGCGGGCAGTGCCGCCGCGACCGATCCCAGAATCCGCCCGACGAAGCCTCCCCGACCGCGGGCTCCTACGACGACCAGCTTCGCCCGAGCCGAAAGTTCGACGAGGGCGCCGGTGGCGTCTCCCTGCGTGGTCACGAATTCTGCTTTTCCCGGGTATTCCCTGAGGGATTCGCGTGCCTCGCTAAGAGTCTTCTCGGCGAGTTCCCGTCTGAACTGGTCCTCGGGTTGGGCCGGAAGTGATGCCATGTTGGGATAGATCATCAGCGGGACGCTGAATGCGGTGACGACCGTGAGCCCGATACCGCGGCTCAAAGCCTCCACAGCTGCGAAGTGAAGTGCAGATTGTGCGTGTTCGGAGCCATCGAATCCGACCATGACATCGAGGTCTCGCTCTGCGGAATCGAAGGGTGTGGTGATTGGAGCCGTGCCAGCGCTGCTATTCATTGCAATCCTCTCATCGGAGTTTCCCTGATCACGACGAACGCGAAAGCCGTGTTGATGACGATCGAATTCGCTACTACAACCATAGCAACAATTCTACAGAACGTAGAATAACGTGTCGTCCCATCTTCCGCGGCGAGAATCCGGGCGAACTACCGGTCGAGGGGCGGCTCCGCGTCACTGGTCTGAGGAAGCACTCAACTGTATGGTCGGCCTCCACCTCTGACGTCTCAGGCAGGAAGTCCGATCGACATCAGCAGCTTGCCGCGGAGTCGGAGTTCGTATACTGCCTCGGTCATCTCACAACCCCAGCACCCGCACCGCGGTGTCCTTCATGATCAGCGGCACGGCTTCCTCCTTGATACCTAGTTCCTCGAAGTCCTTGATCCAACGCTCGGGAGTGATGAGCGGGAAGTCGGAGCCGAAGAGTGTCTTGGTCTTGAGCATGGAGCCGATGGCGCGGGTCAGCTGTGGTGGGAAGTACTTCGGCGACCACCCGGAGAGATCGATGAACACGTTGGACTTGTGCGTGGCGATCGAGATCGAGGCATCGGCCCACGGCACGGACGGGTGCGCGAGGATCATCGTCAGCGTGGGGAAGTCCGCTGCCACGTCGTCGAGGAGCATCGGGTCCGAGTACCGCAGTTTGATTCCGCGTCCGCCGGGGAGTCCTGCTCCGATTCCGGTCTGTCCGGTGTGGAAGAGCGTGACCAGTCCGTGTTCGGCGCAGGCTTCGTAGATCGGGTAGTAGGTGCGATCGCTGGGATCGAATCCCTGCAGGCTGGGGTGAAACTTCATGCCCCTGACTCCGTAGTTCGTCGCCAGATCGTGGACCCGGGCAATCGCCTCGGCGGTGTTGAGGGGATCGACGGAACCGAAGGGGATGAGGACGTCGTTGTGCTCGGCGGCCTTCTCCGCGATCATCTCCGACGAGACCGGAGGGTGATCTCCCAGCGCCGTTCTGGCGTCGACCGTGAAGATCACGGCCGCCATGTTCCGCTCCCGGTAGTAGGCGGCGAGGTCGTCGACCGTGGGCGTGCGGGGGACCGGTGCCTTGAAATACCCCGCCGAGGCGTCGAGGAGTTCGCGATCGAGCGAGGTGTGTTGGTGGGCATCGGCTTCGACATGTGTGTGCACGTCGATCGCGGTGATCTTCGAGAGGTCGATATTGGGTTGGTAGATCATGAGTGTCCTTCCGGAAACGGGATTGTCAGCATCGTAGCCGTGGGTGAGGGACGCTGTACCTCAGTGCCCAGGAACTGGCTCTAGGGAAGCTCCCCGTACTTGCGCTTGAGGGCGATGAGTTCAAGCAGCATCTCGTCGCGTTGCTTGGCGATGAGCACAGGATCCTTGCCCTCGAGCTCATCGTCGACCCCGGCGACCAGCTTGTCAGTCAACTCCTCGCCGAGGTGGACCTGCCCCAAGTCACGCATCCACACTTCCTGTGGTGGTCCCAGGTGCTCGAGCACGTGCCGCATCCCGCCCTGTCCGCCGGACAGTCCCTGCTGCACGAGGGGACCGAGAATCGCCCAGCGCAGACCGGGCCCATAGGAGATCGCCGTATCGATGTCCTCGACAGAGACCATGCCGCGGTCGACAAGCGAATACGCTTCCTGCCACAGGGCCGCCTGCAGGCGGTTCGTGACATGACCGGGCAGTTCGGCACGGACGAGGATCGGCTTCTTCCCGATCGACCGGTAGATCTCGAGCCCACGCTTGACCACCTCGGCGGGAGTCGCCGGTGTCGGCACGAGCTCGACGAGGGGAACCAGGTGAGCCGGGTTGAACGGGTGCCCGACGACGATCCGTTCGGGATGATTGGTCGCTTTGGTCGCCAGCTCGCTCGGCGCGAACCCGGAGGTCGACGATGCGATGATCGCGGAAGCGGGCACTGCGGAGTCGGTTTCGGCGAGCATGGACTGCTTGATGTCGAGACGCTCGGGACCGTTCTCCTGCACGAAATCAGCATCGCCGACCGACTCGGCCAATGATCCTGCGAAGTGCAGACGCTCCATCGCCGAGGTGATGTCACCTTCTCCGGTCACTTCGAGGTTTCCCTCGACTTGGGACCGCAATCGCGCTTCGGCACCGTCTGCTGGGTCGAAGGCCGTGACCGTGTGCCCGGCAGTGAGGAATCCCGTCGCCCACGCGGCCCCGATGACACCGGTACCGAGGATCGCGACCTTGAGAGTTGTACTCATGCCTCCACCTTCGCCTTTCGTGCCTGTGCATACTCCACGTACTCATCGAGCGACCACGGATCCTGCAAGGCCCCGGTGCTCGCCACTGACTCGGCGGTCGCACCCTGAACGATGCGTTTGACCGGGACCTCGAGCTTCTTGCCCGTGCGACCCAGTGGAATCCGTGTGACCGGCACGACCTCGTCCGGCGTATGCCTGGGGGACAGCCGTGACTTCAGCTCAGTCCTAATCCGATCCGACAGTCCGTCAGAGAATGACATCCCGTCCTCGGTTTGGACGAAAAGGACGAGCTCGCCCATCCCACCATCGGGATCCTCGAGGTGGATGACCAGGGCATCGGCTACCTCGGCGAAGGTGTCGAGCACCGAGTAGAAGTCCGCGGTGCCCAAGCGCACCCCGCCGCGGTTGAGGGTGGCGTCGGAGCGGCCGGTGACGACGACACCGCCGCCGGTGGTGAACTTCGCCCAGTCCCCGTGGCGCCAGATGCTGGGGTACTTGTCGAAGTACGCTGCCTCATACCGGGCGTCACCGTTCTCGCCCCAGAAGGTTACGGGCATGGACGGGGTGGGCTGGGTGATGACGAGTTCGCCCAGATCATCGACCACTTCGTTTCCGGAGGCGTCGAAGGCGGAAGCGGCGAAGCCGAGGGAGACTCCCGACATTTCGCCCGAGTACACCGGTGTCAGTGGGGAAGCCTGGAGGATGCCGGTGCACACATCGGTACCGCCGCAGCCCACATTGAGCAGCACATCGTCACCGAACTGCTCGTACACCCATTCGTACCCCTCGGCGGGCAGTGGTGCACCGGCGGCGCCGAACTGGGAGACCGCGGACAGGTCGAATTCCTCGGTGGGGTTGAACCCAGCCTTGCGGGCAGACATGATCGCTCCAGGTGCCACACCCATGAGTGTGGCTTTGGTGTTCGCAGCGATGCGCCAGAGTTCCTTGGGATCCGGAAAGTTGGGGTTGCCGTCGATCATGACGATCGAGGACCCGACGACCAACCCGCCGATGAGAGCGTTCCACATCATCCACGCGGTCGTGGAGAACCAGCAGAACTGGCTGCCCGGTCCCAGATCGAAGTGCAGGCTGTGATTCTTCAGCGTCTCGAGGAGGATGCCGCCGTGGCTGTGCACGATGGCCTTCGGCCTGCCGGTGGTTCCGGAGGAGAAGAGGATGAATAGCGGGTGGTCGAAGGGTACCGGTTCGAACTCCAATTCCGCCGAGGGGGCCCCGCCGGCCGTACCCGCCGAGGTTGCCCCGAGCCCCGCATAGTCAACGACGTCGATCGCGTGGTCGAGGCCGGCACCGTTCGTGAACTGTTCGCGTGTGTCGTCATCGAGGGTGAAGTCCCCATAGTCGAGGGAGACGAGGTGGGTCAGTGTGGGGAGTGCTGCGAGGACCTCGGTGAGTTCGCCTGTGCGGTCGACGGCCTTGTTGCCGTACATGTAGCCGCTGATTGCCAGCAGCACGGTGGGTTCGACCTGGCTGAAGCGGTCGATGACGGATTGGGTGCCGAACTCTGGTGCGCAGCTGGCCCAGATCGCTCCGAGACTGGCCGCGGCAAGGAACGCGACGAGGGCCTCGGGCTGATTGGGCAGATAGCCGACGACTCGGTCACCCTTCTTCACTCCCAGGTCGATGAGACCGGCGCGGACTCGGGCGACCTCGCGGCGGAGCTCGGCGTAGGTGAGTGTGAAGTCCTCACGAGTCTGGGACACCGCGGTCACGGCCACCTCGTCGGCCTGTTCGGGCGCACCCAGGGAGTGCTCGGCGTAATTGAGCGTTGCTCCGGTGAACCAGCGAGCGTGCGGCATGACCCGTTCCTCGAGCACCGAGGTGTACGGGCTGTGGGACTTCACGTCAAAGTACTCCCAGACGGATTCCCAGAAGTCTTCGATATCGGTGATCGACCAGGCGTAGAGATCGTCCCAGCCATCAAACGAGTAGCCGAACTTGGCATTGACCCAGGTGAGGAAGGCACCGATGCTGCTGGTCTCGATGGCGTCGGTGGGAACGTCGCGGATGACTTTTGGCATGTCGGAGCTCCTCACTTGTTGACCTTGGGGCCGGAGCCGTCGAGGAAGGCGCGCATGAGGTCCTTGGCCTCGGTGCTCGACTGGGCGACGGAGGCCATGAGGGACTCCATCATGTAGCCCTCATCTCGCCCGGATTCGACGATGCGCGGCAGTGTCTGGGTGATCGCGTAGTTCGTCACCGGGGAATTCGAGGCGATCGAGGCCGCGAGTTCCTTGGCCTTGTCCAGGCCTTCGCCGACTGGTACACGGTAGTTGACGAGCCCGATCGCTTCGGCCTCGGCGGCATCGAACTTACGCCCGGTGAGCATCATGTCCTGCACACGGCTGAGTCCGATGAGTCGGGGGACGCGCACCGAAGCGCCGCCGCCGACGAAGAGACCGCGCTTGCCCTCGGGCAGGGCGAAGTAGGCGCTCTCTTCGGCCACGCGCAGGTGGGCGGCAGTGGCGAGTTCGAGTCCACCGCCGATGACCCCGCCCTGGAGGACAGCGACGACGGGGATTTCGGATTCGGTGATCATGCTCATCGTCTTGTGCCAACCGCGCGAATGGTGGAGGCCGGCCACGGCGTCGCGTTCGGCCATTTCGGACAGGTCGAGGCCGGCGCAGAAGTGATCGCCGACGGTTGTCAGCACGATCGCCGAGACCTCTGGCGGGGTGCGGAAGAACTCGCCCAGGGCGGCCACCGTGGCATCGTCAAGGGCGTTGCGTTTGGCCGGGCGATCGAGGGTGAGGATGCCGATGCTGCCTTCGGTGGTGAAGCGCAGAGCCTCGGAGATCTCGAGCGTGGTCGGCTGTGAGGAGACGTCCGTGAGGTGGGAAGCAGGGGAGTTGGTCATGCGTGGTCCTTCGATGGTGCGGTTGGTGCTGGCTTGCCGGTGGTTGAGGGAGAAGATTCTGTGGAGTGGGCGCCGAGGCCGCCGGTGGTGCGCAGAGAGACCTTGTGGACCTTCCCGGAGCCGGTGCGGGGGAGTTCGTCGACGAGGTCGAAGTACTTCGGCACCTTGTATTTGGCCAGGCGGGTGAGCAGGAACTCGCGCAGTTCTTCTCCGGTCAGGGGCGAAGCTGCAGAGTCGGCTCCGGCATCAGCGCCAGCCCCGGTCTCAGGTACAGTCACGATGACGAAGGCGTGGCCCACCTCGCCCCACCGTTCATCGGCGGCCGCGACGACAGCGGCCTCGGCCACGGCAGGGTGGTCGAAAAGGGCGGATTCCACCTCGGCGGGATAGACGTTCTCCCCGCCGGAGATGAACATGTCCTTGAGCCGGTCGACGATGAAGAGGAACCCCTCGGCGTCGAGATAGCCGATGTCGCCGGTGTGGAACCAACCGCCGGGCGAGAACGCCGCATCGGTCGCGGCCTGGTTGTTCCAGTAGCCGCTGGTGACATTGGGCCCGCGGACGACGATCTCGCCCTTGACTCCGGCTTCGCAGTCGTTGCCGGCCAGGTCACGGACGCGCACCTCGGTGAAGGGCACGGCCCGGCCTGCCGATCCTGCCTTGTCCAACGCGTTCGCAGCAGGCAGGAACGTGCATCCGGGGGAGGTTTCGGTGAGTCCGTAGCCCTGGCAGAACATGATGTCCTTGGCCTGGAACGCCTCGATGAGTGAGACGGGGATCGGTGCGCCACCGGAGTTGACGAATCGCAGAGAGGACAGGTCGGCGGTGTTCCACCTCGGTGATTGGAGCATGTCGGAGAACATGGTCGTCACCCCGGCCATCCACGTCAGACCTTCGTGCTCGATGGCGTCGAAGGCGCGGTTCACGTCCCACTTGGATTCGATGAGCATGTGCGCCCCGCGCAGGTAGCTGGTCATCACCTGCTGGTCGAGGCCGATGACGTGGAAGAGGGGAGCGGTGACCAGCGTGACGTCGTTGGCGGTGAGGTCCGAGTTGAGCAGAAGGTTGAAGGAATTCCACAGCAGATTCGCGTGTGAGAGCACCGCACCCTTGGGCCGCCCCGTCGTTCCGGACGTGAAGAGCAGAAACGCCGGTTCGTCACCGGTGACCTCAGCCGCAGGCACCACCGGCACGCTCGCCGAGGTGGCTGTGTCCTCCCAGCGCACCGGTTCCTGCGCGACGGCGTCGCTGAGTTGCTCGGCGGTCTCAGACATCTCGGGGGCGACGTACAGTCGGGCCACCTCGGCGAGGGTGAGCTGATAGTCCAGTTCGGCCGGGGCCAGCCGCCAGTTCAGCGGGATGAAGATCGCTCCCAGGCGCAGGCAGGCGAGGAGGACTTCAATGAGCGCTGGGTGGTTGGGGCCGAGGTAGGCCACCCGGTCGCCTCGGCCAATGCCACGTGAGTGGAGGTCGGCGGCCCGGGATAGTGTGCGTTCGTGCATCTGGACGTAGGAGTAGTCGATGCCGGCGAAGGTGATCGCAGTCTTCTCGCCGTAGTCGGTGGCCTGGCGTTCGGAGAGCCTGGCCAGGCTGGGGTGGGTGAAGGTCACTGAGTCGGTCCTTCCATTGCTGCTGGTGGGGTGTCGGTCGTCGGTGCAGTACCGGTGGCAGC
>NZ_JAKDJU010000111.1 GCF_030453725.1 Brevibacterium picturae
GACTGGGTCAGCCAATGGGAGGCCTCGCCGTTGAGGTAGGACATGGAATCAGTTCTATCCCACCGCTGGAGCTAAGTAAATGGTTGCGGGGTGGCGTATTGCCATATGGAATCCGTGCGGCCCTGGGATGGTTTCATAAATCACGGAGCGCGATCGATCCGGCTGCTGGATACACTGATTCCATGAGCGCAATGGAGCCGATCAGCACCCACGACTATTCTCTCGACCACGGGCCCATCGAGGACTGGCAGCGGGCGGATGCGACTGCCTCGGCGACGGGAAGAAATACGGCCCCGGACGCAACTACCGCGTTCGCAGAGCTGGGCACGATTGCCGGAGCCGAATACGGGCTGTGGGAGATGGGCGCCGGGGCGATGCGCGACGTCGAAGGTGAGGAAGTCTTCCTCGTCATCAGCGGCACCGGCCGGATCGAGTTCGACGAACCCGCATTGGCTCCGGTTGAATTGGGACCGGGGTCGCTGGTCCGGCTTGAGGACGGGATGAAGACCCGCTGGTGTGTCGACGAGGCACCGCTGCGGAAGTTGTTCATCGCTCCGAGCGAGGGCTGAGCCGAAGCCCAGAACACCGTGCCGCGGGCTTGTCGGTACTAGTACTCGATCTTCAAGCTCCGCAGACGCCGGTAAAGAGTCGTTCGGCTCATTCCCAGCGCTCGGGCGGCCTGGTTCTTGTTGCCTTCCGCAGCTGCCATGGCTTCGACGATCGCCGCGCGTTCGGCCCGATCCAATCCGAAGAGAGGCTGATTCTGATCGCGTCGATAGATTTCGGGCAGGTCGGATAGGGTGATCTGCCCGCTGGCTCGCTCGGCCAACACCTGCATGAGGACTTTTCGGAGCTGCACTAAATTGCCGGGCCAATGTGCTCGGGCCAGTCCCTGTGATGCGGTTGCAGAGAATGTGAAGCGTTTCTTGCTGGCAATCTTCTGCGCCATCGCCTCGATGAGGATCGGAAACTCGGCTACTCGTTCTCTCAACGGGGGGAGCTCCACGTATTGATCTGCCATTGACAGAACCGAGCGAAGACGCCCGTCTGCCTCTTGAGCGTGAGAATCCGCGGTGATGACGATTCGGGCACTGGAAGCATCGTCGCTGACCAGCTGGCGGAGAAAACTGAGCTGTGCCGTCGGCAGAAGATCGATATTGTCGATGATGAGTGCTCCGGTGGTGGCGCCCACTGCCTTCTGCAGACGTTTGGACCACACCTGAGCGCCAGCAGTCTGTAAGTCAACGCAATCGATGAGGGTGGGCTCGAGAGGGCGGGATGCCTCGCGGGCCGCGCTGGTTCTGCCGGTGCCCGGCTCTCCGACTACCGCGACTGAGCCCGAACGCCCCTGCACCGCTTTCAAACGGCCTCCCCACACGTCTCCGGCCATATTCGCGCGTGGGCGACCGCGAGGAATCGTCGCCTTCTTCTGCCACAGAGGGTGCAGCGTGAGAATTTCTCCGCCGGATCGAATGTAACGGATATCCACTGCGACGAGGCGGTCGGAGGCGACTGCGATGGAAGCCTGGGACGAGCGTGCGAGGCGTGCCTCGGCAATCGTGCTCCGGAGCACGCCATAGTCGATGTGTTCGAGAAGCCCCTCGGCCTTCTGATTGCTCATCACGGTCTCATCGCCGATGGCACAGACCGCCTGATCTGTGCCTCGGGAAGCCTGGAGGAATTCGGACATCAGAGAGTACTCGTCGTGATACGTGTTCTGCAGGAGCTGCTGCTCGATCTGATGCACCATCGTTCGGCCGAAACCCTCGAGCAGAGAAGTAGTCGATTCGGTCGGAGCGGTGACATTGAGCGCGCCTTCGAGCCTCTTGCTGCCGGGGTGGATGATGGGGATGCCGAAGCAGGAGAAATCGCGAAATGCTTCGACGAAGTGTTCGTCGCCGTCGACGGTGATTCCGCGACCTGTCTCCAGTGCGGTTCCGATGCCGTTGAAGCCGAGCTTCTCTTCGCTGAGGTCTGCGCCGGCAATCAGCCCGCGTTGTTCGACCTGCGCCCCGATCCGGGACTGTGCTCCGCCGACCGTCTGCACGAGAAGGCCCGAACGATCTGCCACCAGCAGAGACAGATCCAACCCGGCGAGCTCATCGCCGACAGCGCTCAAGGTGGCGCCTGCGGCGCGAAGCAGCGCGGTTTTCGCAGGGAAGAGGTTCGTCGTGTCTGTGAGGTTCTCCGGAAGAGAGTCGTGGGTGACACCACACAGCTGCGAGCGCTTCCATGCAAAGTCCACTTCGCTTCTGCGCGATGTAACTTGCGGCACGTGACCTCCAAGGGCATAAGACTTCTTCATCTCGTCGTGCTTTTGAAACCTATCTCACAAGAGTGTCCGGCACAAGCAGTCCGATGATAGGTCCGAAATGGACTGGCGCAGCTGAGCAGGCGGACGTATGCAGAGTGTTTCATATGTGGACGCTTGTTCATATCGGTTCGACCCTAGCCTGGACAAGAGCCATCGCACCGTTGCAGCTCGCAGTGGTCGATGGTCCACATCAGAAACCGAGAAGGGAAATTCCGATGAAAGCATCATTGGCCACCGAGGTGGGCGGCAAATTCACTACCCACGATATACAGATCGACGACCCCCGAGGGCGCGAAGTGCTCGTCGACGTCAAAGCCTCAGGGCTGTGCCACTCTGACCTCCACCTCATCGACCACGACTACGGAATGCCACTGCCAGCTGTCGGCGGTCACGAGATCTCCGGAGTGGTCAGATCTGTCGCATCCGGGGTGACGAGCATGAAAGTCGGTGACCACGTCGTCGCCTGCCTGATCCCATTCTGCGGTGCCTGTGCCGAGTGCCTGGCTGGCCACAGCACCTTGTGTCTGAACCCTGCCGCCGTCTCTCGTGGGGAAGATGAGAGTCCCCGGATCTCCTTCGCCGATGGGTCTGCGATCGCTCAGTCGGTCAACGTCGGCGGCTTTGCCGAACAGGTGCTTGTGCATGAGAATCAGCTGGCCGTTGTCAATAACGAGATTCCATTCCCCCAGGCCGCACTTCTCGGATGCTCGGTGGTCACGGGTGCCGGTGCTGCGATCAATACCGCTCACATCCGACCCGGCGACACAGTAGCGGTGGTCGGGACCGGCGGAATCGGCCTCAACGCCATCAGCGGTGCCAGGCTCTGCGGTGCCAAGAACGTCATCGCAGTCGATATCGTCGACAGCAAACTTGAAGCGGCGAAGAAGTTCGGCGCCACCGATGTCATCAATTCGGCTGAGACGGATGCAGTGGCTGCCATCCAAGAGCTGACTGGGGGCGTCGACCATGCCTTCGAAGTCATCGGAATCAGTGCCACTCAGCGACAGGTGCAGGAGATGACTCGTCCGGGTGGAACTGCCTACCTCATCGGAATCGCCCCTCCCGGTGCCACCACCTCGTTCGACTCATCTCTGGCTGATCTGTTCGCGCAGAGGAGCCTGCAGGCCGTGCTGATGGGCTCGACCAACGTCAAACGAGATATAGCGCTGTACGCGGACATGTACGTCCAAGGTCGATTCGAACTCGATGGCCTGGTCACCCGCGAGATCTCTCTGAGCGAGATCAATGAAGGCTACGAGATGCTGAAGAAGGGCGAAGTCATCCGCTCCATCATCACCTCATTCTGAGGCGAATCGAGAGTGTTTTTCGGACGTTACACGAACACAGACTGGCCAGCAGGGCCGGTCGGAGAGAGGTCATCATGAGTCCAACAATTGAGACCCGAACGACGGTCCAGTCACCCCAGATCAGCAAGTTCCTCAAGCAGCCTCAGAAGATGCTGATCAACGGCGAATGGTGTGACTCCGTTTCCGGGCAAACCTTCACCACCTATGATCCCGCCACCGGGGACGTCCTCGCTGAGGTTCCGCGAGGAGGACCGGAAGACATCGACCATGCGGTCAAAGCGGCCCGCACCGCCTTCGAGGAAACCTCTTGGGCTCGGCTGCGGCCCAATCTGCGCGAAGATCTGCTGTGGCGGATCTCCCAAGCGATCGTGGAACGAGTAGAAGATTTCGCGGAATTGGAATCCCTGGACAACGGCAAACCGATCGGCATCGCCCATGCCTTCGACGTGCGCGCCGCCGCAGACTGCTTCCGCTACTATGCAGGGTGGCCGTCGAAGATCCAAGGAGCAACGAACAACCCCTCCATGCTGTTGGCTCCGACCGAAGTCGAATTTCATTCCTATACTCGGCGTGAGCCTGTTGGGGTCTGCGGTCAGATCATTCCGTGGAACTTCCCGTTGCTCATGGCCGCGTGGAAGATCGCTCCCGCGCTCGCCACTGGTAACACTCTCGTCCTCAAGCCGGCAGAGCAGACACCGCTGACAGCTTTGCTCCTCGGCCAGATCATGGTTGAGGCCGGTGTCCCTGCTGGAGTCGTCAACATCGTCACCGGGTACGGGGACGCAGGAGCTGCACTGTCGGGTCACGAGGATGTAGACAAAATGGCATTCACCGGCTCGACCGAGGTCGGAAAGAAGATCGTCAACGCAGCTTCAGGCAATCTTAAGAAGGTGTCGCTCGAGCTCGGAGGCAAATCTCCGAACATTGTCTTCGAAGACGCGGACATCCCCAGCGCTGTGGGTGGGGTCCTACAAGGCTTCACGCTGAACTCGGGCCAGGCGTGTGAAGCCGGTACCCGAGTCTATGTGCACGAAAAGATCTATGACGAGTTCAACCAAGCCCTGGCCGAACAGGTGCGGACCTTGAAGGTAGGCCCGGGCAACGATCCCGAATCTGCGATCACTCCGCTGGTGTCGGAAGAACAGCTGAACAGGGTTGTCGGCTACCTCAATGCGGGTAAGGAAGAGGGAGCGCACGCGTTGGTGGGCGGCAATCGCCACGGCGATTCAGGCTACTTCGTGGAACCGACTGTCTTCACGGACACGACCGAAGACATGTCGATCGTGCGAGAAGAGATCTTCGGGCCGGTTGCTGTCTCAATTCCTTTCTCCGACGAGAGCGAAGTGATCAAGGCTGCCAACAAGAGCGAATACGGA
The DNA here is from genome assembly GCF_030453725.1 of Brevibacterium picturae. GTDB lineage: Bacteria > Actinomycetota > Actinomycetes > Actinomycetales > Brevibacteriaceae > Brevibacterium > Brevibacterium sandarakinum_A. Next base: position 4,998 of record NZ_JAKDJU010000111.1, read on the forward strand.
CTGGCGGCGGGACTGTGGACCACAGACCTCAGCCGGGCACATCGAGTCGCAAGCAGGTTGAATGCCGGCTCGGTGTGGGTCAATACCTACCATGCACTCGATAGTGCACTTCCGTTCGGCGGGTTCCACCAGTCGGGTTGGGGACGTGAGCTCGGGCCTGAGAGCATTGAGCTCTATACACAGGTGAAGTCTGTGACTATGGCGCTCTGATTCCGTGCAGCTCCAATGAGACAGGTCCGTTGTCAGGTTCCGCGGTTCACATCGGCACTGTCTTGCTGAGCGCACAATTCGACGCAGAGCCGCCATCGAAAATTCTTCGTTGGCGGCTCTGCGTATGTGATGTCTGCGCCGAAGAATCGGATCGTCAGAATGCAGAGAGCCTGAACCAAGGGACCAACCCTTTACACTCTGGTACGGTGCCGCACCCACACGTTCGGCTCGATGTAGACCGCGTTGCCGTGCTCGATATCGCAGAGCACAGGTGTCAGCGCCCCGGAAACCTCGACCGGTCCCGAGGTATCCATAGGCAGACCGGTCCAGTTCCGCCATTCCTCAAGAGTTCCGGCGATCACCATCGAGCGGTGCGCGATTCCCTCGATCGTCCCGCCGGCGCGAATATGGGTGCGCAGCCAGGGGTCGACGGGCAGCCCGTCCTCCCTCGTGCGATAAGCGTAGGAAGGCATCGGATCGTGGATGTCGTTCTTGCCATTGGGGCGGACCGGAACGACTACCTCGGCGAATCCCTGGTCCTTTGCATGCTGTCGTAACGCGTCGAGGATCCTGCCGGACAACCCCAGCCCTTGTTTGTCAGATCGTACGAAGATCTCGAGCGCGGCCAACATGTTCGGCACCTCACCTAGGACCTTCGTCTGGATTCCGCGTCGGATCGCCCCGTCCCATCCGTCTTCTGGCAGGCGCTCACCTTGGAAAAGCAAGGGGATCGCATGTGCCTTGCCCACGATCCCGTCCGCCGAGGTGTGGGCGATGACTAGGTGATCGGCGAACTGGGCGAGAATGTCCCGATGATAGTAGAGGTTGCCGAGAGGATCGTGCCGGATAAATTCCGGCCACGTATTCTCCAGGTTGAGGAGCTCGTCTTTGAGGTCCGGGCGCTGAGCCAAGGTGGAAACTGTGAGATTCATGGTCGCCAGTCTAGGCAGCCTTCCAAAAGCGTTCCTCGGCATCGACCTGTGGTTCCTGGTCGTTGGGCGAAGCGGATTGGCCCTGAACTGACTGTCCGGTCGCCGCTGACATTCGAGGTTACGGTGATCTATCGTGAGGGAAGAGACGAAGATCGGGCGGTGTGAGTACACCGCTCACCAGGACCGTCATCCCACCCGTTTGAAGGAGCCGACAATGAAGACCGCTCAACGCCTTGGCAATCTGGGCACCGAGACCTCGTTCCGGGTCGCCCAGGACGCCGCCGAATGGAAAGCCCGCGGCAATGAGGTCTATCCCTTCCACCTCGGCGATCTCAATTTCCCCATGGCGCCCCACATCGTCGAGGCGATGGACAAGGCGATCCGGGACGGCAAGACCGGCTACTGCCCCGGCCCCGGAATTCCGGAGCTGCGCGCGGCACTGGCTGACGATATCGGGAAACGACGTGGCGTGACGATCGACCCCGCCGAGGTGGTCGTCACGACCGGTGGCAAGCCGGTGATCACGAAATTCCTCCAGGTCGTCATGGACCCCGGCGACGGCGTCCTCTACCCCAGCCCCGGGTTCCCAATCTACGAATCCCAGATCGAGTACCTCGGCGGAAACGCGCTTCCCTACCGGTATGTGCCCACCGCCGACGGGTTCGCCATCGACCTCGACCACCTGCGGGCCTCCATCGATGACAAGACCGTAGCCATCATCTACAACGACCTGCAGAACCCGATCTCGGCGGAATCGACCGAGGCCGAACGCGAAGCAATTGCAGCGATCGCACAGGAGTTCGACCTCTGGGTCCTCTCTGACGAGGCCTATTTCGAGATGCGCTACAAGGGTCGGTCGAAGTCCATCGCCGCACTTGAGGGCATGCGTGAGCGCACCGTCATCCTCTACACATTCAGCAAGAAATTCGCGATGACCGGGTCACGGTTGGGCTGCGCGGTCGCCCCGCGTGAGATCGCCGAGGTGATTTCGACGCTGAACACCAACGACGAATCGTGCACCACTCACTACGTCCAATGGGCAGGCATCGCCGCTCTGCAGGGACCGCAGGACGAAGTTGGTCGGATGCTCGAGGTGCTGCGCAAACGTCGCGACGCCACATGCTCGATCATCAACTCAATCCCAGGCATGAGCGTGGCCGTTCCCGGCTCGACGTTCTATGTATTCCCTGATGTCACCGAGGCGATGGAAGCCAAGGGGATCGCGACGTTGTCCGAGTTCTCCACCGAAGCCCTGCACAACACGGGAGTCTCCTTCTGCACCCGCGAGCACTTCGGCAGACGGCAGGACTGGGAAGACCGGAGTTACATCCGCCTCGCCTACTCGGGCATCGGCGAGAACGACATCACCGAGGGCCTGGGTAAGCTGCGCGACTGGCTGGCGCAGGGGTAAGGGCCGGAGCGAGGAGTCCTCGCTCCTGTCTCTGCTCGAGGCGCAACACCGCAGGCGCAACAGCCGGGCGCTGCAGCGGGTGCAGCAATGCCGGCGCTCCAGCGGGCGCATCAGCGCAGGCGCACGGCGTGTGTGCACGGGGTGTGCGCACGGCGCACGGCGTCCCGGGCCTTCCCGCAATCCGTCATAGTGGACTCGCGTGCGAAAAATCGCCTTGGGTCGAACGCGCGTCCACTATGACGGGGGTCTGCAGTCCACTATGACGGGGGTCTGCAGTACGCAGTGATATGGGCGAGGCCCGTCGTCGGCCGGGTTCTGCGAGATCTGCTCAGTCCGCGGGTTCCGGCTCAACTTCCCGGCCCTTGATGAACGGAGACTCCTCGGGCTCGGGGTGGCGCAGCCTTTGGACTCCGATGATGAGGAGACCCAGGGCAACAGCGCCGATCGCTGCCCATACGTTGGTGCGCAGGCCGAGGACGACGAAGCTGGGGTCGAGACGGATGGACTCCCACACGATGCGGCCGGCGCCGTACCAGACGAGATACATGCCGAAGAGGCGTCCCCACTGGAAGAACACGTGGCGTCCCAGCCACATCAGGACCAGCGCGCCCAGGCTGTTCCACACCACTTCGTAGAGGAACGTGGGGTGGAAGAGAGTGTCGACGGGCAGTCCTGGAGGGAAGGCCGAATTGTTCGGATCGATCTCCAGACCCCAGGGCAGAGTCGTCGGCTGACCGAAAAGCTCCTGGTTGAACCAGTTGCCGAATCGTCCGCAGGCCTGGGCGAGAATCAGCCCGGGGGCGATGGCATCGAGGAGCGTTGAGAGTCTGATGTTGAGCCGGCGACACATGATCAGCGCGCCCAGGGTGCCGCCGATCAGCGAACCGAAGATGGCGATTCCGCCCTCCCAGATCGCCCACACGGAACCGGGCTCGAAAGGGTTCCACGGATTGCGCCCAGGGCCGAAGTAGTCCGTGTAATGGGTGATGACGTGATAGATCCGTGCGCCGACGATGGCCATGGGGACGGCCAAGGTCGCAATGTCGAGGACCTCCCAATCGGGCACGCCGCGCTTGACCAGCCGGTGGTTGGTCAGCACGATGGCGATGACGATGCCGGCGAGGATGCACAGCGCGTAGAAGTGGATCGTCAGGGGGCCCAAGTGGAAGCTGGAGACGCTCGGACTCGGGATGGAGGCCAGAATGTCGTGGGGCAGCGTGGGCAGGTCATCGACCGCAAGGTTGGCAAGCACGATGCAAGTCTATTTCCTCGACCCCCTGAAGAGACATTCCATTGGCCGTGCACCGATTGAGAGGTGTCTGTGCCGTCGAGTGGGATGATTGCGTCTATGGCCCTCGACTTCACTCTCGTCCAACTCCGGTACTTCCAAGAAGTTGCCCGCAGGGAGAACATGACCGAGGCGGCCAAGCATCTCAACGTCACCCAGTCGGCGATCTCGACGGCCATGGCCCAGCTCGAGCGGACCCTGGGCATCGACCTGTTCATCCGCCAGAAGAATCGTTCCGTGGTGCTCTCACCCGCAGGCAGACGCTTCCTCTTCGAGGTCAATCCATTCCTCGAATCCTCCGACGCTCTGGGAGAGACCGCGCACGGACTGGCCCAGTCGCTGAGCGGCAATCTCACGGTCGGGGTCTTCTCGCCCATCGCCCCGACCCGACTGCCGCTCATCCACGCGGAGTTCGAGAAACGCTACCCCGACGTGAGAGTCAATTACTTCGAAGCCGACCTCCATGAACTGCACACCGCGGTCATCGCCGGGGAATGCGATATCGCACTGACCTACACGCTGGGACTGACCGAACGCTTCGATACCTACCTCATCGACGTCGTCCGGCCGCACGCCCTCGTCTCCCTGGAGCACCGCCTCGGCGGGGGAGCTGATGGGCCGCGACCCATCCATCTGAGCGAGCTGGCAGAGGAGAACTACATCCAGCTCGATCTTCCGTTCTCACGGCAGTACTACGACGAGCTCTTCCGCATCGCCGGGATCGCTCCGAACGTGCGACACAGCTTCGCCGGCTACGAGACCGTGCGATCCTTCGTCGCGATGGGGCACGGGTATTCGCTGCTGAGCCAGTCCGTGTCCTCGGGAACCTACATCGGATCGAAGACCGTCGACGTGCCGCTGCTCGATGACTTCCCCAGCATCGACCTCGCCATGATCTGGCCCAAAGACGTGCGCCTGAGCAGACGGGCCCGCGCATTCAGCGAACTGACGCGGGAGATCCTCGGTTCGAATGAGAGCGAAGAGCCACTCATAGATTGAATTGATCCCGGGCTTAGAAAGTATCTGTTGGACTGATGGCGTGGTCCAGGTAACAATTGTTCCCACACTTACGGATACGGCGAGGGAGAACTCATGGCCGCAACACAACCGGTGGCGACGACGTCACGGGAACCGACCGGCAAGTCAACGAGTATGCAGAAGAAGGTGCTCGTCGGCGGCAGCATCGGCCAGTTCGTCGAGTTCTACG
>NZ_JAKDJU010000112.1 GCF_030453725.1 Brevibacterium picturae
GTGCCGACATCGCAGAGGATGTACTCGATGGCTGCTGCGGTCATCGCCTGCTGATGCTTCGGTACTGGGACACGGCAACGGTGGAGAAGATCGCAATGACTGCCACGCAGCTGATCACCGCGTAGAGAATCGGGTTGTCGGCCGCCCATCCCGAACCCGAGGTGTACCCAGCGGGAGAGACATTGCCGAAGAGTTCTCGGACACTGGTGGCCACGGCCGTGACCGGATTCCACGCGGCGATCGTCTGCAGAGGGCCGGGAAGCGTGTCGATCGAGACGAAGGCACCGGAGAGGAAGGTGACGGGAAAGAGCCAGATCAGGCCGAGGCTCTGAGCCACCTCGACACTTCGCGCCGTCAACGCGATGAACGCACCGATCCACGACATGGCGAAGCCGAAGAGGAGCAGGAGCAGGATGCCGAGGATCGCTGACCCCGGACCCTCGGTGATGCGCCACCCGATGATCAGTCCGCAGACCATGGTGACCACAATGGAGATCGCGCCGGTGGCCAGGTCGGATGTGGTCCGGCCCAGGATGACGGCCACGCGAGACATCGGCAGCGACCGGAACCGGTCGATGAGCCCCAGCTGGAGGTCCTTGGCGAGGTAGACGGCGGTGAAGGAGGAATTGAAGGTCAGTGTCTGAGCCAGGATCCCGCCGATGAGGAACTCCCGATACGGTGCACCGCCCAGGCTGCCGCCGAAGACGAACGCGAGCAGGAACACGAAGATCACCGGTTGCACGACTCCGGTGACCAGTGCCCCGGGAGTGCGGCGCACGGTGAGCAGGTTGCGCCAGGCGATGACGGAACTGTCGCGTGCCGCCGAGGTGATGGTGCTCATGCTCCCACCTCGGCTTCCGAACGCGGCTGAGGCGAAGGCTCCGCCGAGGCGGGGTGTCCGGTCAGGTCCAGGAAGACGTCGTCGAGTGTCGGCCGGGTCAGGGCCGCCTCGGTGACGACGATTCCGCCTTGTTCGAGGGCGCCGAGTACCTCAAGCAGAGTTCTCTGCCCCTGCGGGGCCGGGACCGTGAGGTGCTTCCGGGTCGAGTCCAGCTGCGGCGTGACCGAGCCTCCGAGGATGCGTTCGAGGACGCGCAGAGTCTCGTCAAGAGCATCGGGGCTGGTCAGTGTCAGTGCGATCCGTTCGGCGCCGAGGCTGACCTTGAGCTCGTTCGAGGTCCCCTCCGCGATGACTCGGCCGGAGTCGATGACGGCGATGCGATCCGCCAGCTGATCGGCCTCTTCCAGGTATTGGGTCGTCAGCAGCACGGTGGTGCCCTGTCCGACAAGAGTGGAGATGACGTCCCAGGTGTCCAGCCTGCCGCGCGGGTCGAGGCCGGTGGTGGGTTCGTCGAGGATGACCACCGGCGGTCGGAAGACCAGAGCCGAGGCCAGGTCCAGGCGTCGTCGCATGCCACCGGAATAGGCGCCGGCGCGTTTGTCGCGGACGTCGACGAGGGCGAACTCCCGGAGCAGTTCGTGAGCCCGTGCGCGCGAATCGCTGCGGCTCATCCCGTAGAGACGGGCGACCATGAGGAGGTTCTCGTAGCCGGTGAGCTTCTCATCGACGGCCGCATACTGTCCCGACAATCCGATGCTGCGGCGCACAGCGGTGGGATCGGCGATCACCGAATTCCCCGCCACGCTCGCATCGCCGGAGTCGGGACGAATCAGCGTGGACAGAACTTTGACCGTGGTGGTCTTGCCTGCCCCATTGGGCCCCAGCAGCCCGAAGATCTGTCCCTGGTCGACCTGCAGGTCGATTCCGTCCAAGGCTCTGAAGCTTCCGAAGTTCTTTCTCAGTTGGTCAATGCGGATCACTATGACGCGATCTCGGCCAGCCGGCGCGGAGTGATGTCCGTCCAGTTCGCCTCGACGAATTCGAGGCATTCGCCGCGCTCGGCCGGGCCGAAGGCGATGGCCCACCCCGCGGGTGCATCGGCGAACGACGGCCACAGAGAATGCTGCTGAAGATCATTGACGAGCACGCGGAAAGTCGCTGTGGTGTCATCGAAGGGGTTATTCACGTTTCCTCATCTCCTGTTGAATGCTTGAGATGTATCTCTTACATGTGTGGTTCGGCGTCCTCGTCCACATGGATTGCCAGCACGGGAAGAATTTCGGACAGGGCCGTCGCCGAGAGCATGTCCCCGTGTCGTGCCGGGACCTCGGTGACGTGAATGTGACCAGTGACATAGGGGCGCCATGATTCGGCAGTGGGGGTGCCGGCCGGAACATCCTGGGTGGCGGCGAAGTGCACGAGGTCGCCGTTGAAGCGTTCCACCGGGGCTTCACGGATCAGTCGAGCCATGGTGAAGAAGCCCGCGGTCATTGCCGCAATGGTCTCGGGCGAGACATTGCCCAGCGGGTCGCCGTTCTCGCGCAGAACCTCCAGAGCCCGTTCGTCGTCGAGTCCCTCCGCGCCGACCCGAACGTCAGGATGATTGGCGCCGAGGTAGTCGACCCACAGTTGTGCCCCCTCGCCGACGTCGGCGTTGGTCTCCTGCCCCGCGGGGTAGGCATCGAGGATCCCGAGGAAGGCCACCTCTTCACCCTTCTCCTGCAGCCGCGTCGCCAGACGGTGTGCCAGGATGCCGCCGAAGGACCAGCCCAGCAGGTGATAGGGCCCCTGCGGCTGCACCGTCCTCATCTGCGTGATGTAGTCGTCGGCGAGTTCGGTCAGCGTGGAGGCAGTGATCTCCTCCGGATCGCCCGGTGCCAGTCCCGGCATCTGCAGGCCGATCAGCGGACGCTGAGGGTCGAGTCCGTGGAGCATCGCCGCGAACCCCCAACTGATGCCGGTGGCCGGGTGCACCGCGAACAGAGGAGGCTTCGCGCCCGCCGTGCGCAGAGGAAGCAGGCGCTGCAGGCTGTCACCGATCGAGTCCGTGGCCCCCTCATCTGCGTCGGCCACCAACTGCTCGACGGTGGGCGAACGGAAGAGGGACTGGACCGAGAGTTCGGCGCCGAGGGCATCGTTGACGGCTGCGATGAGCGGTCGGGCCAGGAACGAATGCCCGCCGAGTTCGAAGAACGACTCGTCGACACCGACGCGCGGCAGCGTGAGCACCTCGGCGAAGATCGTCGCCACGGTGTCCTCATGCGGTGTACGCGGTGCCGAACGCGAGCCGACGACAGCCTGCGAGGCGTCTGGCAGTGCTGACTCGTCGATCTTGCCGTGCGCCGTCAGTGGGATTTCGTCGAGGGCCACGACTCTCGGTGGGACCATGTAGCTGGGCACGATCGATCGCACATGTCGCCGCGCCTTGTCTGCGAGAGCTTCCGACCCGGCAGCATCCGTCCGGTCCGGCACAACATAGCCGACCAGCTGCATCGTGTCGGCGTCGGCACCGGACGATCGTACGAGTGCGTCCTTGACTCCCGGGGCACCGCGCAGGGCCCGTTCGACCTCGCCGAGTTCGACACGGAACCCGCGCAGCTGGATCTGGTTGTCGCTGCGGCCGAGGAAGCTCAGGTCACCATTGCGGTGACGCACGACGAGGTCCCCTGTGCGGTACATGCGCTCGCCCGGTTCGCCGAAGGGATCACCGACGAAGCGTTCGGCGCTCAGGCCGGGGCGGCCACGGTATCCGTGTGCCAACTGGCGTCCGGCGAGGTAGAGCTCTCCGGTCGTCCCGGCCGGCACGTGATGGAGCCGTTCGTCGAGCACATAGCCGCGCATGTGGTGCAGCGGCGATCCCAGAATCGGCGTCGACGAGTCGGTGACCGGACCCGCGAAGGCGTCCACGGTGGCCTCGGTGGGGCCGTAGAGATTGTGGGCGTTGATGCCCGGGCGCTCGCGCAGCCACTCCCACAGCTCCTCGTCGATCGCCTCGCCGCCGAGGGCGAGAGTGATCGGAGCGTTCGCCGCGGCCGCTCGGTCGAGCAGGTCCGCGAAGTCCGGTTCGGTCCTGAGCGCACGCAGGTAGCTGGGGGTGGTCTCCCAGAACCCGATCCGCAGGTCATGAAGCAGCCGCGCGAGCTCCTGAGGGTCGCGTTGGGTTTCCGCCGAGGCGATGTGGATGCGATGTCCGACCAGCATCCACAGCAGCGGATCCCAGGCGGCGTCGAAGCCGACACCGGTGGTGTGGGCCACGGTGATCTGCTCGGGCTCGGAGGATGGTGTCGGCAGGAACGAGGCACGATGGGCGGCGAGCAGATTCGCGAGGGCGCAATGGCCCACCTCCACGCCCTTGGGCCGACCGGTCGAGCCGGAGGTGAAGGTGACATAGGCGGCTGGGTCGTGCTGGGGAGTCGGGTCCGTGGCCGCAGCGGCCGAGGTCGGCCGGGGCCAGGCCGGACGGGTCGTGTCCACGGTGCCGTCGGCTGCTGAGATCTCAACGACGGTGGGCGTGACAGGGGCATCGGCGAGCATCGGCGCCAGTGCCTCGGCGGTTCCGGTCTCGGCCAGAACGATGAGAGGGCCCGCATCGGTCACGATCGCCCGAGCACGTTCGAGCGGATAGTCGATGTCGATCGGGTTGTAGGCCGCACCTGATTTGAGCACGGCCAGCGTGGCGACGATGATGCCGACTCCGCGGCTGAGGCGAACGGATACGGTCGACCTCGGCCCCGCACCCAATCCGCGCAGCTCCTGTGCCAGGAGTTCCGCGGCTTCGTCGAGTTCGCGAAACGACATCGAGGTGTCAGCGGATTCGACTGCGGTGGCATGGGGCAGCTGTCGCACAGTGGTGGCGAAGACGTCGAGGACCATGGGCAGCGATGATTCCGGCTCCGGACCGGTGAGCTGGCCGATCGCTCGGGCCGCCTCGGCGGGGTCGAGGAGCGCGATGTCGTGGATCGGGCGTTCCGGGTCCTGCACGAGGCCGTCGGCGAAGCGGGAGAGAGCCTGGCACATGTCGACGATGGTCGCCGGCTCGAACATCGAGGAGTTGTAGTCGAGCACGACGTCGAGTCCACTATCGGGGGAGTCTGCGCGGAAGGTGAACGAGAGGTCGAATTTGGCGTCGCCGGTCTCGACCTCAGGTTCGATGCTCGTGCGCACTCCTGGAAGGTCGAGGGTCGGCAGGGCCGTGTTCTCCAGGGACAGCATGGTCTGGAACAGCGGATGGCGACCCAGCTCACGCGGCGGGTTGACGGTCTCGACAAGGCGTTCGAACGGTACGTCGTCGAGTTCCAGTGCGTCGATGGCCGCCGTGCGAGTCCGCGCCAGAAGTGTGCGGAAATCGGGTTGGTCACAGACATCGGTGCGGATCGGGACGGTGTTGACGAAGAGCCCGACCATGTCGGCAAGCTCCGGGTCCGAACGTCCGGCGCTGGGAGAGCCGATGACGACGTCCTCACTGCCGCTGATTCTGCTGAGGAACCCGGCGAGCACAGCATGCAGGGCCATGAACAGACTGGCCCCCGCCTCGGCGGCGATCGCATTCAGGCGCTGCGTCGTCCGGTCATCGAGACTGAAGCGATGGTGACGGCCCGACTGCCGGGCGGTGTGAGGGCGGGGATGGTCCGAGGGCAGAGGGAGTTCAATGGGTATTCCGTCCAGGCGCTCGCGCCATGACTGGGTCTTGTGGTCCAGGAGCGGACGGTCCTCGCCTGGACGTGTCTGCGTCTCAAGCACATGGCGCTGCCACAGGGCGAAGTCCGCGTACTGGATGTCGAGATTGCGCTGCATCGGGCAGGCAGAACCGCGCAGTGCGGCATAGGCGGTGGACAGATCCTGCGTCAGCGGAGCCAACGAGGCACCGTCGGTGGCGATGTGGTGCATGACGAGGTGGAGGACCCACTGGCCGCCTTCGTCGAAGAGGACCGCGCGCAACGGCAGGTCGGTGCTGAGATCGAACCCCCTGGCAGCCTCCCGAGCCATATCCTCCGACGTCGCCGCCGGTGAGGACGTGGTCCGGTGGACGAGGATCCCGTGTCCGGCCGCGGGCGGAAGGATGTGTTGGACCGGGGAGCCTCCGAGGCTCGGATAGACGGTGCGCAGGATCTCGTGGCGCGTGATGACCTGGCTCAGGGACTTGTCGAGCGTGTCGGGATCCAATTCGCCCTCGAAGCGAACCGCGAGGGAGATGGTGTAGTCGGAGGCCTTGGTGTCGAGCTGATTGAGGAAGTGCATCCGTGCCTGACCGTACGACAGCGGAATCGCCGTCGGGCGGGTGCTCGACTGCTTCCACTCGGAGGGGCTCATCGCCCAGGCGGCACTCCGGTCTGGGGTCGGAGCCTGGTCAGACGTCGGGGTCTGCCCGCTGTCCGTGGGCAGCGTCCCGAGCGAAGCACCGGCCGAAACGTCGAGGCGGTTGAGCAGGGCAGCCGGTGTGGGTGCGTCGAAGATTGCGCGCAGCGGCAGGTCGGTGTCGAAGGCCTCACGGATGCGACCGATGAGAGACACCGCCAGCAGCGAATGGCCTCCCAGCTCGAAGAAGTCGTCGTCGAGCCCGACCGAATCGGCCTCGAGCACGGTGGAGAACTGTTCGCACATGGTGGCCTCGTCCGTCGTCTCAGCGGCGCGGGAGGTTTCGCCTCCCGACAGCCGCGGAGCCGGCAGCCGGCCGCGGTCGAGTTTGCCGTGGGCGGTCAGGGGCATCGCGTCGACGGCGATCAGCACCCGTGGGACCATCGGGGCCGGAAGTGCGCTGGCGAGGTGGTCGCGGACGGTGCTCTCATCTGCGTCGCCTGCGTAGTACCCGACGAGTCGTGCGGACTGCGGGTCCTGGGGATTGTCGACGATAGCTGCTGCCTGTTCGACGCCCTCACAGGCGAAGAGAGCATTCTCAACGTCGCCGAGTTCGATCCGATACCCACGCAGCTTGATCTGGTCGTCATCGCGGGAGACGAAGTCGAGGCTGCCGTCCAAGGTGCGTCGGACCAGGTCGCCGGTGCGGTACATGCGCTCGCCGCTGTCGAAGGGGTTGGCGACGAATCGCTGCGAGGTCTCAGCCGGGCGGTTCACATATCCGGTGGCGATTCCGTCTCCTGCGAGGTAGAGCTCGCCGACGACACCATAGGGAACCTCCTGCAGGTGTCCGTCCAAGACCATGGCCGCGACGTTTCTGATCGGGTGGCCGATCGTGGCATGGTCTCCCTGAACCTTCGCCGTGACGGAGTCGACGGTGAATTCGGTGGGTCCGTAGAAGTTGTAGGCACGCACACCCGAGTGCTGGGCGAGTTCCTGCCACAGGTCATCGGGGACGGGCTCCCCGCCGAGGGCGATCGTCAACGCAGCGGCCTCGTGGTGCCGGGCAGCAGAGGGCTCGGGGTCATCGAGGAGCCCGGAGGCGGTCAGCTGCCGCACGAAGGAGGGGGTGGTCTCGAGCGCATCGATCTGCGCTCGGCGGCAGAAGTCCACGAACGCCTCGGCGTCCCGGCGCACTTCCTCATCGACGATGTGCAGGCTCGCTCCGGCCACCAGCCAGAGCACCGGGTCCCAGGCGGCGTCGAAGCCGAGGCCGGCGGTGTGCGCGACCCGGACCGAGGCTTCCTCGAGCCCCGCCTCGGCGAAGATCGTCTCCCGGTGCTGAGCCAGAAGATTGGCCAGACCACGATGGGGCACGGCGACACCCTTGGGTGTCCCGGTGGACCCGGATGTGTACATCTCATAGGCGCGGTCGTTCGGCGTCGGACGATGGGAGTCGTCTCGCACTGCTCCCTCGCCGAGGTTGCCCTCACCCCCGTCGTCCGCTGGGTCGACGAGGTCGTCGGCACTCAGCTCTGCGGTGGAGACGGCCGTGCCCGGTCGCACAGGCACGTCGGGGGAGTCGACGACGACGGCCGCCGGGTCGCTCACGTCGAGGATCAGCCGGATCCGCTCCTGCGGATAGCTGAGGTCGATGGGAACGGCGATGGCACCGATGCTCAGCACTGCCAATGGCACAATGATGGCATCGGCTGATCGTGGCAGAGCGATGGCGACCCGCTGACCCGGTCCGATGCCTCGGGCGAGAAGCGCGCGGCCGCAGCGGTGGATGCGGTCCCCGAGCTGCGCGAAGCTCAGTTCGGTGTCGTCGGCCACGAGCGCCCGGCGCTGTGGAAGACGGGCGATGGTGGACTCGAGGGCGTCGATGATCGTCGTCTCGAGACGGTCGCGATCGGCACCGCGGCTGTCGTCGCGGATGGTGCGCAGTTCTGCGGCGCTGAGGATGTCGAGATCCGAAACGAGACGGTTCGGGTCGGTGACGAACTGTTCGAGTACGCTCACGAAGCGTTCGGCGATGTTCCGGGCAGTGGACTCGTCGAACAGCGCGGAATCGAATTCCAGGGAGCCGGTGATTCCGGCCGCATCACCGCGACGTTCTGCCAGGTCGAGGAGCAGATCGAACTTCGCCTCCGAGACTTGTGGGCCGGGGGCCGCTTCGACGTGGAGATCACCCATGTCGATATCGACCGGGGTCGTGTTCTGCAGCGTCAGCATCACCTGGAACAGGGGGTGCAGTCCTTCTGAGCGTGGCGGGTCGACCTCATCGACGACGCGTTCGAATGGGGCATCCTGATTGGCGTAGGCCGAGAGGTTGGATCCGCGGACCCTGTCGATGACATCGGCGGCGCTGGGATTGCCCGAGGTATCGGTGCGCAGGACGAGCGTATTGACGAAGAACCCGATGAGTTCATCGAGCTTCGTCTCGGTCCTGCCCGCGACGGGGGTGCCGATGGGGATGTCGCTGCCTGCGCCGAGTTTGTCCAACAGCACCGCGAATGCCGCCTGCAGCACCATGAACAGACTGGCATTGCGCTCGCTGGAGAGTCGGCGCAGTCCGGCATGGACTCTCGGGCCGATGTCAACGGGAATCGCACGGGAGACGGATCCTGGGACCGCCGCGTTTCTCGCCCGATCGGCGGGAAGCTGCAGCTGTGAGGGCGCGCCGGCCAACGAGGTCTTCCAGAAGTCCAGCTGCTGCGACAGTGGACTGTTCGGGTCGTCTTCGGTTCCGAGCGCCGTTCGCTGCCAGAGGGCGTAGTCGGCGTACTGCACGGGAAGAGGCGGAAAGGCCGGGGCCCTTCCCCGCCCACGATTGCGATAGGCGGTGGACAGATCCCGGGCCAGGGGGCCCAGCGACCAGCCGTCGGCGGCGATGTGGTGGAGAGTCAGCAGCAGCAGATGCTCGTCCTCGTTGAGCCTGATGAGAAGAGCCCTGATCGGAAGCTCGCTGGAGACGTCGAATCCTCGGGTGGCCTCCGCATCCACGGTGTGGTGGACGAGGTCCTGACTGACCCCGATCGTGGACATGGCGATGCGGGCGTCGTCCGGGGTGAGAACGACCTGTTCGGGCTGGCCGGCCGTCCACGGGAAGACAGTGCGCAGGCTCTCATGTCGTGCGACGACGTCGTTGATCGCCGCGTGCAGAGCACCGACGTCGAGTCGTCCTCGCATGCTCAGGGTGAGCGGTATGTTGTATGCCGCAGAACTCGGGTCGAACTGGTTGATGAACCACAGGCGTGCCTGGGCAGGGGAGAGTGGCAGCGATGTGGGACGGTCTCCTGCGACGAGCTCATGACCGGCGTCGACCGTGGTCGCCTTCGGGTCGAAGCAGGCACTGAGCTCGCGGACGGTGGGGTGTTGGAAGACCTCGCGCAGGGCGGGTGCGGCGGCGAAGCTCGTCCGCAGAGACGCGACCAGTTGAGTGGCCAGCAGCGAGTGCCCGCCGAGTTCGAAGAAGTCATCGTCAAGGCCGACGGAGTCCACGCCCAACACGTCGCTGAAGGCCTCAGCCACGACCTGTTCCTGCGGGCCTCTGGGCGCCTCGGACTCGGAGCGTGCCGATTCCGGCTCCGGGAGGGCCCGGCGGTCGAGTTTGCCGTTGACCGTGAGCGGAATGCTCTCGATCTGCATGATGAACGAGGGGACCATGTAGTCCGGGACACGTGCCTTCATGCCCCGACGCACCTCGGCGGTGTCGACCTGGGAATGCGCGGTGACGTAACCGAGCAGCTGAGCGTATCCGGCCTTATTCTGCCTGATTTCGACGACGGCCGACCCGATTCGAGGATCGGCCTGCAGAGCGAGCTCGACCTCGGAGAGTTCGACACGGTACCCGCGCA
>NZ_JAKDJU010000018.1 GCF_030453725.1 Brevibacterium picturae
GACAAGCCCGTCTGCCGTTAGACTTTTTTTCGGCAGAGCGTTGTTAGCTGAGTCACATAAAGGTAGATTGAGCATACCTTTACACATCGATGGAGAGAGTGACCGTGGGCAAGTACATCGCCAGACGAATCCTGCTCATGGTCCCCATCGTTCTCGGCGTTGCCACGCTCTCGTTCGTGCTCATGCAGCTCGCGCCCGGCGACCCCGCTGCGGCCTACCTCGGCGACAAGGCCACCCCCGAGACCGTTGCCCAGCTGCGGCACGCCTGGGGACTGGACCAACCGTTCCTCATTCAGTACTTCCAGTTCCTCGGCGGTCTGGTCATCGGCGACTTCGGTCCCTCGTTCATCTTCCAAACATCCGTGCTCGAGCTGCTCAAACTGCGCATGCCCGCGACTCTCATGCTCATGCTCGTCTCGGTCATCTTCGCCATCGTCATCTCCGTGCCGATCTCCCTGTGGGTGTCGGCGACCAAGAGCTCGACCTCGGCGCTCGTGTCCCGGCTCTTCACTGCCACGGTCCAGGGGATGCCGGCGTTCTTCGTCGGCACCCTGCTGATCCTGGTTCTCGGAGTCAATACGGGACTGTTCCCGGTCGGCGGATACGGGCGCAACCTCGGCGAGCATCTCTATTCTCTGGTGCTGCCTGGGATCGCGGTGGCGCTGACGATCTGTCCCGTCCTCATCCGCAGCCTGACCGCGGCGCTCAACGATTCCCTGTCGGCCGAGTACACGAGCTTCGCCATGTCGAAGGGACTGAGTCGCTCGAAGACCGTGATCAACTATGCGTTCCGCAATGCCGGAATCACGGGGATCTCGATCCTCGGCATCCAGGTCGGCCACCTCGTCGGCGGTGCGTTGATCGTCGAGAACGTGTTCGCGATCCCGGGCGCCGGATCCCTTCTCATGCAGTCGGTGCTCGCCCGTGACTACAACGTCGTGCAGGCGCTGACCGTCGTCTTCGGCATCCTCGTCGTCCTCGTCTACCTGCTCACCGACATCGTCTACAGCATCGTCGATCCGCGCGTCCGGCTGGGAGGCTGAGCATGTCCGCCGAACCACTCGCTTCCCAGACCACGCCACAGGCCCGATTCACAATGCCGCTGCCCGCCTTCCTGCGACGTCACAATCTGCAGCTGTGGACCGGCTTGACCATCATGGGGATCATCATTGCGATCCTGGCGATCGGCCCCCTGTTCGTCACGGCCGACCCGAATCGGCAGGATCTGCTCAACGCCTTCGGCCCGTCCTCGCTCGCCCACCCCATGGGCACAGATCAGCTGGGTCGCGACATCCTCTCCCGCTTCCTCAACGGCGGGCGCGTCGACCTCATGGTCGCCGTCATCGCCGTCATCGTGCCATTCATCCTCGGCACGATTCTGGGATCGCTGGCGGGATATTTCGGCAAATGGGTCGATGTCGCCATCATGCGGCTGGCCGATATCGTCTCTGCCTTTCCCTTCTACGTCCTCGTCATCGTGCTCGTGTTCGTCATGGGCAACGGCCTGGCCAGCATCTTCGTCGCGATCAGCCTCGTGTCCTGGGTCGCCTATGCCCGCATCGTCCGCGGTGAGGTCCTCGTGCTGCGGGAAGAGGAGTTCATCGCCGCCTGCCGGGCCAGCGGACTCTCGACACCGCGCATCCTCGCCCGACACGTCATCCCGAACACCGTCAGCCAGGGAATCATCTACGGCATGTCCGACATCGTCCTCAACATCGGCGTCGTCGTCACCCTCAGCTTCTTCGGCATGGGCATCGTGCCGCCGACCGCCGACTGGGGCCAGATGATGAATGACGGCCAACAGTACATGGGCACCGGCAACTACGGACTCATCCTGTGGCCGGGGTTCGCCGTCGTTCTCGTCTCCCTGGCTCTGGCGCTCATCGGTGACGGCCTGACCAACATCCTGAAGCCGAAGAGGTGAGTCGATTGAGCCCTGAACCTGTGACGTCCCTGCCCACGAAGACCGAACCCACAGCGACCCAGCCCCTGCTCGAGGTCGACTCGCTCACCGTCGACATCGACGGCGAGGTCGGCAAGCATCGGATCCTCGACAATGTCTCAATCACCTTGGAGCCGGGCGAGCCGATGGGCCTCGTCGGCGAATCGGGGTCCGGGAAGTCGATGACCCTGCGCACCATTCTCGGGCTGTTGCCGCCTGCGGCCACAGTCGTCGAGGGCGAGGTTCGTTTCCGCGGGAAGAACATCCTCACTTCGGGCACCGGCCGACGCTATGACCAGAAGGTGCGCGGCACCGGGATCTCCATGGTGTTCCAGGAACCGGCGATCGCACTCAACCCCGTGATGAAGGTGGGTCGGCAGATCACCGACGCCATCGCCGAGCACAAGGGCCTGTCCAAGCGCGGCGCACACGAGCTCGCGATCGAGCTCATGGACCGGGTCGGCATCGCGAACCCCGAACGCCGGGTCTCCGACTACCCGTTCCAGCTCTCCGGAGGAATGCGACAGCGTGTGATGATCGCGGCCGCACTCGCGCAGGAACCCGAAGTCCTCCTCTGCGACGAACCCACGACCGCACTGGACGTGACGATCCAGGCTCAGGTGCTCGACCTGTTCCGCACAATGCAGCAGGAGCAGGGGTTGGGTCTGCTCTACGTCACCCACGATCTCGCCGTCGTCGCCCAACTGTGCACGAGCATCAGCGTGATGAAGAGCGGAGCGATCATCGAACGCGGTAATCTGCAGAGCGTCTTCGACGACCCGCAGGAGGACTACACGCGCAAGCTCCTGTCGGCGACTCCCCGGATCGACGATGGAGTCCAGATAGAGGGGGCAACATGACCACACGACTGCTGGCACAGGGCGATGACGCCTCCCGCCGAGGCACAGGTTCCCGGCCGGTCTCGCCATCGGGTTCCGGGCCGGTCTCACCTTCGGGCTCCGGGCTCAGAGCCGAGAACATCACCGTGACCTTCGGCCGCGGCGAGAAGGCCTTCACCGCCGTCGATGACGTAAGCATCAACGTCGCCCCGGGTGAGATCGTCGGCCTCGTCGGGGAATCGGGATCCGGCAAATCCACGGTCTCCCGCGTCATCTGCGGGCTGCAGCGCGACTACACGGGCCGGGTCTCCTTCGACGAAGAGGAGCTCGAGCCGAAGCGCAGCGCGAAGCAGTGGCGAGTGGTCCAAATGGTCTTCCAGGACCCATTCGCCTCCCTCGACCCCCGGTACACCGTTCGGAACACGCTCAACGAGGTGATCCGACATCATAAACTCGCCTCTGGTGCCGGGCTGAAGCGCCGCTGCGCCGAACTCATGGACATGGTGCGCCTGCCCGTCGAATTCCTCGATCGCACCCCCACAGCCATGTCCGGCGGTCAACGCCAGCGCGTGGCCATCGCCCGAGCTCTCGCAGTCCAGCCCCAGGTGATCGTGGCCGACGAGGCTGTCTCCGCTCTCGACGTCAGTGTGCAGTCTGAGATCATCGACCTCTTCGCCCGACTGCGGGAACAGCTGGGGCTGTCGATCCTCTTCATCTCCCATGACCTGGCCGTGGTGAAGAGTCTGTGCGAACGGGTCTGCGTCATCCACAACGGAGTCCTCGTCGAGAGCAGATCGACGGCTGAGATCTTCCACAACCCTCGTGAGGACTACACGAAGACCCTGCTCCAAGCCATCCCCCGGTTCGACAGTGCCTTCCTCGATCGGACTCCGGAACGGCGAACCACCTCGGCGAGCGAAGGGGGCCGTTGATGTTCGGCAAGCGCACGTCGAGACTCCTCGCCGTCATCGCCACATCGCTGCTGATCCTCACCGGCTGCGGATCGGGCAACGAGGAGGCACCACCGGCCAACGGCGGCGACCTCATATTCGCTCGCGGCGCCGACTCCACCACCCTGCTGCCGCCGACCACGACTCTGAATGCCGATATCTGGACCCTGCAGCAGGTGTACGAGACGCTGACGCTGAACAAACCCGATGGGACCGGAGTCGTTCCGGGTCTCGCGACGGACTGGAAGGAGTCGAAGGACAAGCTCTCGTGGACGTTCGATCTGCGTGAGAACGTGAAGTTCCACAGCGGCAAGGAGCTCACGGCCGATGACGTCGTCTTCTCGCTCAACTACGCGAGAGACGAAAGCGACGACGCCAATCTCTGGGCCGGCGAATTCACGCTCATCGACGACGTCAAGAAGGTCGATGACTCCACGGTCAAGATTGAGCTGTCCAAACCGTGGGGACCGCTGCCCAGTTACATGGCGCTGTTCGCCGCCGCGATCTACCCGGAGGACTTCGGCGGTCACGATGCCGAATACATGGCAACGCACGCAGACGGCACGGGACCCTTCAAGTTCGACTCCTGGACCAAGGGGCAGAGCCTCAAACTCGTCCGCAATGACGACTACTGGCAGGAGGGCGTACCGAATCTGCACTCGGTGAGCTTCAACGTGGTCTCCGAGGACAACACCCGCAGACTGCAGCTCCAGGGCGGCCAGGCTCACATCGATGAGGAGCCTGCTCCCCTGAGCATGAGCACAATGGACCGGTCACAGGATGTGTCGGCCACCGCCTTCGAATCGACGAAGATCCTCTACTTCAACCTCAACAACACCGTCAAGGGTCTCGACGACCCGAAGGTTCGCCGAGCAATGTCCTATGCGGTCGACCGCAAATCCGTCGTCGACGTCGTCTATGCCGGCTACGCGGATCCGGCGAGTTCCTTCATCTCCCCCGGCCTGACCGGTCACGCCGACGACATCACCGGCGGCGAGTACAACATGGACAAGGCCAAAAAGCTCATGGCCGAATCCGACCACGCAGACGGACTGGAGATCACCATCCAGATCCCTTCCGGCGTGGCCGACCGCGAGCTGCTGGCACAGATCGCCCAGCAGTCCTGGCAGGACCTTGGGATCACGGTGAATGTGCAGAAACTCGACGATGCGACGCTGGTGACCAACCGCACCAAGGGCGATTTCGAAGTGCAGGTCGGCTACGCCACCTCCGACGTCTCCGACACCTCGCAGATGATCAACTTCCTCGCGGTCACCGACGACTCCGGCATCCGCTCCGGTTACGGCGATCCCGACGTCAAGAAATGGGCGTCACAGGCTCTGGCCGAACCCGATCCGAACAAGCAGAACGAGCTCTACGCGAAGATCCAACAGAAGGTCGCCGACGACGCCCCGATCATCCCGGTCGCCTACCAGAAGGCGCTGTACGGAATCAGCAGCGACGTGGTCGATTTCAAACCCTATGTGCTGGGTACGTACGGACTACGGGAAGCCAAGCTCACGAACTAGCGCAGAAGGGCTCAGTGCTCGAGGACGACCTTTCCGGTCGTCGCACGGGATTCGAGTGCCGCGAAGGCATCTGTCACCTCGGCGATGGGATAACGCGCACCGACGTTCATGGTCAGGTCACCGTTCCTGATCCAGGCGAAGATCTCATCGGTTCTGCTGCGGATCTCCGCTGCTGTGCGGACGTGGTCGGCGACGGTGGGGCGGGTGAGGAAGAGCGAGCCCGAGGTGTTGAGCGTGTTGACGTCGACCGGATCGACCGGGCCGCTGGCGTTGCCGACGACGACGATGGTGCCTCGGGTCCGCACAGCCGTGAGATCATCGTCGAAGGTGGTCTTGCCGACGCCGTCATAGATGACCGTGGCGCCGATGCCGTCGGTGACCTCCAGGGTCTTATCGGCGAAGTCCTCGTAGCCGAAGACATGGCTCGCTCCGTTCGCTCGGGCGATCTCGGCCTTCTCCTCCGACGAGGTCGTGCCGATCACCGTCGCACCCTTGAGCACTGCGACCTGAGTGAGCAGCTGTCCGAGCCCGCCTGCCGCGGCGTGGACCACGACGACGTCGCCCGAGGTCACCGCGTGTGTGTCCGTCGTCAGGTAGTGCGCCGTGATGCCCTGCATGAGAGCGGCCACACCGGTCTCATCGTCGATGTCATCGGGGATCGGAACCGCTTTGGCCGCCTGGACGAGAGCGAACTGCGAGAAGCTTCCCTGCCCACCGGCCATCCAGCCCACGCGCGTTCCGACCTCGAAGTCCGTGACACCGTCACCGGTGGACACGACCCGGCCGACTCCCTCGACTCCGGCGCGGAAGGGCGTAGGCAGCGCCTTACGACGCTGGACGACGTCGAGGAAGTTGACCCCGGAGACACTCAGTTCGACGAGGATCTGGCCCTCGGCGGGCACCAGTTCCTCGTTGTCCACCTGCACATATGCCTCTGGACCGCCGTGCTGCTCAACCTTGACGAATGTCATCGCCGCCTCCTTGAAGTCGATGTCGATACTTGGTCGCGGAGCTTTCGTCCGCATACATATCCGGACTATAGTCCGTATATGAGCGAGCATACCGGAACGCAGTCCGCTTTTGGAAGAGCCCTTCTTCCCATGGCGGCACCAGAGCCACCGCTGCGCGCCGATGCCCAACGCAATCGACGGCGGATCCTCGATGCCGCGGCCCGGCTCCTGGCTGATGAGGGCGTCGCTGGACTGACCATGGACGAGCTGGCCAAGCGGGCTCAGGTCGGCAAGGGCACCCTGTACCGGAACTTCACCGACAAAGCGGGAATCGCCTCGGCGCTGCTCGACGACCGGGTCCGCGATATGCCTGCGCGAATGCTGCAGGGACCACCTCCGCTGGGGCCGGGCGCACCCGGCGACGAGCGCCTGGCCGCCTTCACCGAGGCATACATGAGACACATCTCGGGCAACCTCGACCTCGTACTCCTCACCGAGGCATCAAGCCCCCGCGGACGTTTCGACCGAGTGGGCTACCCATTCTGGCGCCGACACGTCGAAATCCTCGTCGCCGAGGTGCGCAGACAAGACCACGCCGAGGATGCACGACTGCACGCCGAGGCGGTCATGTCCGTCCTCTCGGCCGCTCAGCTGGAGCAGTGGATCCGCATTGAGGATCACGAACTCGACGAGCTCATCGCCCGAGTGCAGAAGATCGTCGTCAGCATCGCAGTCGGCTGAGTTCAGTCACCGCTCCACAACGAGGTCACTCAAAGGCGTCGAACAGCAGGGCAGAAACTTCCCGGCCGCGATCTCCTTGGGGCGGATCCCTCCTGCGTGGTTCATCTCGACCTCGCCGCTGACCAGCACTGATTTGCAGGTTCCACACATCCCCTCTTCGCATGAAGACGAGAAGACCATACCGGCCTCGACTGCTGCGTCTAAAACCGTGGTCTCAGGATCGCATTCGACGTGCTTGCCGCTGCTCGTGAAGTCGATGCCGAATTTCCTCAGGGGAGAAGAGCCGCACACAGACGGTGGACCAACAGCCTCCGCTGCCCGCCTCGGGGCTGTTTCGGTCGACGCCTCGGCTTCCGCGAACTGGGCCCGCTTGGCCAGCCGCTCAGCCGGGGATTTTGCGAAGACGAAGGACTCCTCGTGCACCCGAGAACCCAGCACACCGAGCTCGTCGAGTATGAGCCGCACTGTGGCCATGTAGTCACCGGGACCGCAGACGAAGATCTCACGATCACGCAGCTCCGGGACCACCTCGGCGAGAGTCTCGCGGGTGATGCGACCACGACGGCCGGCCCACACCTCGGCGGTCGAATCGCGGGAGCACATCGTCACGACGCTCACGCCGGGAACCTCCGCCAGCTGCTCGAGTTCGGGCCGGAAGATGATGTCGTCGGGGGTCGCCGCGTTGTGGATGAGCACGATATCGGTCGGGGTTCCCGAAGGACGGGCCAGCAGGGGCCGGACCATCGACATGATCGGGGAGATGCCCGAACCGCCGCAGACGAACAGGTGCTTCGCGGCTGGGTGGAAGCTGGTGCTGAACAGGCCGTAGGGGCCATCGACGTGGATTCGGTCGCCGACGCCGAGCACATCGTGCAGGTGGGTCGAGACCGCTCCGCCGTCCACCCGCTTGACGGTCAGCGTGAAGGTGTTCGATCCGAACGGCACCGAGGCGATCGAGTAGCAGCGCTCGAGCCCGAGTTCGGGGATGCGCACCGTCACGTACTGCCCGGGCTCGAAGTCGATCCTGGACATCCAGGGGGCGAAGAGTTCGAAGCTCTTGACGTTGTGCGTGACCTGGGTGATGGACACGCATTCGACCATGCCGGTCAGGTCCTCGTCGATCCCTGCCGCACCAGCACCGAAACCGGTCCCGACGTCACCGGCCGTTCCAGTGGCTCCGACGCCGAGGTAGGCGTCCGCCGTGTCCTGATAGATCGTCATCAGCTCTGTCCTCCCTGATCAGCTCTACGTCGTTCGGTCTGCGGCACGTCTTGCCGGCTGCCCTGAACCCTGTGGGCCTGCAGCCGTTCGATGTACCACGTGCAGAACTCCTCGAGGTCGGCCTCCGTGGGCGCATAGGGCCCCGGCAGATATGCCGGCGAGGAGATCCCGCGGTGGGCCCTCGCGCACAGCGCTGCGTCCTGCTCGTTCGTCTTCACCCATACGGTCGTGAGGTTCTCGACGTCGTAGTCGACGCCTTCGACCGCGTCCTCGTGGACCAGCCAGGTCGAGCGCACCAGTGTCTTGTCTGGCCCCAGCGGGACGAGGGAGAAGGTGACCGCGTGGTCGCCCATGAAGTGGAACCAGGCATTGGGCTGGGTGTGCATCGACAGTCGCCCCAGCTCCGCGGTGTCGAGTTCGCCGAGGAGCTTCGCCGAGGCGGCCGCACCGTCCATCGTGTACGACTCCCCTTTACCGTCGAGGGCGGCGCGTTCGATCCGGAATCCGGTGGGACGGCCGCTGAGTTCGGCGATGAGCTGCGTGGGCAGATTGTTGCGTTCGCTGTTGGTCCGCAGTCGCTGTTCGGCATCGAGGTAGCGCTGGTAGGCGGGCTTGAGCCGCTTGGGGATCTCCTCGGGCGCGTATCCGTAGGTCGGGAAGAAGGTGCAGGTCAGCTCCGGGTGCCCGGCCTCGCAGTGGTAGCACTCACGGTTGTTCTCCATGACGAGCTTCCAATTGGCGTGCTCGATGAGGTCGACCTGGGCCGCGACCTTGGTTCTGTCCAGGCCGTGCGGTTCGAGGTAGGGCGAGATCCGCTCGGCCACCTCGGCGAAGTCCTCCGGCGGATTGGGTGCCAGGCAGATGAAGACGAGACCGGCGACGACGCGGACGTTGACCGAGCGCAGGGAGAAGCAGGTCCGGTCGAAGCCGGGGGCTTGGACGCCTGCGGACATGAGGTCGCCCTCGGGCGAATAGGTCCACTGATGGTAGCTGCAGACGATGTTGCCCACGGACCCGTTGGCCTCGGACAGGAGGCGAGCGCCGCGGTGGCGGCAGACGTTGTGGTGGGCGCGGATCTCCTCATCGTCATCGCGGATGATGATGACCGAGTAGTCGCCGATGTCGATGGTGACGAAGTCGCCGGGCTCGGGCACCTCGGCGGCGGCCGCCGCGAAGATCCAGGTGGAGGCGAACACCGCATCGATGTCGCGGCGAAAGAACTCCTCGGAGAGATAGAAGGGCGCGTCGAGACAGTAGCCGGGGCGGCGTTCGTCGATGAGCCGATCCGGGTCGACGGAGCCGGCATTGATGCCGCCGGTACCGGTCATGGTGCCTTCAGTGCCTGTACCGGGATCGACCTGATTGGTTCGTGGATCGACTTCGGATGCCAAAGTCATCGGTGTCACCGCCTCGCTGCGATTGCTGTTGCTGTTGTTGCCTAAGGCCAGTGTCCGACGGAAAACCTGCGAAGAAAAGCGAATCTTTTTCCATTCGACCGTGCAATAATATTGCATGATCGATCAGCGTCTCCAGGTGCTTCGAGTCCTTGCCGAAGTCGGCACCCTCACCGAGGCCGCGCACCGCCTCGGCTACACTCCGTCGGCCGTGTCCCACCAGCTGCGATCCCTGTCCAAGGACCTGGGTCTGAGCATCCTCGAACAGCGCGGCAGGGGACTCGTCCTCACCCGCGTGGGCCAGCTTCTGCTCGAACGGACGCAGGAGCTCTTCACCCGGTGGGAAGAGATCAGGGGCGAACTCGCCGAGGCGGATGCTGGCAGCTCCATGCGACAGAGGCGACTGCGACTGTGCGGCTTCTCGACTGCTGCGGCGACACTGCTGCCGCCGACTGCGGAGAAGGTGGGCGAGCTGTTCCCGGATTCGCAGGTCACCATCATCGAGGCCGAGCCGGAGGAGTGCTTCGAGCTCCTCGTCACCGAACAGGCCGATATCGCCGTCGTTGTGGCCACGGATCCGCTGCCGCCCAGGAGCGATGTCCGATTCGCACAGAATGCTCTGGTCAGCGATCGCCTCGACCTCCTCGTCCGCAGCGATCACCGTCTGGCGACTCGCTCGTCGGTATCGCTGAGTGAGGCAGCGGAGGAGAGCTGGATCCTCGACCGCCCGGGATCGCCCTACCACCGACTCGTGCGAACGGCGTGCGCGGCCGCCGGCTTCTTCCCCGAGAACGCGCACCAGTCACGGGAGTGGGAGACGGGCGCAGCACTTGTCTCGGCCGGATTGGGAGTCGCGCTCATCCCCCGCCTGGCCAGGCTGCCCGACGGCTACGATGTGGCTCGGGTCCCGCTGAAGGGCGATCCGGTCCCGTCCCGGAAGATCCTCACCGGGGTGCGCAGCGGATCGGCCGGTCAGCCGATCATCGCCGCCGCGCTCGAGGTCCTGGCCGAGGTCGCCGCCTCGGTGGCTCAGCGTGATGTGTGAGGCTCACCTCGGCACGGGTCAGGCTCTCAGAAGGCACGGACCGGATCCGTCCGCGGACGGGGCACGCTCGCCTGCGCACAGGTCAGGTTTTCGCATGATGAGGAACATTCACAGGCCGCCCAGGCGTGGCATAAGGTCGATTGCAAGAGGCCAGTTCCCAGGCCGAACCATGAAGGATGTGCACACCGATGGACGAAGTGAAGAACCTCGATGCCGACGCTGTCTTCGCCGCGCTCTCCCCCGCCGAGGCGGTCGCCGCCCTGCGCGCAGCGCTGGCGAGCGATTTCGATCCCGCCGACGACATCCCCCGCACGATCACCGACATCTCCGCCGGGAACATGATCTTCATGCCCTCGGAGATCGGCGACTGGGTCGGGGTCAAACTCGCCGGCGTCTCCGTCGGCAACCCCGAACGCGGCCTCCCCCGAATCATGGCCCAGTACCTCATGTACGACAGCGCAACCCTCGAGCTGCGAACCGTCATCGATGGCGCCGCACTGACGACCCTGCGCACCCCGGCGGTCTCCGTCGCTGCGATCGAACCTGCCCTGACCAGGTTCACTCAGCCGGTCAATGTCGTGGTCTTCGGCGCCGGCCCGCAGGGTGTGGGGCATGCAGACACGATCGCCGATGTCCTCGACGTCGAGCTCGCCGATGTCACCTTCGTCGTCCGCTCTCCCGATCAGGTCACCTCCGATGTCCGTGAGCGCGGCAGGGTGCTCAAAGCACAGACCGCCGAGGTGGACACAGCACTGCGCGACGCCGACATCATCGTCACCGCCACCACCGCGAGCGAACCCCTGTTCTCAGCAGATCTCGTCAAGCCCGGTGCCGTGGTCATGGCCTGCGGCTCCCACGATCCCCACTCCCGTGAGCTGCCGGCTGAGCTCTTCACCTCGGCGATGGTCGTGGTCGAAGACCTCAGCAACGTTCTGCGGGAGGGCGGGGACGTCGTCCTCGCGATCTCCGATGGGGCGCTGGATGCGGACGAACTCGTGACGATGAAGCGGTTCAGCAATGGCGAGGTCAGCGCCGAGGCGGACCAGACGGTCATCTTCAAAGGCTCAGGCATGTCGTGGGAGGACCTGGCCGTGGCCACGGAACTGGCAGGCAAAGCATGAGCACATCTGCCGAAGGATCCGGAGGATCCACGGGCGCCACAGGATCCACTGGGGCCACAGGGGCCGCAGGATCCACTGGGGCCACTGGGGCCGCAGGGGCCGAAGGGAAATCAGGCGAACTCCGCCGCAGCATCGGCCTGACCGAACTCATCTTCATCGGGCTCGTCTTCATCGGACCCGCGGCCGCCGTCGGAGTCTTCGGTACGCTCGATGCCAACTCGGGCGGAGCGGTCGCGCTCGTCTACATTGTGGCGACGATCGTCATGTCGTTCACAGCCGTCAGCTATATGCGGATGTCGCGGGAGATCCCGCGGGCCGGAACGGTCTTCGCCTACGCCTCGGCGGGCATCGGTCCTCGTGCCGGGTTCACGGCAGGGTGGATGATCCTCCTCGACTACCTGTTCATCCCCTCGGTGGCGTATCTGTTCACGGGCATCGCCTTGAATTCGATCTTCCCGAGCATTCCCGTGTGGCTATTCACCGGTGTCGCCGTCATCCTCACCACAGGGCTCAACCTCGCCGGGGTCAAGATCGCCTCGCGGGTGATCACCATCGTCGTGCTCATCGAGGTCGCCGTGCTCGGACTCGTTCTCGTCCTCGGCATCATCTACCTCGCGGCCAACGGACCCAGCCGCGACTGGCTATCCCCGCTGACCGGGGTGGGTACGTTCTCGATCGCTGCGGTCTTCGCCGCTGTGTCCGTGGCCGTGCTGTCGTATCTGGGCTTCGACTCTCTGGCGACCTTCGCCGAGGAGGCCAAGGGCGGTCCGAAGATCGTCGGTCGCGCCACCCTGTTCTGCCTCATTCTGGCAGGCGTCTTCTTCGTCGCCCAGACCTGGGTGGGCAGTCTGCTCTCGCCGGTGTCTCCTGCCGAGCTGCAGGCTAATCCTGAGCTGGAGGGCGCAGCGTATTACGATGCCGTCGATGCCACTCTCGGGACCTGGGTGCACTGGCTGCTGGCCCTGGCCAAGGCCGTCGGTGCGGCGTTCTCCGCCATGATCGGACAGGCCGCCGGCTCACGCATCCTCATGGACATGGGCCGCAACGGCCAGGTCCCGAAGTTCCTCGGCCAGGTGTCACCGCGGACCGGAGTTCCGTGGAAGGGAATCCTCGTCGCGGCCGTCGGCAACGTCATCGTCGCCGGTTGGGCAACGACCCGCGCGGACGGACTCGACCAGCTGACCTCGATCGTCAATGTCGGCGCTCTGAGTGCGTTCATCTTCGTGCAGGCCTCAGTTGTCGGCTACTTCCTCGTCAGACGACAGGGCTCCGAGACCCCGAGCTGGTTCACACATGGGGCGATTCCGATCATCGGTGCCGTCCTGCTCGCCATCGTCCTCGTCAGTGCGAACCCCTTGGCCCTGATCATCGGTGCGGTGTGGCTGGCCATCGGACTTGTCGTGCATCTGGTCCGCAGCCGCAGACGGGTCTGACTGCGAAGACGGGCCCGACTGCTGGTCGGGGTCTGACTGCCGGGCCCAGCTTCGACCGGGCAGAGTCACGGTCAGTCAGTGTCACGACCGGGCAGGGTCACGGTCCGTCAGGGTCACGGTCAGTCTTGGAGTCGGGTTGTGCCATCGGTCCCACCTGAGGTGTTGAGCTGCTTGGCATAGCAGTAGTCGGCGCCAAGCCCGTGCGATGAGCACCAGGACAGCGCCTCCTCTGGGTCGTCGTATCCGATTCCCACGACCGTGACCCAGAAGTCGTCCTCTTTGAAGCTCTTGAAATCACCAGACCACACCAGCTGCACGCGAGGGAACTCCTCCCGCAGTTCTTGGTGTTCGGCGAGGATGTCCTTTTCCTTCCAGGTCTTCCCTTCGGCCTCAAGACCCAGCTTCTTCGAACTCAGCTGCGGCACCCATTTCCCGTTGAGGTCGGCCTTGACGCTGGGCCTGTCGCTTTCGATCAGTTGCTCTAGTGCCTTCGCAGGGTCATCCGACAGCTCTGGTGATTCCGAGGCATCGGGACTCTCTGAGGGACCTTGGCTTGATGAGGCCTCGCTTCCCGGGCTCTTCGCCTCCGATGAGGCGGGTGCGGCGACCGTGTCACCGTCGGAGTCATTGCCGAACAGAGTAGCTGCGCCCCATCCGATTCCGAGAGCGACAACGACGATGAGAACCACGCCCATCGCGACAAGCCCCCTCCGGCTGCGGGACTTCCCAGCCGGTGCGGCGGCATAAGGCCCTTGCGCATATTGGGCATTGGAGTTCTGTGCCGGCGCCTGCTGGTGCTGAGGATACTGCTGGTGCTGTGGATACTGTTGATACTGGCCCTGTGAGGCCTGCGCCGAAGCGGATTCGCTCTGCGGGCGCTTCGGCCTGGGGTACGGGGGCGCGGTGGGAGCCGCAGGAGGCCCTTCGCCCCAACCATTGCTGGCGCGCTCTTCCGGCTGACCCCAGCCAGTATTGGCGTGTTGGTTCCAGCCCGATTCCGACTGCTGATTCCACCCTGTGTTGGGCTGCTGCTGCGGAGGGTTCGCCCCGTGCCCTTGCTGACCGTTGCCGTTCCGCGCAGGGTCGCGACCACTCCCGGGTGGAGGTGGATTCTCACTCATCAGCGACTCTCGATCCTTCTTTGCGAAACAAGTCCTTTAGGACAACTTCCATGGTTTCACAAGCCTAATATAGGATTGCCACTACAAAATGAATATGCGGTCGCATATTGGCTTATATCCAAATACACACCCTCGCCTGCATCGAAGCAGACCCACACGGATGAAGGACCACTCATGAGCGACTCATCTCACGACGCCAAAGACAACGGAGCCGCAGAAGAGCCGAAGAGCACAGAGAATTCACCCGACACGAAGAAGCCCGAGCCCTTCCCTTCTGCGGCGTCTGGCTCGGAGGTTCCCTCCCCTGCCGCCAGGTTTGACTCGGACAACGACGATCCGGACTCCACAGCGCGATTCGCTCCTGGCTGGAGCCGGACCAACCAGCAGCAGTCCCACCTCTATGGCTCAGAACCGCAGACGCAATCTCCATCTCCATCCCCATCTCCAGGGATGGGATCACCCCACCCGAGCCAGGACTCCCCTGCCTCTAGCCAGGGCTCGCCATATCCTGCGTACGGCGCTCCCTATGGGCAGCAGCATCCCGACCCGAACTCGTACTACTCTCACTCGGGCAGTCAACCGGGTGGGCACCTGGGCAGCCAGCCCGGCGGCCACCTCGGCGGTCAGCCTCTGGGAGTTCCCTATCCTCAGCCTCCCCAATACCCTCAGCCTCCCCAATACCCTCGGTCTCAGATGTCTCCGTCGGCGGCGAAGTACCTGCCTGAGTTGGGCCGGGGAGCCACATGGCGCAGCGCCCTGGTCCCGCCGGGGCTGGCGCTGCTGGCTGGGATCATTGTCTCGATCATCATCTCGGCGCTGCTCACCTCGATGGGCGACTTCACCGCTCTCGCCGAAGAGACCGGTTTCAACACCGACGGACTCAGCTATGCGCTGCCTTTCGTCCTGCTGGCAATGTCCCTGTTCGGTTCGGCTGTATTCCGCTTCAACGTGCAGGCCGGAGACATGGGCCAGGCGTCGGGCAGCCTCTTCGCCTCGGGAGCACCGCTGCTCATCACCATCATCGTCATCGGTGTGCTGTGGTGGTTCACGAAGCGCAGCGAGCTCAAATCACCGTCACCCAATCGCGGCGTCACCTGGATCCGCATCGGGATCACGACCCTGTCGATGGCTTTCGTTCTGCTTCTTCTCGAACTGATCTTTGCGGCGCGCTTCTCCATCACAGAAAGCGGCGGGGTGATCGATCTCGAGTTCTCCGCCGTGACCGTCCGTTCGTTCTTCCTGCCGCTGCTCGCCGTCCTCATCACCAGCATCTGCGCAAGGATCGCCGGGCACTTCAAGGGCAGCGAGGCCATCGGTGCCCCCTTCCTGCGGTGGCTCGTCCCGCCCATTCTCGTGACGTGGACCCACCTCATCGTGGCCACCCTTGCCCTGTCGATCGTCGCAGTCTTCATCATTCCGCTGTCCTTGGACATGCCCTGGCAGACGATTCCAGCGCTCTTCATCAATGTGGGTCTGATCCTCACCATGCTTGTCCATCTCGGCGGAGTCAGCGCCTCGGCTCAGGGAGACATGATGGGCTACGACTCCGGCGGGTTCTCGGAGTCACTGACCATCTTCAGCCGCGAGGCACCCGGGCAGCTGTGGATCGGGCTGCTTGCGGTCGTGGCCGCCGTCCTTGTCGCAACCCTTGTCGCCACCGTGACTCGCCGTCCCTATTGGACAGTCGCCGGCGAGGACAAGCAGCAATGGACCACTGCGTGGAAGATTCCGTTGGCGTTCTGCGCTATCTGGGGACTGCTGTCCGTGTTGGCCGTCCCCCTCCGCATCCATCTGGAGGGGTCAGCCGCGGCTGCAACGATGTTCAATGACTTCGGCACCGCCCGCGCCGGTGTCGGCCCTCTGGCCTGGTCGTTCCTCCTCTTCGCACTCTGGGGCGTTGTCATCGAGGTTCTGTCGAGGACCCTCGGCCCGCGGCTTGTCCTGACCGTTCCGGCCGTCGCGAAATTCTTCGCTGGACGGGCCGTCCACCCACACTGGGGCCAGGCGCTGGGCATGAGCGAACCACGCCATCCCCTCATCCATCCAGACGCCGTCGCTGGCCGTGGTGCCGGAGCCGGCATGACAGCTGCCGGCGCTGGTGCCGGGGCCGGGGCCGCTGCTTTGGCCTACCCCAGCGTCCCGCGGTCAGGGCCCTCAGCGCACGCGGAACCTGGCGCGTATCCACCTGCAGCGGAACCTGGCGCGTACCCACCTGCAGATGTCACCTATCCGATGTCCGCTCCCCCGAACGGCGCCTATGCCGGGCCCGGCTCGCCCCCACCTCCCGGAACCGCACCTGCCCAACCCTTCAACAGGAAGAAGGCCACTCTGGTCGGCGTGATCAGCGGCTCCGCGGTGCTCGCAATCGTCGCGGCACTCATCGTCGTCACGCAGGTCAACGGGAACACGTTCAGCCCCGAGGCCGCCGTTGAGAAGTATTTCTCCGAACTCTCCGCTGGCGATGCCGAGGGGGCGTTGAAGATGGCCGATGTCGACGTGCCCACCGAGCAGCGGCAGCTGCTGACGAACGACATCCTTGGTGCCGCAAAGGCCCTGCCGAAGGACGTCACCGTCGAAGATGCCGATATCAACGGGAACTCGGCGACAGTGACCGCGACCTACGACGTGGGAGGAAGCAAGGGCACGACGAACTTCTCTCTGCACAAGGCGGGCAAGAAGGCACTGTTCTTCGACGACTGGAGGCTGCAGGCGCCCGAGCTCTTCTACCTCTCCGTCGAGACTCCTGGTCTGAGCAAGGTCAAGATCAACGGCATCGATATCGAGACCAATGAATCCGGCCTCGCCCTTCCCGCGTTCCCGGGAATGTACACAATCGGGCTCTCCGAAGAGACCGACCTGGTATCTGCAGACGAGATCGAGGCCCGAGCATTCTTCGCCGAGGAAGGCGACATGGAAGGGTACGAGCCTGCGCTGCTCGCGGCCCAGCCCACCGATGCCTTCCGCACCGAGGTGAACAAGCAGGTCAAGACTCTCATCGACAGCTGCGCCAAGAAGACCGTCGCTCAGCCCGATGGTTGCCCCTTCGGCTCCTACAGCGCCGAGAGCTACGACGCGACGAACATCAAATGGTCGATCTCCTCGTATCCGACGGCCAGCGTGGGCGATCCGTCGGGCGAAGGCTCCTTCGACCCTGAGGAATCCACCGGACCCAACGGAGGCCCCGCCTGGCCGATCTCGACAGAGACGACAGGTGAGGCGTTTGTGACGGGAAAGTACGACTCGTTCTTCGATGAATCAGACACCTTTGACGACACGGTGACGTTCTCGGTCGACGGCACCGCCGAGATCGTCGACGGCAAGGTCGTGATCAACATCGAGGGTGACCCCTACGGCTTCTGATCAGAGCCGGGTCACTCCGGTCAGGGCTGAGTCGCTCTGCTCAGGGCCGGATTGGTCTGCTCAGGGCTGGATCGTCGACAGCAGGTTCAGCCCCTCGGCCACATAGTGTTCGCGCTCCTCGCTGGGTACCATGGCCCCTCCGGTCACCCAGACCAAGTGAGTGGCATCGGCATAGCGCGACCCCTCGCCGAGGTGGCCGATCGTTCGCCAGGGAACGGTCAGTCCCGCCGTCGCCGAAGGCTCGACATCGAGTCCTTCGGTCTGGTGGAGCACACCGACGCCTGCCTTGATGACCTCGTCGGAGACCGTGGCGAATCCGGAGATCAGAGGGCTGATCACCGGTCCGATGAAACGTGAAGGTCGTGCCACGGCCAGGCCGTCGGCGGCTGTGGCCCCGCTGAGGCCGATGTCCTGGACACAGATCTCGCTGTGCAGACCGGTACGAACGCCGAGGAACATGGCGGGTGCTTGGCTCGGCTCCACGAAGATGCAGTGCACATCGTCGCCGAAGACGCGTTTGAGTCCGTACGTCACTCCGCCTGGTCCGCCGCCGATTCCGCACGGTAAGTACACGACGAGAGGGTGTTCAGCGTCGACTGTCACTTGTGCGGCTTCGAACTGGTCTCTGAGGCGAAGTGCGGCCACCGAGTACCCAGCGAAGAGACTGCGTGAGTCTTCGTCGTCGACGAAGTGAGTGCGCGGTGCACCTTCGGCGGATGCTCTGCCTGCCGACACTGCTTCGACGAAGTCTCCAGAGTGCTCGATGACGTCGACACCATGACTGCGCAAGAGCTCCTTCTTCCACTCTCGAGCATCGGCCGACATGTGCACCGAGGCGGCGAAGCCGAGTGCCGCACTGAGAATGCCGATCGACAGTCCCAGGTTTCCGGTGGAACCGACGACGATCCGGTGAGTTCCGGCGAGCCCGCGAAATTCCTCGGCGCTGTAGGTGGCGGGATCGTTCGGGTTCAGTCCGTGGCCGGCGGCGACCATCTCGGCGTATTCGAGGACCTCGTGGAAACCTCCACGCGCTTTGATCGATCCGCTGATCGGAAGAGCGTCGTCGCGTTTGAGCCACAGCCTGCCGGGCAGCTCGGTACCGAAGCGTTCGTTGAGCTCCGCCTGCGCATAATCGGCAGTGACGAGCGCGGATTCGATGATCCCATCGGCGGCGGTCTCCGGGAAGGTTTCAGCGAACCACGGCGCGAACCGTTCGAAACGCTGGGCGGCCCGACTCATGATCGTGGAGTCGATTCCGGTCACAGGGCCGGGCTCGCTGACGGACTCCGAGCCGATCTCACGAAGTACCACCTCGGCGGAGGACAGATCTGGCCGGAACCAGGTCGTCGGCGCACCCGATGCCAACGACCTGATCGCTCGGTCATCGGCGTCGAACTCGGTATTGGACGGTGATTGTGAGGTCATGTGGGCAGACTCGATTCGTGGTGGGCTGGCCGTCTCCGAGCTCTGATCCTATTGCCCCAAACGGTTCCGCTCAACGTTCCATCACCATCGGCATCAGCGCGCGTCTGCTGCCGCAGCTCCGCCGGATACGGTCTGCTCTGTCCTCACCCGCCGTTGGATTGACGTATCCCCTTGCCGAGTGCCTCGAAGCGGTAGATATAACCACCGCTGGGCCGCTGACCGTCGCATAGGCGTCATTCGTTCCCGGTTTGATTGCGATGTTCGTTGCTGACTCGAGCCCCCTGTGACCCGCCGGAAAGCCGATTGTGCTCAGAAGCTGCCCGTCGGGCCCGTGGACTCAGATCTCCGGTCGACCGCGCAGGGCCTGATAGATGTTCCCCTCCGCGTCGACGGCGTTGGAATCAGTCTGCGCACCGCCGCCGTCGACGTGGATCGCGGTATGCCCGACGGAAACTGCGGTGCGATCCCCGTTGAGCGTGAGTCGGTCGATACGGTCAGAGTCCAGCTGGCTGACCCACAGCGCATCTTCTTCGAGGCTGAACGAGATTCCGTTCGGGTTGGGCTGATTGTCAGCCAGGACCGTGGCGTCATGATTCTCACCATCGATGCGCACGACTCTGCCCGATGACTTCGCATCCGGGTAGGTCGTCGGCGAGGAATCAGTGACGAAGAGATTGCCCTCCTCGTCAAAGGTGAGGTCGTCGGGATGCATCTGCCTACCGTCGACCTTGCCTTCGAACACGGTCTGCGGATCGTCTCCTTCAGCCGTGATGCTCAGTATCCGCCCACCTGAGCACCCAACTATTCAGTCTCGCCCGTTGAATCTCTCCGCTATTCGTAGTTCAATCCCTGAACTCGACAATTGAAGTCGTTCTGGAGCCTCGCGCCGCCACTCCCACGGCGACTTCGCCAGTCCGACACGGTGGCAGCTTCACAGAGGACTGCGGCGATCACTGCTTTGAAATGAAGGCGGCACTTCCTGCAGGCATCAAAAAGTCGAGAAGCGCAATGGAGAATTTTCTTCAACCGAACCTCTCCGGCTTCGCTGCACGTATATCAAAGTCACGACTCCGGAGGTTCGTTCAGTCCGCGAACATTCAATCCTTCGAGATGTCCTTCGCACTCTCCAACACATCCGCGAGCTCGCCGAGCCACTGCGTGTACCCGTCATAGGTGTAGGCGCGCTTATCGTCCCAGGTGCCGAGTTGCTTGTCCTTGACCGGGAGCAGGCTCTTGAAGATGGGGTTGTCCTCGTAGTCAGTCGAGGCGTCGTGGATGAGCATGACGTCTGCCGGGTAGTCGCTGACCTTCTCCCAGGAGACTTCGGCCCAGCTGGTGTCTGCCCCTGAATCGGGTCCGACGAGGGTCAGTCCGTCATCGGTGAGCATCTTCGCGACTCCCAGCTCCTTGGCTGTGTAGTTGATCTCGGCGCTGAAGTTCGCGAGCAGCACGGTCAGCCAGTCTTTATCGGCGGCGATGTCGCGGATTCTCTGTCGCGCGGCATCGAACTCTTTGCGCTGCTGTGCAATCTCCCCGGTCTCGGTGTCCTTTCCGAGCGCACGGGCGATCGCAGCATACTGGGCGAACATGTCATCCGGCGTCCCTCCGTCGAGCTTGACCGGCACAAATGGAACGAGCTTCGCCACTTGGTCTTTGAGCTTGTCCTCCCACCAGGTCCACCCGTCGCCCTTGTCGTTGCCATAGGCGATGATGATGTCGGGGTTCGTTGCGGCGAGGGCTTCGAGGTCCAGCTCCATATCGGTGCCCACGACCTCCACTCCCGTCTGGTCAAACGACTTCCCAGGGGACTCATTCTGGCCGAATCCGTAGACTGCCACCGGTTTGATTCCATACGGGGCGAGGGCGGCGGCGGAGTAGAAGTCCATGGCGATCCGTTCAGCCGGATGGTCCAGCTCAATAGTGACTCCCTCATATCCTTCTGGACTGTAGGAGAAGCCCTTCGACCCGGTAGTCGTTGCAGCTTCGCTCTCGGGGCTGCCGCATGCGGCAAGGGCGAACGGGGCAAGTACGGATAATGCGAGCAGTTGGCGCCGGCGCATGGATAACCTTCCGGTATTCGTCTGTGGTGAGTTGGAATCGAGCGAGAGGTGGATATTCAGCCGTTCGGGCCTCTCACCTCTGGATACATTGCCCGGCACACGGCTGAAATCTCGTTCGACTCGCTGCTGGTCTTCATCGAGCAATGCACTCCAGCGCCTGCCGAGAACACCGTAGCACTATTTGGGCAGGCTATCCTTACTAAATTGACGTAGACTCGTTCATGAACGTTGCACCACCCCTTCTGCAGAGAGTCTCTACCTGCAGGCACCCGTACCGAGTTCCTCGTCACGACGCGGAACGAAGGAGCACCTGTGTCACCAGCGCCCATCACCGCCTTCGAGGCCACCGTCACCGGCATCGTCGATCTCAGTCCCACTTTCCGCCGCATCACCTTCGGCGGCGAGGGTCTCAAAGACTTCGGCTGCAGCGGCCACCCGCGTGACCTGCGGTTCAAACTCATCATTCCCTCGGCCGGTGCGCCGAAACCTGAGTTCGACCTCCTCCGCTTCCTCGATGAGCAAGACCCCGAATCCGGCCTGTCCTGGTACCAGTCATGGCTGCAGCTCGATCCGAATGTTCGCGGACAAATGCGCACCTACACCGTGCGCGAATGGCGCGAGGAGGATTGTGAACTCGTCGTCGATATGGTTCTGCATACCGATGCGCAAGGCCATTCGGGTCCCGCTGCAGCCTGGGCCCAGTCAGCTCAAGTGGGACACAGTCTGCATATCATCGGGCCCTCTCGTCACGCCGAGGGGCCCACTGCCGGAATTGAGTTCGCACCAGCAGACGCCGACACCATCCTCCTCGCTGGTGATGAAACCGCAGTGCCGGCCATCGCCTCGATCTTTGACTCACTCAAGGGCGTCGAAGTGCAGGGCAAGGCGATCCTCGAAGTCCCGACCGCCGAGGATGTTCTTGAGCTGGATGCCCCCGCAGGGTTCGAGGTTCAGTGGCTGTGTCGCGAGGGAGCCGAACATGGTCAGCTGCTTGAACCCGCTGTCCGTGATGCCGTCCGTGTCGAGAACCGAGTCCTCGCCGAGGTGGGCGCGGGTTCCAGTGCAGGTGCGGGTGCGTCAGGCACACCATCGGTTGTGCTCGACGACGTCAACATCGACGAAGAGATCCTGTGGGACGTCCCTGCTGCACTCACGCAGGCTGCTCAGGGCAGTTCCAGCGGCACCGAAAAACATGCCCGTCCGTTCTATGCCTGGATCGCTGGTGAGGCCGGCCCCGTCAAACGTCTTCGTCGCTACCTTGTCCAGGAGGTCGGAGTCGATCGTCATCAGATCGCCTTCATGGGCTATTGGCGTCAGGGCAAAGCCGAGGGCTGATCGATCCCGTCAAATCGCTCGGATCCAGTCGACTCCAAACGCCTCCAGGCGGTTCGCTTGGAGACAGCTCAACTATGCCCTGTTCGCTTCGACGACGAACCCTTCGAAGACGATCGCAGCATCTGCGGAACAATTGTGAAGGCCGCACCGAGGAGGCACAGCGTTCCACCGAGTGCAGCCAGCAGCGGTGGAACTTCGCCGAGGACCAACCAGGCAAGAAAGACGACGATCGCCGGAACGAGCAGACTCGAAGAACTGAGCACACCGGCGGGCAGGAAACGGATCGCGTATCCCCACAGGTTGAAGGCGATCGCGGTCGGCACAACGCCGAGATAGATGACCTGCAAGGTGATGTTCATCGGCGCATCGGCCACCTCGGTGATGAGATCAGGGGTGAAGACAAGGCAGGC
This sequence comes from Brevibacterium picturae, assembly GCF_030453725.1. Classification (GTDB taxonomy): domain Bacteria; phylum Actinomycetota; class Actinomycetes; order Actinomycetales; family Brevibacteriaceae; genus Brevibacterium; species Brevibacterium sandarakinum_A. The sequence continues at coordinate 22,877 of NZ_JAKDJU010000018.1, forward strand.
AATCGTTCCTGCCATAATCCCCGCCCAGGTGACCGTCACCGAATCGCCCCGGGACAGGAAGTGCTTCTGAAGTAGGACGCTGGCTGCATAGAGGATTGCGGCCGCAAGGCTCAGGAGCAGGCCGCCAATAGTGAGAACGCCGGAGAAGCTGGCGATCGTGATCAGCACGATCCCTGCCAAGGACACCGCGATTCCTACGACGAGTTTCCAGGGGAGACCCTCGCCGAGAACCAGGCCTGCGAATATCGCCACGATGAGCGGGGCGATATTGACGATCATTGCCGCAGTGCCAGCGTCGATCGACCGCTCCGCAGCGTTGAGAATCACCGTGTAGACGGCGAACCACGCAACTCCCCAGATGAGCGTGATCACCCACGTCCTCGTCGATGTCGGGAACTTCGGCCGGCGGAAGAGCATCCATGCGGAGAGCACGACGACAGCGGCGCTCATGCGCAGCAGTGACAATGGTCCCGGCGTGTAGTGATCGGCTGCATCACGGATAACGACGAACGAGGAAGCCCAAAAGACCATGGTCAGCAGTGCCGCGATCCACGGCAGGGTCCGTGGAGAGGACGCTGAGCCCGTGGGCGGCGTCGCTCCGCTCGCATTCTCTGTAGTCGCAGTCGATACAGTCGCCGCAGTCAACGAAGTCGTCGCAGTCGCGACCGTCGGCTCGACCGCCGAGGGCGAATTGCCTGGGAAGTCCGATTCGGATGACGCGTCCGCCCTGGTGGGCACGGCTGACTGCATCGACGGGCACTTTCCGGAAGCTGAGTTGTCCTTCATGCCTACGATTATTCTGCCGTCGACCGTCAATGAAAAGCGCACACCATTGCACATCTGTACAGAGTTCTCGTACATTAGACAGATGAACAACGTCGTCCAGCTGCAATCATTCAAGTCAGTCGCGACTACCGGTTCGGTGCGATCAGCGGCACTGCACCTCGGCCTGTCTCCTTCGGCGGTCAGCCATCACCTCAAACTTCTCGAACAGGACACTGGCCTGACTCTCTTTCAAAGACAGGGTCGTGGCCTGTGCCTGACCGACACCGGATCTGCCCTCATGGGCGAGGTCGACGGCGTGCTCGAGTCATCAAGCCGACTGCAGCAACGCGTCACGGATCTGAAGGACAGTCGAGTCAATCGCCTTTCGATCAGCTACTTCAGCAGCGCTGGAAACCGATGGATGCCGGAGCTGGCCCTTTTCCTCGAGCACAAGCACCCGCATACCGCCGTCCAACTGAGCCTGGCGGAGGGCAAGTGGCATGAATCTCGATCCGATATTCAGATCGTCATCACAGAGACCAGGGAACCTGCGCTGCCGCCTCAGATCAACTGCAGCTTCCTGCTGGAAGACCCGTACGTCGTCGCAGTTCCCGAGGGGCACGAGCTCGCAACTCGCAGTGAGGTATCCCTGACCGAGCTCGAGAGACTTCCTTGGATCGACAACGAACAAGGCGATGGCCCGTGCCGTACGATCCTTTTCGACGCCTGCGCTAGGGCCGGGATTCGAGTGCAGTTCAAACATGAGGCGCACACCTTCGTCGCCGCCCTCCACATGGTCAACCGCGGGTTGGGAATCACGCTTCTCCCCCGCCTCGGCATCGATCAGCTTCCCGAAGGGGTGGTTATCGTTCCCCTGGCTGCGCCTGAGCCGATCCGTTATGTCCACGCCATCAGCGACCCGGATCATCCTCAACAGGATGCTATCAACGATGCGCTCATGGCCCTCCGAGAACTCGCAAACGATGAGCGCTCATACGCCCGGCTTGCGAGCAGTCCGAACCTCCACCAGCAGAACCCGGCTCACTCGTTGAAGAGTGTGTCGATGACTTCTTGAGCCACGAATCTCGCGTGCAGTATCGGTCGCCTGGCCGGATCAATCGAGGCAGGAGGCACCCACGCGGGACGTCCATCTTTAAGCATCACTGTCTCCCACTCCGACCTGTCCAATAGGTGGTGATGTGCCGAGCAACTCAACGTCATATTGTTGATATCGGTCTTGCCTTGCTGTGCCCACTCAACAATATGGTGGGCATCGCACCACCCCGGCGGAGCATCACATCCGGGGAACGTACACCCCTGATCACGAGCAGTGAGAACCGCGATCTGCTTCGCATTCGCAAACCGATTCTCCGTAACCACCTGCATCGTCTTGGCCTTTTCAGAGATGAGTTCGAAGAACACCGCCCCGTTCAACCCGTGACGAATCAGCTCACTGATCGGGACCGGATTCTCAGTACCCGTCGTCCCAGCACCAGTCCCGTTCGCGAGGTCTTCAGCCTTCGCCGTGACGACTAAAGCGTATTGCGAGCCTTGACCGGTCCGCGTCATGTCGATCCTGCCGATGAGAGTCGCGAAGCGTTCGTAGATCCACTCCTGAGCCGACAGCTTCTGTCCCGTCATGTCGACGAGGGTCCCGTCTTCGAGGACACCAGAGTCATCCACGTCCGCCGTGGTGTCGTTGCTGTTTGCGATCTTGGTTCTCGCTGTCAGCAGCCCATTGAGGACACCACCCGTGACGGGATCAAGGAGACCACAGATCTCCCAATCACCGTTGTCACGAGCATGCATATTGACCTTGTACATGGTCCGATCCGTGGAATCGGCTGGTTCTTGGCCATCGGGATCGATATGAGCCAGGATCCGAGCGAAGATCGCCCGCAGGTCATGAACTCGCACGCTTGGGGCCTTGTCCACGAGAGTCGATTCAGCATAATCACGATCATCCTGACTAACCCACGTGGGCAGCCTCTTCAAACAGTCTTTGATGACTCTGGCTTGGTCGGCCGAGAGTCTGCCGTCGTTGAAGGCATCAGCGACCATAGGGAACAGTGGTGCTTGTGGTTGCCCGGTCAGAGTCACCCGCCCGCCGAGACTCTTGGCCATATCGCTACGGCGGTTGGCCTCCCGGCTGGTGATGTTCAACCGGTCTTGGATGAGGGCCTTCGTGGTCTTGGCACCGTAGTCGGTGGGTGTTCCGACTCGTTCACACACTGCCAGAGCCAGAGTAGACAACGCCTCGTTGACCCTGCCCAGGGCCTCGAGCCCATCAATGAGTTTGATCGCATCCGCTGGCCCCATCGGACGGTCGAAGGTTCGCAACCCATCCTTGAGTCCACTCAACGCGGTGAGGCTGGTCGTGACTTCGGGAGCGAAACGCGACAGATCCGTCCACTCTTCGCTCGAGAGCAGAGGGTGAGGACTCGGGCTGCTGGGACCAGGGGCTGAGCTGTCAGCCGGAGCATCGACAGCCAGAGCGTCGACAGCTGGAACCGTCTTGTCCGCATCGCCATCAGGGGCCTCCGAAACGCTGGCTTCCGAAACGCTTGCTTCCGAAGTGCTGGCTGCCGGCTCGACATCCTCGCTCGCTTTACCGTGAGCGTTCGACTCACGTGGTTCGTCCGTGGATACCGCTGCGAGGGATTCGAACTTCTTCGCAAGAGGGTGGCCGGTGAGGTCGAGGTTGGCATCTTTGAGCTGATCGAACAAGGATGGCCGTCCGATCGCCGAAGAGGAAGGTCCAGCGGATGAAGGATTGTCAGCAGCATCTGAACCCGTTGCGGCATCACTGGAACGGGCGCGTGAGTCACGCTCTTCCGGGTTCTGTGGTGTGCGGTCGGGGGTGAGAGTCATGGTACTGAAGTCCATTCGCCAACATCGTTGTTGCTCTTCCCTCCATCATACACCCATTTCGATCATTCGCACCCTCAGTTTCGAATTTTGTTCGGTCATTCTTTCATTCTCGTATCAATTGCTCGCACAAAAAATTGGCGCCACCCACGACACCCCAGGTCAGAGAGCAGAACGACAATCGCCACCCGACGGGCGGACCTCTGCAAAAGACTGAGCACAAAAGCGAGCCGCGACACTGTGTGATCACAATGTCGCGGCTCGAAACCGAACGCTGACCGCCGACTCAGAAGAAACCGGATCCAACCCCTCAGATCGCGCTGAGCATCTTCCCTGGGTTGAGGATCCCCTGCGGGTCAAGAGCATTCTTCACAGCGATCTGTATCCGCTTCGAGCCCTCATCAAGCTCGTTGTTGAGCCAAACGCGTTTGAGGAAGCCCACGCCATGTTCACCGGTGATGGTGCCGCCGAGCTCAAGGCCGATGCGCATGATTTCGCCGAAGATCTCCTGAGCCTTCGCCGTCTGCTCTTCATCACCGGCATCGAAGAACACCGAGGGGTGCGTATTGCCGTCCCCGGCATGTGCCACCAGGGCGATCATCAGCCCCGAGGATTCATGCAGCTCCTTCAGTCGATCGCAGAACTCCGGCATCGCCACGCGCGGCAGGCACACATCGTCAAGCAGCTGCCCTCCCCCGTGAGCATTTGCGAACTTCTCATACGCCGGCTGAATCATCCGTCGGGCGGCGATCAGTGCAGCGCTGTCGGCCGGGTCCTCCGAGTACGCGACGTCGAGTGAACCGCAGGACTCAGCCACCTCGGCGAATTGAGCCATGATGGCCTGCGAATCCGCAGGGTTCTGGTCGACCTGCATGATGAGCATCGAGCCCGCATCACCGTCGAGCCCGAAGTCGCCGAACTCGTTGAGCATCTTCAGGCTCGAGGAATCGAGGAACTCGAGCAGGCTCGGCGCACCGCCGGCGGCCATGAAGTCTGCCACTGTCTGGAGGCCGGAGCGCTCATCAGGGAAGGTTGCGACGGCGGTGAACGGATCGGGCAGCTTCGGAACCAGGCGCAGGGTCGCCTCGACGACGATGCCCAGCGTGCCCTCGGAGCCGACGAACAGGTGGCGCATGTCGAGCCCGGCGACACCTTTCGCCGTCTGCGGGCCCAGCTTCGTCAGCGTGCCATCGGCCAATACGACTGTCAGACTGCGCACGTAATCCCTGGTCACACCATATTTCACGCAGCACAGGCCACCAGCGTTGGTGGCGATGTTACCGCCGATCGATGACAGCGCGACCGAGCCCGGATCCGGCGGATAGGACAGGCCGAAGGGCGCCAGGTGGTCCTTGAGGTCCTGATTGATGATGCCGGGCTGAACCGTGACAAGTCGTTCCGCCTCATTGACAGATACGACATCCTTCATCCGCGAGACGTTGAGCAGAATTGCCCCGGGCGAGCCATTCGCCCCGCCCGAGATCCCCGACCGGGCACCCTGCGGGACGACGGGGACACCATGCTGACCGGCGAAGCGCACGACCTCCTGGACATCGGCCGCCGAGGTGGCCCTGACCAGGGCAATCGCCCCTTCGTGAGGGCAGAACAGGGCTTCGTCACGGGCGTGGGCTTCGATCACGTCGGGATCCGTCGTCAGCGCACCCTCGCCCAAGCGCGCCGCGAGCGCATCGAGTTCAGCCGTGCCCACCGTGGTCTGGTTCTGTACTGTCATGACATCCTTCCGAACGGAAATGTCGGGACGGTCACGACCGCCTCGGCGATTCTCATCTGTGACGATTTCGACTGCGGTTACGACTCATGCCGCACCATGTGGCTACTTCGTCATCTCCGGATTCACTCTATCGGGCGCGGGAGCGGCCTTGAGGACGAGGGTGACGATCCCGGCCGCGACCATCGCCGCACCCACGACCCACATGCCCGCGTTCTGGGTTCCGGTGAGCTCGGCGAGCCCGCCGGTGATGTAGGGCGCGAAGAATCCGGCGGAGTTGCCCAGCGAATTGATCAGTGCGAGTCCCGCGGCAGCTCCGGCGCCGGCGAGGAAGGTCTGCGGCAGCGGCCAGAAGGTCGGCAAAGCGGCGCAGATGGCCATGCAGGTGATGGTCACGGCGATCATCGTGGTGAACGGCGAGCTCAGGTACAGGGCGATCGGGATCGTGACGCCGCCGATGAAGAGGGGAATCGCGACATGCCAGACGCGTTCGTTGGTTCGGTCCCCGTGCCGGGACCAGAAATACATGGCCAGGGCACCGAAGACATACGGAATCGCGGTGATGAAGCCGATCTCGACGATCGAGTATTCGACGCCGAAGGTCTCCTGGAAGCCGGAGATGATCGTCGGCAGGAAGAAGCTCAATGCGTAGAGACCGTAGACCATGCCGAAGTAGACGAAGGACAGTGCCCATACCCGCGGCTGGAGCAGGGACCGGCGGACCGGGTAGTGGAAGGCCTCGGCCTTGCCCGCCTCCTCGGCGTCCATTGTCGACTGCAGCCAGTTCCGCTCGTCCGGTGTCAGCCATTTGGCATCGCGTGGGCGGTCGGTGAGGTAGAAGATGCACATGATGCCGAGCAGGATTGCGGGTACACCTTCGACGATGAACATGAACCGCCAGCCCGCGAAGTTCTCGAAGATCGAATTGCCGCTCGAGATCAACCACGAGGACAGCGGCGAGCCGATGACACTGGACATGGGAATCGCGAGCATGAACAGCGCGGTGGCCCGTGCTCGCATGGACGTGGGGAACCAATACGTGAGGTAGAGGATGATGCCCGGGAAGAATCCCGCCTCGGCGACGCCCAGCAGGAATCGCAGGACATAGAGCCACCCGTGGCTGGGCACGAACGCCATCGCTGCCGCCACGATGCCCCAACTGATGAGGATCCGGGCGAGCCAGATCCGAGCACCGAACTTGTGCAGAGCGAGGTTCGACGGCACCTCGAGAACGAGGTAGCCGAAGAAGAAGACGCCGGCCGCGAAGCCGAACTGGGTGGCATTCATCGCGAGGTCTTCGTTCATTCCGCCCGGGCCCGCGATGCCGAGATTGGTGCGGTCGAGGTAGTTGATGAAGTACATCGCGATGATGAATGGGATCAGCCGAAGGGTGACCTTCCTCAGGGTCCGTTTCTCCAATGCCGAATCGCTCGACGATTGTCCACGCACCGGCGGGTTGGCCTCGGATGACATGTGATCTCCTTTGATCAGGCTTGAGCCTTGAGCCAGGGTGATGGCCCTCGGCACACTACGTCGAACACATTACGTCACACCTCGTTCCGGTTCCCAGGTTCTGCCGGCAAAGTTCCGAATGTCGGGACGACGGCGACGGCCGGCGCCGAGGTGGGGCGCCGACCATCGGCTCGATCGGATCGGTTCGCGAAAGTCCGGCTCGGAGGCCGCCGATCGAACCCGTCACGGTCCCGTCGGTTCGGTCACTGCCCCTGGGGCTGGGTCACTTCGCCGGGGTCCGGCGCGGAGATGTTCACATCGGTGTCGAAATCGTCAATGACCACGGTCGCGTCGACCCCGTCGGCGCGGCTGACAAGCGTCGCGGTGTCCATCTTCCCTTCTGCTGGGATGTCGATGAGCGTCGACTTGTCCTTCTTCCCGAGTGTGTAGCGAATGAAGTCGGTGCCGTCCTTGTCGACTTCACCTTCGACGGTCACCTCACCGGCACTCATCGTCTCAACCGTCGAGACCAAACGGTCATAATCGTAGGTTTTCGCGACCTGGTCTCCCTGGGCCGCTTGGAACACCACGTATTTGCCGACCGCCGGAGTGGCGTCGTACCCGAATGATTCCCAATACTCCTGTGGGCCTTTGATCCACAGGAGACTTGAGGCTCTCACCAGTTCGATGGTCATGTCCACCGATCCGGATTCGATCGAGGCTCGCCCCTCGAACGCACTGCTTTCTCGATCAAAGAAGAAATCCGTGCTCTGGGTTCCGTCATCTGCCTTCACAGAGCCCTCTGCGTGGTAGCTCGTGATTCCCCCGAGCTCGTCTTTGAACGTTGAGAATCTGTCCATTGCCGACGATTCGGCGTCCTTGCTGAGCTGATCGACATGGGCGTCGACCGCGCCGTCAGAACCGGAACAGGCTGACAGGCTGAGCAGGAGGGTCGCTGTGATTGCCGATACTGTCAGTCTTCTCATTTCGCCTCCGCCACGAGCTTCGTGATGTCGATCCCGCACTCTTCGTCAACCGTCTCAGCTTGGTTCTCGTATGTTGTGTTCGCAGTTTTCGTCGCCGTCGAGAGCAGCATGAGGAAATCAGTATTGGAGACCTGGCCACCACTGGACTTGAAGAGATCGGCGGCCTCTTTGTAGTCATCACCCGTTGCTTCCCAGTCTTGAGATTCCTCACCGGGCGCGAGCTTCCCGATATGCGCGGTTCCCGCCGCCAGCAGGTCCAAGCGTGTCCCCATATGGTTGACGATGGTCTGTTCGTTCTGATCGCTTGCCTCGTTGCTGAGGCTGACCAAGTCTTCGATGGCGCCGCAGTAGGTGTCGGCTTCGGACGGATCCGTGTAAGACGGTGCTGCCTCTGTTGCCGGCGCTTCCGGTGTCGGGCTCGCCGCAGCTGCCTCGGACGACGGATTGGGCGTGGCTGCTTCCGCAGAAGGAGCGGGTTCGCTTGCCGTGGATTCGGCGGGACTCTGACAACCGGTCAGAAGCAGTGCCGGGATGGCAACTGCGACAGTGGCGAGGCGGATTGAGGTTGAAGACTTCACTGGGAAGGTCCTCTCTGACGAGAGACTGAATTGACGGTGGAGGTCTACACATTCGCATACTCGCAAGATCTGCGATTGAATAGAAGCGTGTTGGAAGCCAGTCCCTTGCCTGACTGGCTCCCATCACTTGGTTCCTGCTGGCCCGCAGCTGGGCGACGAGTGGAGAATCACCGCTTCAGCTGCGGACAGCAGGGTTCTTACATCCTGTTACTTCGCGGCTCGGCGGCGAGCGAAGTAAACGGCGCCCGCACCGGCTGCCAGCAGGATTGCGCCGGCTCCGAGCATCGGGGATGTTGCGTCTGAACCGGTACGGGGCAGGTTTCCTGCACCGTTGTCGGATCCATTGGCTGCACTGCCTGCTGCGACGTTCGCGTTTCCGTTGTCGTCAGCCGAAGCCGAATCATCGGCCGAGGCCGAGTCGTCAGCCGAGGCGTTGTCGGCTCCGTTGTCATCAGCCGAAGCCGAGTCATCGGCCGAGGCCGAGTCGTCGGACGAGGCGTTGTCGGCTCCGTTGTCATCGGACGAAGC
>NZ_JAKDJU010000113.1 GCF_030453725.1 Brevibacterium picturae
AAGTGCAAGTAAGTAGCAGTACATATGCATTCTCACCAGGGATTTTACCGTCCGATCGGGTAATCAGCCGCACCCAGTGCCGAATTGCTCACATTTATCCACATTTTCAACTATCAGCCCTTGAGGTCGAAGTCGGTGTCTGCGTACTCCTGGCCTTCGACGGCCGGTTCACCGCTGAACGGGTGCAGCTGATCCTCGCGGGCGCGAAGCTCGACGCGGCGGATCTTGCCGGAGATGGTCTTCGGCAGCTCCGAGAACTCGAGCCGGCGGATCCGCTTGTAGGGGGCGAGGTGCTCGCGGCAGTAGGCGAGGATCTCCCGGGCGGTGTCGGCGTTGGCCTCGAAACCGCCAGCGGGAACGACGTAGGCCTTGGGCACCGCGAGACGGACAGGGTCCGGCGAGGGGACCACAGCCGCCTCGGCGACGGCCTCGTGCTCGATGAGCACACTCTCGAGCTCGAATGGGGACAGTCGGTAGTCACTGGCCTTGAACACGTCATCGGAGCGCCCGACGTAGGTGATGTAGCCGTTCTCGTCGCGCTCGGCTACATCACCGGTGTGATAGACGCCGTCGGCGAACGCCTCGGCGGTCTTCTCCTCATTGGACCAGTAACCGCTCGTGAGCCCCAGCGGTCGGGGATCGAGGCGAAGGCAGATCTCACCCTCGTTGCCCTCTTCGCCGGTCGCGGGATCGATGAGGACCACGTCGTAGCCGGGCAGCACCTTGCCCATGGAACCGTATTTGAGTTCCTGATCAGGGGAGTTGCCGACCTGCAAGGTGGTCTCCGTCTGTCCGTAGCCGTCGCGGATGAGCACACCCCACTCCTGCTTGACCCGGTCGATGACCTCCGGGTTGAGGGGCTCGCCGGCGCCCAGGGCGATCTTCGGTGGGGTCTTGAGGTGGCTGAGGTCGGCCTGGATGAGCATGCGCCACACGGTCGGCGGGGCACAGAAGCTGGTCACACCGACCCGATCCATGGTCTCCATCAGCGCATTCGCGTCGAAGCGCGAGTAGTTGTAGAGGAACACGCAGGACTCGGCGATCCAGGGGGTGAAGATGTTCGACCAGGCGTGCTTGGCCCAGCCGGGCGAGGCGACATTGAGGTGGACATCGCCGGGAGTCAGTCCCATCCAGTACATCGTGGACAGGTGGCCGACGGGGTAGGACACATGGGAGTGGGCGACCATCTTCGCCTTCGAGGTGGTGCCCGAGGTGAAGTAGAGGAGGAGCAGGTCATCGGCACGCGAAGAGCCCTGCGGATCGAAGTCGGTCTCCTCGTCTTCGACGTCGGCGTAGCTGTAGTCCTGCTGGCGTTTGGCCTCGTCTCCGACGACGATGCGCACCACCTCGGCGTCGACATCGTCGAACTTCGCGGCATCCGCGGCACCGGCGATGACGAACTCGGCCTTGCCGCGCTCGACGCGATCGGTGAGGTCGATGGGACCCAGCTGAGTGGTCGTGGGCAGGAGGACCGCGCCGAGCTTGATGCCGGCGAGCATGGTCTCCCACAGCTCGACCTGGTTGTTGAGCATGATCATGACATGGTCGCCGCGCTTCACACCGGACCGGCGGAGGAAGTTGGCCACCTGATTCGACCGGCGAGAGAGCTCGGCATAGCTCCACTTGCCCTCGGTGCCGTCCTGCTCGACGATCCACAGAGCAGGGTTGTCGTTGCCCTCGGCGACCTTGTCGAACCAATCGATGCCGAAGTTGAAGTGGTCGAAGCGCGGCCACTCGAAGCCGTCACTGGCCGCCGTGGCGTCACTGCGCAACTCGATCAGCTTGTCTCTGGCTGCACGGAACTCATCGGTCACAGTCATCGTGGTCTCCTCACCTCGTCGCCCGCGCCACACCATGTGACGACAAGCACAAACATACGCGGATTACGAAGCTATCAGTTGACGTGCCGATGACAACAGGCGGGGGCCGCCCAGGCGCATTGCCCGCCTACGACTGCTCGCCGGAATCCTTCGCAGAGGACTCCGAGTCACCGAACTCCGAGCCAACAGAATCCTTGTCAGAAGACTCCGACTCTCCAGGGGCGGGTTCAGCGGGCTTGTTCTCGGCCCACCACTGGCGCAGCACCTCTTCGGCGCGCTCGGGCCCCAGCGGACCGTTCTCCATCCGCGCCTCGAGCAGGTGCTTGTAGGCCTTGCCCACCAGGGGCGAGGGTTTGATGCCGAGGATAGCCATGATCTGGCGACCGTCGAGGTCGGGGCGGATCGCTGCCAGCTCTTCCTGTTCGCTCAGCTTCTGGATCCGGTGCTCCAGATCGTCGTAGGCGAACGCGAGCCGATCGGCCTTCTTCTTGTTCCGGGTGGTCACGTCTGCCCGGGTGAGGATGTGCAGGCGAGACAGCAGCGGGCCGGCGTCGGTGACGTAGCGGCGCACGGCCGAGTCGGTCCATCCGGCATCGCCGTAGCCGTAGAAGCGCAGGTGCAGTTCGACCAGGCGACCGACGGCCTTGGTCGTGTCCTTGTCGAAGCGCAGCGCCTTCATCCGCTTCGCCGTCAGCTTCGCGCCCACCGCGTCGTGGTGATAGAAGGTGACGGCGCCACCGGGGGCGAATCTGCGGGTCGCGGGTTTGCCCACATCGTGCATGAGTGCCGCGAACCGGACCACGAAGTCCGGGACGCCGAGGTGGTTGGGGTCATCCGAGCTCATCCCCGCCTCGCGCTGTTTGGCCGCATACTTCTCTTCGAGCTCGACGGCCTGGCGCAGGACGGTCAGTGAGTGCTGATAGACGTCTTTGTGGCGATGATGCTCATCGGTCTCCAGCCGCAGACCGGCAACTTCGGGCAGCACATGGTCAGCGACATCGGTGCGCACCAGCAGATCGATGCCCGCGGCCGGATCGATGCCGGTCATCAGCTTGAACAGCTCCACCTGGATGCGTTCGGCGGAGATGATCGCAATTCGATCGGCCATGTCACGCATCGCCGCTTCCACCTCGGCGACGGGGTCGAGGCCCAGCTGAGCGGTGAACCGAGCGGCGCGCATCATGCGCAGCGGATCGTCGGAGAATGAGTCGGCGGCCGTTCCCGGGGTGCGGATGACGCCCTCGATGAGGTCGGTGAAGCCCTCGTGCGGGTCGACGAAGGTCATCGCCGGCAGACGGATCGCCATCGCACCGATCGTGAAGTCGCGTCGGATGAGGTCAGCATCGAGCTCTGTGCCGAATTTCACCGTCGGCTTGCGGGAATCCGGGTCGTAGGCCTCGGCGCGGTAGGTGGTGATCTCGATCTGCACACCCGATTTGATGGCACCGATGGTGCCGAACTCCCGGCCGATGTCCCAGTGCGTGTCCACCCAGTCGGAGATGAGGGAGAGGATGTCGTCGGGGCGCGCATCCGTGGTGAAGTCGAGATCGGGCATCGGGCGACCCAGCAGAGCGTCGCGAACGGAACCGCCGACGAGCGCGAGTTCGAATCCGGCCGCAGCGAAGCGCTTGCCCAAGGGCCCGAGAATGTTCTCGAGCTCATCGAGCTTGTCGTACAGACGGGCGTGCGCGGTCTTCGGGTCCACCGAGCTCCTTCGTGTTCTACCGTGTTCGTTCCGATCGGAGACGACTCATCTACAGCCGAGTCCAGCCTACCGGGAGCGCGTCCGACGAAACTTCCAAGAATCGCCTACTAAGGTAGGAGAATGACCACACCGATGCCCAAGCCGGGACCCAGGGCGTCCCGTCGAACCACGGTTGAGGAGATTTCCGCCGGTGGCATCGTCGTCGACTTCACTCGCCCGGAGCTGACCGTGGCCGTGATCGCCCGGATCAACCGGGCCGGACGGATCGAGTGGTGCCTTCCCAAGGGACACCTCGAAGGACCGGAGACCCCCGCCGAGGCGGCTCGACGTGAGGTGGAGGAGGAGACCGGTATCCTGGGACAGATCGTCTGTCCCCTGGGCACCGTCGACTACTGGTTCACGGTGACCGGCATCCGGATCCACAAACTCGTCCACCACTTCCTGCTGCGTGCACGGTCGGGAACCCTGACCGTGGATAATGATCCTGACCAGGAAGCGATCGATGCCGCGTGGATTCCGTTCAATGATCTGCGTTCTCGGCTCTCGTTCGCCAACGAACGTCGCATCGTGTCCGCCGCCCGCCCGATGGTCGCCCGATTGGAGCAGTGAAACCCATCAGTCATATGCGTTTCCTTCTCGCCCTGCTGAGCAGTGTCCTTCTGCTCGCAGGGTCAGTCTTCGCATACCCGCTCATGGGTTCGACGCCCGCAGCGGCCACCACGAGCACCAGTGCCGCCGGTTCGTCCGCCGCCGAGGGCAATTCACCGGACGCGACCACACCCAGCGGAGACGACGTCTCCATCACCCTCGACGAGGTGACCCCCTGGGTCGATGAGAAGGGCTCACTCACGGTGCGGGGCATGATCACAAATTCCACGGATCAGGCGATCTCCGATCCGGAACTGCATCTGGCGATGTCCACGGACAAGCTCGATGCCGGACGCCGGATCGAGAACTGGAAGACCGATCAGTCCCAGAACCGCAGGATCGCCGACCTCGAGGACAACGGTCCCGACGCCCGCAAGGAGGCGAAGGAATCGGGCGAAGCGAGCGACCCGATGACCACGGTGGATGCGAATTTCGACGATGAGATCGCGGCCGACTCCTCCTCGGAATTCACGATCTCCGTGCCCGCAGAGCAGCTTGGGCTGCGGAAGTCATCCCCGGTCTCGAACTGGGGTCCGCGCGGCCTGAGCGTGCAGGTGGGCGATTCCTCTGGACGGCTCGCCTCCGCAGTCGGCTTCTCCACCTGGTACCCGAGCCCGGAGTTCGATAAGACCAAGGTCAGCATGCTCGCACCGGTGACGCTGCCGGACCACACCACCGACGGCATCATCGATCCCGACCAGCTCGAGAAAGCCATCGGCAAGGGCGGTTCCCTGTCAACGATCATGAAGGTCCTCGACACGCCCGGAATCGGTATCGCCCTCGACCCCCGAATCATCGCCTCCTTCGAATCCGCTCTGGCCGATCCGGCTTCGGAGAACGACGGATCAGATTCCGAAGAGACCGGGAAGCCCTCCCCGGAGGGCACGGAAACCGCAACCACCGGGCCCGACGCCCACGATACCGACCCCGATGCGAACTCCAATGACGAGGACGGTGCCGATGGACTCGACGCCGACGAGACCGAAGCCGATGAAGAGCAGCGCAAACTCCTCGACGCCTGGTATCACGACTTCCTCGAGGAGGCGGAGTCGCACACCGTCATCGCTCTGCCCTACGGCGATCCCGACCAGGCCTCGCTGCTGGACAGCGACCTGAAAAGTCTGGGCGCGTTCGCGCAGAAGCAGAGAAGCCTCGTCACGGATGTTCTGCCGGAAGCCAGGACCGATATCGCCTGGCCCATCGCCGGCTCCGCACAGCGCGATCAGCTCAAGGACTTCGCCGAGGCGGGTGATGAAACCGTGATCCTCAGCAATGGCCAGCAGCCGTCGCCGTCCGGGGTCCACGATGACGCGCACTCGACGACCCCCATCAGCTCGGATGGGCAATCGTCGATCAACACCCTGATCAGCGATGCGGCTCTGGCGCAGCAGAGCGCTCAGATCATCGAATCTTCGCACCCCGCCTCCGGCATCTCGGAACTGGTGGCAACGACTGCCGCGATCCAAGCGGAGTCACCCTACCGGACACGACATCTGCTGCTGCCCATGCCACGCACTGCAGCCTCGGCGAACTGGGAGAAGACGGTGGAAGCCGTCGCGGACGCGCCCTGGGTCGATCCGTCCGGTGTCGATGAGCTCCTCGACACCGACGTCGCGCCCCGCGGACAGCTGCAACCGCCGAAGGACCCGAAGAGCATCGGGACGAAGACCGTGGCGAGCCTCGCGCAGACACGGGCCACGCAGAAGGAGTTCAACAGCGTATTCTCCGATCCAGGGAGTGCCAACACGCGACTGGACCGGGAGCTGCTCAGCTGCACGTCGGTCGCGTGGACCCTGGACGGCAACGCCAAACGCTGCGCCGACGATGCCCAAGCCGCGAACGAGAAGATGAGGAACAGCATCCACCTCGAGAAGGGCTCCTCGGTGCTGCTCGTCACCGGTGAGGAGACGACGATCCCGGTCACGATCGTCAACGATTCCCCCGCCGACGCGACAATGAGCATCCGGATGAAGGCGAAGACCCCACAGCTGCGAGCCGAGCCCACGGAGACCGTCGTCGTGCCCGCCCAGGAGACCATGCGCGTCGACGTTCCCGTCGAGGGCATCGCCAACGCCGATGTGCCGACGACGATCGAGATGATCGCCGCCGATGACTTCGTCTTGCCGAAGAGCGAGACGCTGCTCGTCAGGGTGCGGGCCGATTGGGAGAACATCGGCACGGCCATCGTCGGATTGGGCCTGGCCGCCGTCTTTGTGATCGGCTTGATCAAGACGGTCTCACGCGGACGCAGGAAGATCCCCGAACAGCAGCTGGCCGATGCGATGGCTCGCGCCAAGAACGACGAATCGGAAAAGAGGTAGGACTTGTCCAATTTCTCATCATTGGCCAAATCCTCGGCGATAATGACTGCCGGGACCCTGACCTCGCGCATATTGGGCCTGGTCAAGGCGTCGCTCCTTGCAACTGCAATCGGCGTAAATTTCGTCCAGGCCGACGCCTTCGATGTCGCCAACAAGGTGCCCAACACCCTCTACATGCTGTTGGCCGGCGGCGTGGTCAATGCCGTCCTCGTCCCGCAGCTGGTGCGGGCCTCGAAGAGGAAGGATGGAGGCGAGGACTACACGAATCGCCTGCTGACCCTGTCGTTCATGATCCTCGCGGCAGTGAGCATCATTGCGACGCTCGCCGCCCCGCTCCTCGTGTGGCTCTACTCTTCAGGATGGGGACCGGATCAGATGGCCTTGGCTACGGCCTTCGCCTTCTGGTGCCTGCCTCAGCTGTTCTTCTACGGCCTCTACACACTCCTGGGACAGGTGCTCAACTCCAAATCCTCCTTCGGTCCGTACATGTGGGCACCGGTGCTCAACAACATCGTTGCCATCACGGGTCTGCTCATCTTCATCATCGTCTTCGGTACGAACGATGCGTCCCCTCATGGACTGAGCACCTGGACGCCGGACAAGATTGCTCTCATGGCCGGCTCAGCCACTCTGGGCGTTGCCGCTCAGGCCCTCATCCTGATCTGGCCGCTGAAGAGGATCGGCTTCAAGTACAAGCCGACCTTCGGCTTCCGCGGGGTCGGGCTCGGTACCGCCGGCAAAGTGGCTTTCTGGACCTTCGCGGCAATGCTCATCGGCCAGATCGGCTTCCTCATCATCTCGCGTGTTGCAGCCGGGGCGTCGGTCCCTGGAGAGGGCAATGCCTCGAACGCTGCCTATTCCTATGGCTATCTCGTCTTCATGCTCCCGCACTCACTCATCGCGGTATCGCTGGCCACGGCTCTCTTCACCTCTCTGAGCAGAGACGCGGCGAACCATGACACCAAGGCGGTCATCGGCGACTTCTCCATGGGCGTGCGCATGGTCGGCTTGATCAATTCCTTCGCGGTGGCAGCTCTCATCGTGCTCGCCTCCCCGGTGGCGATGATCATCGCCGGCGATGGCCGCCAACAGGCCATGGCCGTGGGACTCGTCATCATCGCCATGGTGTTCGGGCTCATTCCATTCAGTGCGAACTACCTGGCGCAGAGAGTCTTCTACGCCTATGAAGATGCGAAGACTCCGTTCCTCATCCAGCTCCCGCAGGTCATCTTCCAGTCGCTGGCGGTGCTCTCGGCCTCGATCTTCCCGAAGTCGGTCACGGTGGCCATCATCGGTCTGACGATGAGCTTGGGATATCTGTTCGCCATGATCCTGTCATTCTGGCTTCTGTCTAAGCGCCTCGGCGAGATTGATCTCCGCGCAATCCTGATCGCTCATATGAAGTTCTTGGTAGCAGCGTTGGTTGCCGGATTGGCCGGTTACGGGCTTCTCTTCTTCTTCCCGGACTTTGCCCTGGCCGGCAGGTGGCAAGCGTTCGTCTCCTCCGCCGGCGTCGGGACTCTCATGCTCATTGTCTTCTTGGGAGCATGTTATTTGCTGAAAGTCAGAGAGTTGCATTCGATTATTGGCGTCGTTGCTGGAAAACTAAGAAAATAACCTGCGCATTGAAGCCCCTCTGGAGGTGGTCATCCTGATCGATATCGAACCCGGCATGGTTATTGCCGGTCGTTACGTCGTATCAACGGTCGACCGCTGGTGGCTCGAGGACAAACCGCAGGCGGGCGCGGTGTGCACTGCCCTCGACGCCATCCTCGATGAACCGATGCTCATCCACGTCGCCGATGCCGATGGATCCACGGATGTGCTCGAGGCAGCGCGACGGGTCTCCATCCTCGGCGACCATCGCATTGCCCCGACTTTGGATGTCGGTCATTCGGACGGACTCGACTATGTCGTATCCAAACGCATCGGCGTGACCTCGCTGGGCGAGATCCTGCCCAAGTCCCCGCTTCCCATCGATGCCGCCTGTGCGCTCATCGGCGAGATCGGAACGGTTCTCGTCACGGCCGCCCGACGCGGTCTCTTCCACATGTTCCTGCGCCCCAACACTGTCGGGATCACGACCAAGGGCACCGTCCTGGTCTCGGGCATCGGCATCGACGCCGCTCTGGCCCTGGGCACCGAAGTGATCCAACCCGAGGACTACACACCGACGAAGGCATCTCGAGCGGATGCGCTGGGCCTCATCCGACTCCTCTACGCCGCTATCACCGGCTATTGGCCCGCCGATGATCCGTACAACGGGATACCCGCCGCCGGTCGGGAGAATTCCCGCATCGCCAGGGCCAAGTCTCTCAACCCCGATATCTCCAATGAGCTCGACGATTTCGTCAGCGGTATCCTCACCGGATCCGATCCGGGCCCAGGTTCCGTGGCCGAGGTTCTGGGCTACCTGGACGAATGGGATGCCGAGCTGCTGCGGTACGTCAATCGTGCTCCGGTGGTCGACAACGACAGCGTCTTCGACCAGTCACCACGCAGCTTCGACGAGGCGACCAGCCTGCCCACCCCTCGATCGACGTCCATGGGTCCGAGCACTGCGAACACAGCAAGCGATGACCAGGTCAAGGCAGCTCTGGTTCGCATCGGCATCACCCGACCGGGGACCCGTGGTCTGGCCGTAGGTGTCGGCGGCAAGACCACAGGACAATATGCAGACCGCATGCAGATGCGCGAGGCTTCAAGCTTCCCGATCGGCAAGGATCAGCTCGACAATGCCGCCCAGGACTGGGAGGAATGGGAGCCTGAGCAGACCTATTCGCAGTACTCCGCATATGCAGAACACGAGTACGACGAGAATCTGACCTCACCGATCATGAATCGTGACACCGAGGATTCGGACCCCGACACCCAGGCACTCAACGTCGTTTCCGAGGACGGCGCTGAAGAAGCCGACGACGACAACGACACCCGCGTCATCATGGATGATGAGGATGATGACGGGTCGTGGTTCCTCGGCGGGATGTTCGAGACGAACGAGCAGCAGCGTGAACACCAGCTTCGCGAATACGAACGCGAACGCCGAATCGCCAAAGCCAAGGAAGACGAGGCACGCCGACGCATCGCCGCCCTCGAGGCGGCCTCGACCACCAAACAACGAGAAGCCGACTCCGCCACGCCACCCAAGGAGGTGCGCAGGCTCTCACCCCATTCAGTTGATGAGTCAGACGACGGCTCAACTCATTCCACTGCACCTGTTGCCGCGGTCTCACCGAAGCAGCGCCCCGATGACAATCCTCCCGCTGGCGCCGGGACTGGTGCCGCGGTTGTGGGCGGGGCAGCTGTCGGCGCAGCAGGGGTGGCTGGAGCAGCTGGAAGTTCGGCCGCTGGGGGCTCAGGGGCTGGAGGTGCTGCTCGCGCC
>NZ_JAKDJU010000114.1 GCF_030453725.1 Brevibacterium picturae
GCCTGCCCGGGTTCGGCCCGGTTTTATGGGTGGTAAAATCATCGCCACACAAAACCGTGCGTGGGCGGGGGGGGTTTTTGCCCGCCGGGCCCGCTCACTGACTTTCGAGACCTCTAGTTTCCGGACTTCGCCTTGCGGCCGTCCTTCTCAGCGGCCTTCCGTGCCGCCTTCGCAGCCTTGCGCAGCTGCTTCTCCGGGACCGCATAGTCTTCCTGGGCACGGGAATGGCGGTAGTAGTCGGCGGCTTCGGTCTGTCTCTCGGCCTCAACGCCTGTCGCAATCGTCGCGCGGCGGTGATCATCGCCGTAACCAAAGGCATCCACCAGGTCCACAGCATTGGCGGACAGCTTCGCACACAGGCGGTTGAGCGTCTCATTGAGCTGACGTGCGCGCAGCATGGGCAAGCGACCATACATGAGGTGCCAGCCGACGTGCTTCTCGATGAGACTGAGTCCGTAGGTATCCCGCAATCGCCGGAACAGCTTGTTCTGGTCAGGGTCGGTCTGGTCCTTCATCGCCTCATCGAGGGCCTTCCACTTCTCCAGCTCGACGTAGGCGCGCGCCATCTCGATGAATTCGTGCTGATTGGAGTTGAACAGGTCCGCGGCATCGGCCGCCGACATCTTCATCGCCGGGCGTAGCGCCTGGGCGAGTCCGGAGACCATGACCTCGAGCCTGGTTTCGAGCAGTGAGCGCTGCAGGCGACCCGATCGGATCCTCTTCTCGCCGAGGTTCGGGGTGAATACGTCGGAGATTGCGAGCCCCGCGTTTGCCAGTCCGGTGCGGTAGAGCGTGTGCTCGGCCGCCTGAGTGCCGATGTAGCGGGCTGCCCCGCCGACGTCGATATTGGCGAATTCCTTCGCATAATCACCGAGGAGGCGCTTGGCCGCCAGCTGCAGGAGGACAGTGTTGTCGCCTTCGAACGTGGCATAGATGTCGAGGTCGGCGCGCAGTCCCACGAGACGGTTCTCGGCCATGTAGCCGGCCCCGCCACAGGCCTCCCGGCATTCTTGGATGACGTCGAGGGCCATCCATGTCGTGTCAGCCTTGAATGCCGCGGCGCGGGTTTCGAGCAGGGCGCGATTCTCCTCGCTGCCGTCGGCACCGGAGAAGACCTCCTCGAAGGAGGTGAGCAGCTTGTCGTGGGCGAAGGCCGAGGCATAGACCGAGGCGATGGCCGGCATCAGACGGCGCTGATGTTGCTGATAGTCCAAGAGGGTGGTCTCGTTGATGTCGTCGACGGTGGTGAACTGTTTGCGCTCGAGTCCGTAGCGCACGGCGATGTCGAGGGCCAGCTTCGAGGCCACGATGGCGGCACCGTCGAGGGAGACCCGCCCCTGGACCAGGGTTCCGAGCATCGTGAAGAAGCGACGACCCGGGGAATCGATGGGGGAGGAGTATTCGCCTGCCGCAGTCACGGCACCGTAGCGGTCGAGGAGGTTGAACCGGGGAATGTGCACCTGGTCGAAGGCGATCCGTCCGTTGTCGACGCCCTTGAGACCCCCCTTGTAGCCGTCGTCCTCGGTGCTGATGCCCGGCAGGACCTGGCCGTCCTCATCGCGGATCGGCACGAAGAACGCGTGCACACCATGGTTGACGCCATCGGTGATGAGCTGGGCGAAGACCACCGCGGCCCGTGCGTCCCGCGCGGCGCTGCCGATGTACTCCTTGGTCGCGGCGCGGAAAGGGGTGTCGATGACGAACTCTTCGTCCTCGGCCACATAGGTCGCCGTTGTGCCGACCGCAGCCACATCTGATCCGTGCCCGATCTCCGTCATCGCGAACGAGCCCAAGAGTTCGCCGCTCTGTGCGGCCAGCAGCCAGGCATCGTGCTGTTCGGAATTGCCCAGGTGCAGGATCGCGCCACCGAAGAGTCCGAACTGGACACCGGCCTTGACCTGGAGGCTGGGGGAGGCGGTGACGGTCTCTTCGAACGCGGCGATGTTCGCTGCGTGCTCATTGCGGCCGCCCAGAGACTCCGGCAGGCTGAGCTTCGTCAGGCCGGTGTCCGCCATCAGTCCGACACTGTTGAGCGTCTTCGCCCGGGCGGTCTCGAGGTCATCGGCCGGATCGTCGTGAGTGGTCTCGTCGAGTGCCAGGGACCGGCCCTGGCGTCGTGCCGCGGCCCACCGTCCGTCGAGGACGGTGTTGATCGCCTGTGGATCAAGGGAAAGCTTCATTCGTCTACTCCTAGTTTTGCGGGCAGTGAGGCCCAGAGCCATTGGCTGATTGCGGTGGCGAACCCATCGGGGTGACCGGGATCGGCCAGCCAGTTCTCGGTTGCGGCACGCACGAATCCGATAGCGCCCGCTGCCCACAGCTGCCCCTGTGACCCCTCGAGTTCGAGGCGTTCGGCAAGGAGCCCGGCGATCGAGTTGAAGAACCCGCCCGTCTCGGTGGGTGCGAAACGATTGACTGCGGTGTCGCAGAATCGGTAGATATTCGGTGATTCGGCGGCGAGCGCGACGTAGGCGCGGATCATTTCGGTCAGTGCATCCTGCGCCGAGGCTGCTGTCGCGTCGTCGAGCGACTTGGAGATGACATCCATCGCCCATTCGCCCATCGCCGCCTGCAGTCCGGCGCGGTCGGTGAAGTACCGGTAGAGGACAGACTTCGTCGTGCCTGAATGCTCCGAGATCTGCTCCATCGACAATTCGTCGCCGTGGACGTCGACCACATGCCGGACAGCGCGCAGCAACTCCCGACGCCTCAGGTCGCGGTGCTGCTGCCACCGAGTGGACCGACCATCTGTGAGCGATTTCATGTGACAGACAGTATCAGGTACTGTCGGTAACAGTTAAATCCATATATCGGAGGTGCAAATGTCCACTCCCACCCAGCGCGCCGTCATCCTCGGCGGCAACCGCATTCCGTTCGCCCGTTCGAACAAGCAGTACTCCAAGGCGAGCAATCTCGATATGCTCACGAGCACTCTCGACGGACTCGTGGCTCGCTTCGGCCTGGCCGGTGAGAACATCGGTGAAGTTGCCGGAGGCGCTGTCCTCAAACATTCGAAGGACTTCAACCTCACGCGTGAGGCCGTCCTCGGTTCGGCCTTGGCGCCCACGACTCCCGCATTCGACGTCGGGCAGGCCTGCGCCACCGGCCTCGAGACCGTGGTCAGCCTCAATAACAAGATCAACGCCGGTCAGCTCGAGTCGGGCATCGCTTCGGGCGTCGACTCGGCCTCGGACGCTCCTATCGTCGTCAACGACTCGATGCGCGAGATCCTGCTCGAGCTCACCCGGGCGAAGACCCTTGCCCAGCGCGCGAAGATCGCCGCGCAGATCCGCCCCGCCTACCTGGCTCCTCAGGCGCCATCAACGGCTGAGCCGCGCACGGGCATGAGCATGGGCGAGCATCAGGCGATCACCACCGCCCGGTGGCAGATCACCCGTGAGGCCCAAGACGAACTGGCCGTGGCCTCGCACCGCAATCTCGCCCGCGCCTGGGATGAGGGCTTCTTCGACGACCTCTCGACCCCGTACCTGGGTGTCAGCCGCGACACGAACATGCGCCCGGATTCGTCGCCCGAATCGCTGGCCAAGCTCTCGCCCGTGTTCGGCAAGAAGCTGAGTTCCCCGGCGACGATGACTGCCGGCAACTCGACTCCGCTGACAGACGGAGCCTCCTCCGTCCTCCTCGGCAGTGAGGATTGGGCGAACGAACACGGTTTCACCCCCTTGGCCCGCCTCATCGACGCAGAAGCCGGCGCGGTCGACTTCGTCGACGGTGCCGAGGGACTGCTCATGGCCCCGGCCTATGCGGTCCCACGCCTGCTGGCGCGCAACGGACTGACCTTCTCCGACTTCGACGTCTTCGAGATCCACGAAGCCTTCGCCTCGACCGTGCTCAGCCACCTGGCGGCCTGGGAATCAGAGAAGTTCTGCCGCGACAAGGTCGGCCTCGACGGGGCACTTGGTTCCATCGATCGGACCAAGCTCAACCCGCTCGGTTCGAGCCTTGCGGCCGGACACCCGTTCGCGGCGACCGGTGGACGCATCATCGCCTCCACCGCGAAGTACCTCAAGCTCACCGGCAAGAAGAGGTCGTTGGTCTCGATCTGCGCAGCAGGCGGCCAGGGACTCACTGCGATTGTGGAGGCAGCATGAAAGACACCTACTTGGACTTGGTCAACGGACCCTTGAAGCAGTTCGCGAAGACACTCGGCCTGCCACAGCCGGTCGAGCTGCACCGCTTCGACTCGACTCCGGCGGACTATCGCCGGAAACCGGTCCTCGTCCTCGGCTCCGGACCCGAGGCACAGAAACTGGCCGATCTGCTCCTGGACAACGGGCTCGAAGTTCGACGCCACGCCACTTCAGGTGAGTCGCTGCGGGCTATCATCGCCGTCTTCGACGAGGCAGCCGCCCCCGGTGACCTGTCGGAGACCGTGCTCGAGATCGGAACCGCGCTGCGATCACTGGCCCGCTGCGGTCGTGTCATCACTGTCTCGGCGGCCCCGAATCCGCAGGAGCAGAGCCCTGGACTCGCGGCGACGGCCCAGGGCATCACAGGCCTGACCCGCTCCATGGCTCATGAGATGCGCGCCGGAGCGACCGCGAACGGGATCCTCCTCGACAGCGTCGATGTGCAGGCGCCCTCTGTGGCCACCGCGCTGTGGTTCCTGCTCTCAGGCAAATCGGCCTATGTTTCGGGGCAGTTCATCACCGTCTCATCCTCGGCCGGCACCCCGATCGGGATGCGGGAATTCCTGTCCACCGGAGATGCCGGTCCGCTCGCGGGCCGCACTGCCGTCGTGACCGGTGCCGCCCGCGGAATCGGTGCGGCCATCGCACGCAACCTGGCCCGTGACGGTGCTCAGGTTCTCGGCGTCGATATGCCCCAGGCCGGACAGGCCCTGGCCGAGGTGATGAACGAGGTCGGAGGCAGATCCCTTCACCTCGACATCACCACTGAGACCGCGGCGGAGAAGATTGCCGAGGCGGTCGGAGGTCCGGTCGACATCATCGTTCACAACGCCGGAATCACCCGAGACAAGATGTTGGCGAACATGGATGCTTCACGGTGGGATTCCGTCATCGCCGTCAACCTCGCCTCCCAGGCACGAATCAATTCTCACCTGCGGGACAAGGATCTCTTCGCCGAGGGAGCCCAGGTGGTGTCACTGGCCTCGACCTCGGGCATCGCGGGCAACCGCGGGCAGACGAACTATGCGACCTCGAAGGCCGGCGTCATCGGGCTCACGGCCGCCTCGGCGCCCGACTTCGCCAAGCGCGGCGGCACGATCAACGCTGTAGCGCCCGGCTTCATCGAAACCGACATGACCGCGAAGATGCCGACCCTGACCCGGCAGGTCGCACGACGTCTCTCCAGTCTCCAACAGGGCGGGCAGCCCGTCGACGTGGCCGAGACCATCGGGTTCCTCGCCTCGGCGGGGGCCAGAGGCATCAACGGATCGACACTGCGGGTGTGTGGCCAGAACATGGTGGGTGCATGATGGCCAAGGAATCGATGCTGCCGCTCTACGCAAAGGCCGTGCTCAAGGCCCTGCCGCTGGGGACTCGCACGAGCCCGGACCTGCCCACCCGCGCCCTCGACCGCAGCATGCCGATCGAGGCCGATGCCTACGCCGGTTTCACCACCGTCATCGGTGCAGGGCTGGGCAACATCGTCCACCCGGGCTACCTGCACGTCCTCGCCTTTCCACTGAGCATGCAGCTGCTCAGCGACCCCGAGGTGCCGCTGCCGATGATGGGCATGGTCCACATCCACAACAGGATCGACAGCCTCGGCGCCGTGCACGTTGGTGACAGCGTCGACTTCCATGTGTCGCTGGCCGGTCCGTTCCAGCATCCATCCGGAACCACGATCGAGGTCGTCGTCGAGGCGAAGGTCGACGGTGTGGCCAAGATGCGGGAGACGACGACCTATCTGGCCAAGGGCAAGAAGCTGCCCAACGCAGAGCCCAAGCCGCAACCGCCCCGGGAGGAGTTCACAGCTCCCAGCCCGAGCGCACTGTGGCGGCTCGATCCGATCATCGGTCAGCGCTACGCCCACGCCTCGGGTGACTACAATCCGATCCATCTCAATGGGTTGGCAGCGAAGGGCTTCGGCTTCCCGCGGCTCATCGCCCACGGAATGTACGGTGCCTCACGGGCCCTGTCCGCGGTCGATACGAGGCTGGAGTCCTACCGCTGGGACGTGTCCTTCGCGAAGCCTGTGCTGCTGCCGTCGACAGTCGGGTTCGCCATCACCGAAGGGCGGCGTCATGAGGCTGCGAAGTTCGCCGTTTTCGACCTCAGATCCGGTAAACCGCACATCCTCTCCGAGGTCTCAGAGCTCTGAGCATGAGGCTGCGAACGAGGCGCGAATGAGCATGTGAAAGCGGCAGCGATGACCCGCCCAAAAGCAGTCGAGTGCCGTGCGTCACAATCGGCCGATCTGATTTTGCACGGCCGAAAGTCGCGTGTAAAGTAATCTCTGTTGCCAGCGCGAGTGGCGGAATTGGTAGACGCGCTAGCTTGAGGTGCTAGTGCCCAACTTATCGGGCGTGGGGGTTCAAGTCCCCCTTCGCGCACAACAGAGGAAATGGCCTCCGGATCTGATCCGGAGGCCATTTCGCTTCACTCCCGGAGACCGTCGGTGAGGGCCCCGACGGACGGGCGGGGACAGTCCGGTCGGTGGGCGTCGGGGACGACACGCAGCGAGTTGCTATAACGTGGATCACGTCAGCATCTTTGCACCTACCCGACGGGAGACACCGTGTACGATTTCACCGCCGCCGAGGCAGAGGTCACCTCTCTGTGCCAGCAGCTCATTCGCATCGACACACAGAATTGGGGAGGCAACAAGGTCAACCCCGAACGGCCGGCAGCGGATCTCATCGCAGGCTGGTTCGACGAGGTGGGACTGACGTCGACGATCATCGAATCCGAACCGGGCAGGGCCTCCCTGGTCGCCCGGATCAAGGGAACCGACCCCGAGGCGGACGCGCTCGTCGTCCACGGCCACACCGATGTGGTTCCGGCGGCGGCAGAGGACTGGAGCGTCGACCCCTTCGCCGGTGTCATCAAGGACGAGCTGCTCTGGGGCCGCGGGGCCGTCGACATGAAGGACATGGACGCGATGATCATCGCCGCCGTCCGCGATATGCTGCGCCAGGGTCTGCGCCCCCGTCGTGACCTCATCATCGCCTTCTTCGCCGACGAGGAGGCCGGTGGGAACTACGGCGCCCGCTATATGGTCCGCAACCACCCGGAGCTCTTCGCCGGAGCCACAGAGGCCATCTCCGAGGTCGGCGGCTATTCCGTCGATGTCCGCGGCCAGCGCGTGTACCTCGTCCAGACCGCAGAGAAGGGGCTCGCCTGGCTCAACCTCATCGCCCACGGCACGGCGGGTCACGGCTCCCAGCGCAACGATGACAACCCGGTCACCCGGCTTGCCGCAGCCATCGCCCGCATCGGCGAATATCCATGGCCGCAGGAGATCCCCGTCGCGACCCGGCAGCTCCTCGAGGGAGTTGCCGAGATCACCGGCATCGAGTTCCGGGCCGACACGATCGGTGAACTGCTCGCTGAGCTCGGTTCCGTCGAGAAGTTCGTCGCCCCGACGCTGCAGAACACCTCGAATCCGTCGTTCCTCAACGCCGGCTACAAGCACAACGTCATCCCTGGCACGGCCACGGCCTACGTCGACTGCCGGACCCTGCCAGGTCAGCACGAGGACGTGATGCTCAAGATCAAGGAGCTGGCGGGGGAGGGAATCGACATCGAGGCCAACGACGAGGGAGACGCGCTGGAGGCGCCCTTCGACACCCCGCTGGTCGCGCAGATGGAGAAGAGTCTGCTCGATGATGATCCCACTGCGAAGGTTCTGCCCTACACGCTCTCCGGCGGCACGGACAACAAGTCCATGGCGGAGCTGGGCATCACCGGATACGGATTCGCGCCGCTGCAGCTGACTGGGGATCTCGACTTCCCGGCGATGTTCCACGGCGTCGACGAGCGTGTGCCGATCTCCGCACTCAAGTTCGGGGCGAGGGTCTTGGGCGATTTCCTGATGAAGGCATAATCGTGATCGTGATCCCGGCGAGCACCAGGGCGGCGCTGATGACCGTCGTGGGGCTCACCAGGGATCCGGGCATGGGCAGCAGGAGGTCGAGCAGGAGTGCACCGAGGAGATTTCCGAACAGCGAGAACAGGCTGAGCAGCAGCACGCCGAGCTTCGCCACTGTCAGTGCGGTCAGCCCGATGAAGATCACGCCGAAGGCTCCGCCGAGCAGCATCCACCACTGAGCGGGTTCCGTCGGGAACCCGGCCCAGGTCACTCCGGAGGCCATGATGATCCCAGCGGCCACGAGCAGGGCGAGGAACCCGACGGTGAAGTTCACCGTCGTGGCAACGATGACCGAGCCCGTGGCGGCCTTGATCCGTCCGTTGAACGCCTGCTGGACAGATGTCAGCGCGCCCGAGACGAAGGGCAGGAGCAGGGCCCAGAGCGGGACGCCGAGGGTGAATCTCTCCGAGGCGCCGTAGACCAGGGCGGCGATGACGACGAGCACTCCGAGGACCCGGAGGAACGTCGGACGCTGCCTGCCGCCCGGCGGCAGGCGCGTGGAGTCGACGGCGAGGCCGCCGGTCACCTGACCCGAGACGAACGCCATGGTGAACATCGCGACTCCCATGATGGGCACGGTCGAGGCCTGAGCGATGACGACGAGGCCACCGCTGAGACCGCCGAGCAGCATCCACCACGGCATCGCTTGGGTGCGGATCAAACGGATCAGGGCCCGGGAGCCGGTCCGAGAGCGGGAGGAGCACAGCAGTGTCGTGCCCACGAGGAGGAGTCCGATGAGGAACGAGACGAGCGCGGCGAAGACGGAGTGGCCCAGAACCGGGCCGAGCAGGCCGTTCGCGCGACCCTGGAGGGACATGGCACCGCCGGCCGCGATGGTGACGAGGCCGGCGAAGAGGACAGGCAGAAGCGCGGCGGCTGACTTCACAGGGACGTAGTCAGCTGTTCAGCGTCAGTGGCATGATCTTGCGGCGCAGCCAGACGGTCTTGGTGCCTCCCACGGAGATCCGGGTCCGGGCCAGCTCCCATTTGCCGTATTCGGCTTGATCATTGAGCTCCTGGAGACTGACCGAGCGGGGCACATCCTTGGAGAACGAGACCTTGCGGAACTCATAGGTCATCGTCGGACGCTGACGTTTCATAGGCCCACTGTAAACGATCTGGGCTAGTGTTGATGGTATGCCCGTCATCGTTCTCCTCCGGCACGGCGTCTCCAGTGCGAATACGGCAGGGATCCTCGCCGGTCGCGCACCCGGCGTGTCGCTGACAGATAAGGGTGCCAGCGCCCTCCGCGACACCCTGCGGATGCTCCCGCAGCGGCATTTCTCCCGCCTGCTGCATTCCCCGCTCCAGCGATGTGAGCAGACAGCCCGAATCGCGGAGTCAACACTCGACATCGACCGCATCGAAGCCGCCGCTGAACTCATCGAACTCGACTACGGCGAATGGACCGGGCGGAGCCTGAAGGAACTCGGCAGCGAAGAGCTGTGGAAGACCGTCGTCGACCAAGCTTCGCAGGCGCGTTTCCCCGGCGGCGAATCCATCGCCGAGGCGGCCGACCGTGCCGTGTCACATGTGAGGACAGTCGTCGACGAGCTCCGCACAGCCGAACGCCATGACGAGGAACAGCGGGAGAAGCACCACGGTGAGAGCAAGGGCAAGGGGTCGCGTTGGGCGATGCTCGTCTCCCACGGGGACATCATCAAGGCCATCATTGCGAATGCGCTGGCTATGCCGCTCGACGATTTCCAGCGCATCAGCGTAGCCCCGGGCTCATTCTCCGTCATCGACTTCTCGGGGCCACGGCCGGTTCTGACCGCGATGTCGGTCACCGC
>NZ_JAKDJU010000115.1 GCF_030453725.1 Brevibacterium picturae
GGCGGCGGGCGCGGTCCCGGCGATGGACGCGGTCCAAGCGGCGGTTCCGGCCCCTCGAACAATGGTCAGGACCCCCAGAAGAGAGGCTGCGGCTGCGGCACCATCATCGCGCTGGTCGTCATCGTCATGCTCCTCGGCAGCATCATGAATGGCTGCACGGACGATTCGGACGGCTCCGGCGGCGGGGGCGGCGGGTTCTTCTTCCTGCCCTTCTTCGGCGGCAGCTCCAGCAGCTCGGGCACGAACTACGGCGATGGCTCGGGATTCCGCGGAGGCGGGCCCGGCACAGGCAAATGACAGCATCCGCGACACCGACAGCACCGACAGCACCGACAGCACCGACAGCACTCTGAAAGGCAATCATGTTGGCAGACCTCATCCTCGAGATCGGGATCGTCCTCTCCTACGCTGTGAGCGGCCTCGCGCTCATGCTCATCGGCTACTTCGTCGTCGACCTCCTCACCCCCGGAAAGCTCCACGTCATCCTGTGGCAGCAGAAGTCGAAGAATGCCGTGGTCCTCGTGGCCTCCGACCTCCTCGGTGTGGCGATCATCGTCATCGCCGCGATCCGGGCCAGCGCGGATGATTTCCTTTTCGGCATCATCTCCACACTCGTCTTCGGCATCGTCGGCATCATTCTCATGGCCCTGAGCTTCCTGCTCATCGACGCCTTCACACCCGGCAAGCTCGGCGATATGATCAAACCCGATGCGTTTCACCCTGAAGTGTGGGTCAATGCCTCCGCTCACGTGGGCATCGCGGGCATCATGGCCGCAGCACTCCTTTGAGCTCTTCGCCTGACACAGCCGCTCCACGCTCGATCACACTGCCGCTGAAGCCGGGGCCCGCACGGTTCTTCGTGCTCCTGGCCGTCTTCATCTGTGCCAGCTGCGGCATGGTCTACGAACTCGCGCTCGTTGCGCTCGGCTCCTACCTCCTGGGCGACACGATCGTCCAGGCCTCCATCGTGCTCTCGGTGATGGTCTTCGCAATGGGCATCGGGTCTCTGGCCACGAAGCGCCTGACAAGGTTCGCCGCCGTCGCCTTCGCCCTCATCGAGGCCGCCCTGGGCATCATCGGCGGGCTCTCGGTCATCCTGCTCTACCTGGCCTTCGCCTTCGCCGATGTCTACACGGTCGCGATGGTCGTCCTCGCCTTCGTCATCGGCGCCCTCATCGGCGCGGAGATCCCTCTGCTCATGGAGCTCGTCCAGCGCATCCGCGCGCAGAAGGCTTCGAGCGCCGTCGCCGATCTCTTCGCCGCCGACTATGTCGGAGGGCTGGTCGGAGGACTCGCCTTCCCCTTCATCCTGCTCCCGGTCTTCGGCCTGCCCCGCGGTGCCCTGGCAGTGGGCATCACGAACACCGTCGTGGGCATCCTCATCGTTCTCTGGCTCTTCCGCGCCGAGATCGGCACCCGGGCAAAGGTCATCCTGGCAGGACTGCTGGTCGTCATCGTCGGCGGCCTCACCGTGGTCTGGGTCTACACCGACGACATCGAGATGACCACCCGCCAGCGCCTCTACCGGGACCCGATCGTCTATTCCCAGCGCACGGACTATCAGGAGATCGTGCTCACCGAGTCACAGAAGACCGGGGACACGAGGCTCTATCTCAACGGAGACCTGCAGTTCGCCTCGGCGGACGAATACCGCTATCACGAGTCCCTCGTGCACCCGCTGATGAATGGGCCGAAGAAGAACGTCCTCGTCCTCGGCGGCGGGGACGGCCTGGCGGTACGTGAGATCCTGAAGTACCCCGAGGTCGAATCGATCACGCTCGTCGACCTCGAC
Source organism: Brevibacterium picturae (assembly GCF_030453725.1). GTDB lineage: Bacteria > Actinomycetota > Actinomycetes > Actinomycetales > Brevibacteriaceae > Brevibacterium > Brevibacterium sandarakinum_A. The sequence goes on from NZ_JAKDJU010000115.1 coordinate 1,793, forward strand.
CCGCGTGTCCTCGAGCTCGCGAAGAACTCTGAGCACTTCACCGACTTCAACGAAGATGCGCTCGACGATCCTCGAGTCACGACCATCGCAGCCGATGCCTTCACCTGGCTGCGCGAAGCGAAGCACACCGCCTATGACGCGGTCATCGCCGATCTGCCCGACCCTGACGATGTGGCTACCTCGAAGCTCTACAGCATCGAGTTCTACGGACTGATCAAGCAGGTGATGACTCCCGAGGCCCGCCTCGTCGTCCAGGCAGGTTCCCCGTACTTCGCCCCGGAAGCCTATTGGGGCATCGGGGAGGCCGTCGCCGAGGCCGGTCTGTCCACCACGCCCTATCACGTCGATGTCCCCAGCTTCGGTGATTGGGGCTACTTCCTCGCCGATGCCTCCGGACACGGCGGGACCAGCGAACAGGGTCCGGACGTGACAATCCCTCGGGATTCTCCCGAGGGATTGAAATTCGCCACCACCGAGGTGCTCGCCGCCTCCACGACCTTTCCTCCCGACCGTAATCGGGCCTCCGTCGGCGAGATCAAGGCCTCGACCCTGCTCCACCCCCGTGTGCTCGATCAGGAGCGCGGAGCCTGGGTCGGCTACTGAGTTCCGCAGGACTTCTGCCCCTCAGGCTCCGAGGATTCCGGCCAGTCCGGCGACCCCGGCAAACGTGAGGCCGAGCAGGCCGCCGAGGGCCGCCAGCGAGATGAAGACGATGCCGAGGATGAAGCCCCACTTGCCCATCTCATTGTCGGCGAAGCCCGCACTCCGTGAGTTCTTGCGCGCCATGTGGCCGGTGATGATGCCGACGATGGGCCCGATGACGTTGAAGCCGAGGAACGTCGAGAGCGTCGCGACCAGGGAGATGATTCCCAGGACCTTGCCCGGATCGTCCTCGGCCCGCGCACGGTACGACTGCGGCGGCTGCGCTCCGGTGCCATAGTTCCGGTTCGAGTCGTAGTAGCCGGTGTTCGATGTGTATTCAGCGTTGGGTGTGTAGTTCGGGTCCATGATTCTGCCTCTGCTCGTCTCTGTGCTGTTGGTACCAGCCTAGAAACCCTGCGCGGCAGGCGAAATGATATAAACCGTTCACCTGTTCGGGGGTTTTCCCCCGCATCGCCGTGCGCCGCAGTCGTCTCACTTCACGTCGACGAGGGCATGCTTCTCACGGCCCATGAGGTAGAGGAGGAGCTCCACAGGTTCACCGGTGATGGTGGCTGTGCTGCCACTGCCCTGTCCACCCGCACCGCGTTGGCCGAAGCCGGGGCTGTTGATCTCCACACGCCCCTCGGCCTTGGCAGCGAAGGGCAGGAGCGCGGTTCGGCACGCTGCCCACACCGCACGGTTCTCGGCCTGGGACAGGCGGCGCGGGATCCACTCGATCTCCGCGCGTCGGATGTCTTCGTGGTGGACGAGATATTCGGCGGTATTCATCACCGATTCGACGCCGGGCCACCCACCCGGGGTCCACCTCGGCGGGGATGCCACCAGACCCAGCAGACGCGGATACGGCATCGAGGCATACGCCTGCTCCTGATCCGCGCGCTTGCCCTCGAACCTCGGCACGAAGATGCCGAGGGCGGCAACCGGGTGACGTTCGCGGATGACGAGGTGCGTGGCCAGGTCACGTGTAGTCCAGCCCTCACACAGAGTCGGGGCATCCTCACCGGCCCTGCGTGCTGCATCGACGAGGCGGAGGCGTTCGGTTCGTGCAAAGCTGCTCATTCTCGAAGCCTTTCATCCTCGCCTTGGATTCGCCTGAATGCCCAATCGTGCACGAAATCGGCGACGCGGGAGATCGAACGATAATCGGCGAGCTCGTCGCCTCTGGTGGGCCCGTCGGTGACGATGACGACGGGCTTCGACGCCTTCGCGGCCGCCCGGACGAATCGCAGCCCGGACAGGACCGCGAGTGAGGATCCGAGCACCACGATGCCGGCAGCCTCATCGCATACCCGATTGGCCTCCTGCAACCGGCTTGGGGGCACGGAATCACCGAAGTAGACGACGTCGGGTTTGAGCATTCCGTCGCAGCGGGGGCAGTCGAGGACGGTGAAGTCACTCGTCTCCTCCAAGTCGACGTCCCCGTCGGGTGCCGTCTCGACATCGATCGGATCGATTCCCACGAGCTCCGCGAAGTCCGGGTTGAGTTCGCTCAGCTGCCTCTGGACCCAGTCCCGGTCGAACATGTGTCCCTGATCGAGGCAGATGACGCGATCAAGGCTGCCGTGCAGGTCGATGACCGGACTGTCACTGTCCTTCTCCCGTGCCGCGGCCTGGTGGAGACCGTCGACGTTCTGCGTGACGATTCCGGCGACCGGCAGCCGCGCGAGCCCCAGGTGTGCTGCATTCGGTCGGGCCGAGCGCATACGCGGCCAGCCCATCCACGAACGCGCCCAGTAGCGGGCACGCTGATCGGGGTGGGACAGGAAGGTCTGGAGGGTCATCGGCTGCCGGGGCACGGCGTCGGGCCCTCGATAGTCGGGAACACCCGAGTCGGTACTCATCCCGGCCCCCGTCAGAACCGCCCAGCCGGTCGTGTCGATTCCACCTGTGGTTCCGGTGAGCACGTCGATGATCTCCTCATCGGTATGGCTGGCCGCAGGCCGTGTCCGCCCGCGAAGCGGATCAAAGATGACTGCCACGATTCCTCCCTCGTCGAACTGCTGCAGAGTTAGTCTTGTCCCATGGTCAGCATATTGCTCGTTCATCATTCTCCGTCACAGGCAACGTCTGAAATCGCCGAGGCGGCTCTGGCCGGTCTGCGCATGCCGGAGTTGGGTGACGTCGACGTCACCGTCCGCCCGGCGCTGGAGGCGACGGCCGCCGACGTGCTCGCCGCCGATGGCTTCGTCCTCGGCACGACCGCGAACTTCGGCTACATCTCCGGCGCCCTCAAACACTTCTTCGACACCACGTACGACGAGGTCAGGGAGCCGACTGCGGGCCGACCGTTCTCCTATTGGATCCATGGCGGCTACGACACGACCGGCGCGGAGACGGCGATGAAGCAGATCACCACGGGCCTTGGTTGGAAGCTCGCCTTCGACCCTCTGATCGTCACCGGCGAGGTCGCCGACGACCACCTCGCCAGCGCCACGGAACTCGCCGCCACCGTCGCTGCCACGGCTGCCCCCTGAGCCCCACGCACTGCCGGCTGTCTCCGACGCTCGTTCGACTCTTTCCGAAAAAACCTTTGCCAAACAACTTTCCACTTTGGAAACTACTTGCTATTATGTAATTACTTTCATTCGAAAGTGAACCGTGCAGCGGTGAGGAATTCAACGAAGGAGTTGTCATGAGCACGCCCACCCCGCAGCAGGCCGAGGACCTTCTCTCGCAGGTCGAAGCGAAGCAGACCCAGGCACGGTCCGGCGATGCCTGGCCACTGGTCACGATGCTCTTCGTCTACAGTGCGGCCCTCTCCGTCGGGATCGTCGCCATCGGCGTCATCGAGGACAACACGACGCAGCTGATTCTCCTCGGCGCAGGTCTCGCCTGGTTGGTCCCAGCCCTGCTCGTCTACCTCGTCAAGGCTCTGAGCTGGAGCCGTCGCTCGACCCTCGTGCTCTGCATCTGGCTGCCGCTGACCTTCGTCGCCCTCTTCACAGCGATCGTCGTCGATTGGTTCGCCCCCTCTTCCTGGGTACCGTTCGCCGCGGCCGGTTTCATCTGGGTCGTCTCGCCCATCATGGCCTTCATCGGTCTGCGCCGCTGAACGACCGCCGCTGGACCTCGACTATCCGCAAACGAGAGACATCATGACTGACGAATCACCCGAACCCATCCCCCACCTCGGCGGCTCCCTGGCTCGGATCGAGTCCGACCTGGGAAATCCCACCCGCCTCGGAATCGTGGCGAGCCTGAAGAATCGAGACAGGGCCGAGTTCAAGCTTCTGCGCGAGTCCCTCGGAGTCTCGGACTCCGTGCTCTCCCGACACATCTCCGCCCTTGAGAAGGCAGGCATGATCGAGGTCAGGAAGGGCTATGTCGGCAAACGGCCCCGCACCTGGGTCGCGATCACCCCAGAGGGAGCCTCCCGTCTCGAGGCTCATGTCCAGGCCCTGCGAGAACTCGCCGGGGGCGGAGCTGACCAGCAGTGACCTTCCGGACTTTCCCCGATAGCATGAGGACAACCGATGCAAGGAGGCGTCCATGGCCAGCAGCACAACCACCTCGGCGAACAGCGGACTCGAGTTCCGCGAACTGCACGAGGTCTCGGAGCTCATCAGGTCCGGGCGTCTGAGCTCCAGAGACGCCACGCAGGCCATGGTCGACCGCATCGCCGAGCTCGACCCCCATCTCCTGTCCTTCGTCACCCTGATGCGGGAATCGGCACTGGCCGAAGCCGATGCTCTCGATGCGCGCCTGGCTCGCGGAGACTGGCTGGGACCGCTGCACGGTGTGCCGCTGGCGATCAAGGACCTGGCCTACACCCACGATGCGCCCACGGGCGCGGGCACCACGATCCACTCCGACTTCCAACCCGATTACGATGCCACCGTCGTCGCGCGCCTGCGGGCCGCCGGGGCCGTGATCCTCGGGAAGCTGCGTCTCACAGAGGGCGCCTTCACCGGCCACCACCCCGACCTGCCGACTCCGGTCAACCCCTGGGAGCCGAACACCTGGTCCGGGGTCTCATCGAGCGGCTCGGGCGTCGCCACCGCCGCCGGTCTCTGCTACGGGTCGCTGGGCTCGGACACTGGCGGATCGATCCGGCTGCCCTCCTCGGCGAATGGGGTCACCGGACTCAAACCCACCTGGGGCCGGGTCTCGCGCAACGGCATCTTCCCGTTGGCGCCGAGCCTCGACCACATCGGCCCGATGACGCGCAGCGCACGCGACGCCTCCATCATCCTCGAGGCCATTGCCGGCCATGACCCCAACGACCCGACCTCGGCCCTCGAACCGGTCCCCCGCTACAGCCAGCAGCTCGAACTCGACCACGCTCCGGTCGTCGGCTTCGACCGCGAACTGGCCGCCGAGCATTTCGATGACGTCACCAATGAGATGCTGGAGTCCACGATTGAGGTGCTCATCGACCTCGGCTGGCGCGTCCTCGACGTGCGCACCCCCGGGCTTCCCGAAGCCGCGCAGGAATGGACTGCCCTGTGCGGAATCGAGACCGCGGGCGTTCATGCAGAGAACTATCCTTCGAGGTCAGCCGAGTACGGACCCGACCTCGCCGGCCTCATCGAGATCGGGCGCGGACTCAGTGCCGTCGACTACCACGAGCTGCTCGAATCCAGACGTGCATTCACCGGTCGCATGCGCGGGCTCATGGCCGACATCGATCTGCTGCTGCTTCCGGGCATCGGAGCCGCCTCACCGACGATCACGCAGATGGAGAACCTCGGCTCGGATGCCGAACTGTTTGCCGCGGTGACGGTTCCGACGGCACCGATCGACAACTGTGGCATGCCCTCGATCACCCTGCCCGCCGGGTTCTCCGAACGCGGCACCCCGCTGGCCGCTCAGTTCGTCGCCGGAGACTTCCAGGAGGGCTTGCTGCTGGCCGCAGGGCATGCGTTCCAGCAGGCCACCGATTTCCACCGGCAGCACCCTCACATCGTGGCGGTCTAGGTCGGACTCATTCCGCTTGCCTGCGGGCCACGATCTCCGTGATCCAGGTCGGCGCGAAGGGAGAGGTGCAGTTGGGCGGGGTCGGATAGTCCTTGAGGACGCCGAGGCGGTTGCCGATGGCGAGGGCGCGTGGCCGCAGCTGTTCGTTCTCGATGCCGATGGAGGACAGGGTTTCGTTCATCGCCCACTGCAGGCGCTCTTCGGCGCCGAGCATCTGCGCCTCGATGATATCGAGGAGACCTGCCTGGTCGAGGCCCTCGGGCGACTTGTTCACACGCTCGCTGGTCAATGCCCACCCGGCTGAGGCGATGACTGGGTCGGGGTCGTCCATCCAGGCCAGGCGCAGTGTTTCGGCATGCTTCGACTTCTTGACGATGTAGTTGACCAGCCAGGCGTGGACCTTCGGTCTTCGAGCCTCGCGCAGCATGGCATCGAGGCGCTCCGCGTCATAGCTGCGGGGCCGCATGATGAGGATCGCGACGAGACGCGCCGCGGTATCACCGGTGTCCCACAGTTCGACGGCGAGCTCGTCGTTCTTCTTCAGCTCCTTGGCCACGGCCCGCAGCTTGGTCAGATTCACACCGTGGTCGTCACCGTGCTTCTCATTGACGGCACGGGCCTTGGGCTCCTCCATCGCCGCCAGTGTCTCCATGACGCTGTCCACGCTTGCTTCAACCATGCGCTCAGACTACCGCGAGTTCGGTGCTCAGTCCTCAGCGCTCGGAGTTCAGCCGGCCGCCTGACGCATGAGGTGGTCGCGCTCTGCGAGGTTGCCCGCCTTGGCCGCGGCCTTGACGTAGAGTTTCGCCGCCGCCTCGTCTTCTCCCGCCCGCTCTCGCAGGTGCGCTTCGACGGCGAAGTAGCGCGGCAGAGTCTCATCGAGTCTGTCCAATTGGGCCAGCCCGGCCGCCGGCCCGTCGGCTTCACCGATCGCGACAGCCCGGTTGAGGGACGCGATCGGGCTGTCGTGGAACCTGAGCAGTTCGTCGTACCACTCGACGATCTGGGGCCAGTCGGTGTCCTCGACTCGTTGTGCATCGGCGTGGAGAGCGCCGATGGCCGCCTGGACCTGGAATTCGCCGAGTTCATCGCGGGCGAGCGCGGTCTGCAGAATGCCGATGCCCTCGGCGATGAGGTGGGAGTCCCACCGAGACCGGTCCTGCTCGCCCAAGGTGATCAGTCCACCATCGCCGCTGAACCGGGCTTCGCGGCGGGCATGGTGGATGAGCATGAGCGCCAGCAGACCGGAGACCTCGGGATGGTCGATCGATGCGGCCAGCACCCGAGTGAGGCGGATGGCCTCTGCCGCGAGGTCGACGTCACCGGAGTAGCCCTCGTTGAACACGAGATAGAGCACCGTGAGGACCGCGGAGATGCTTCCAGGCCGGTTGAGCCGACGCCCGGCCAGAGTGCGTTTGGCTCGAGAGATGCGCTGAGCCATCGTCGCCTCCGGCACCAGGTAGGCCTCGGCGATCTGCCGGGTCGTCAGCCCGCCGACGGCCCGCAGAGTCAGTGCCACCGCCGAGGCTGGGCTGAGGTCAGGATGGGCGCACAGGAAATAGAGATCGACGGTGTCATCGGCCGAGGTGGTCGCCGCATCCGTGTCCAGTGCACAGGCATGTTCCTCCCTCGCTGACCGGGAGGACTCAGCCCGGACTCGGTCGAGGAACTTGCGCCAGGCGACCGTGATCAGCCAGCCCTGCATATGGCGGGGTTCGTTCTCCGGCCACGTGCGAAACGCCTCGATCAGGGCATCCTGAACGGCATCCTCGGCGGTGGCGAAGTCTGCTCCCCTCCGCTGAAGGATGCCGATCACGATCGGCACGGCGTTGCGCAGCTCATCGTCGTTCATGGTCACTCGTTCAGTCCGTCGTGTTCGGTGTGACTCCCATGAAGGGGCGGAGTTCGAGCCATTCGCGGATCGGTTCGCCGCCGGCACCCGGTGCCGCCGAGAGTTCGCCCGCCAGTTCGAGTGCACGGTCATAGGATTCGACGTCGATGATCATTCCTCCGGCGATGAGGTCCTTGGTCTCGGGGAATGGACCATCGGTGACCGGTGGCTTTCCCTCACCGTCGTATCGGACGAACGTGCCCTCGGGCGACAGTGCCTCCGAGCCGATGTATTCGCCCGTCTTCTTGAGCCTGTCGACGAAAGCGTTCATGTAGTTCATGTGCGCGTCGACTTCGGCCGGCGTCCACTCCTCCATCGGGGTGTACTGCATGTACTCGGGGGCCATTGTGTAGTGCTTGAGCATCAGGTACTTGGCCATGGTTGTCTCCTCTGATCGCTTTCTCGTCGCGAACTTCGCTGACATCACTGGGACGGAGCCACATGCGCATTCTCGACATCGGCGGCGAGATATCTTTCGAT
>NZ_JAKDJU010000116.1 GCF_030453725.1 Brevibacterium picturae
CAGTGCGGCAGACAGTGCAGCAGGCGCCTCCGGCAGTGCTGCTGCAGATCCGAACCAGGGTGGGAAGGTCGATCTCAGCACGGCCGACCTCACGGCGCTGCAGACGCTGCCGGGCGTCGGACCGGTGACCGCGGAGGCGATCATCGCCCACCGCGAAGAGCAGCCCTTCGACAAGGTGGAGGATCTGCTGCTTGTCCAGGGAATCGGCCCTAAGACCTTCGAGAGTCTCAAAGACCTTGTCGTCGTCGGATAGGGCAGAGCGGGCGAGAGACCGGGGGAAGGCCACTCTCGGCTGGGTGCGCTCGGTGGCGAAGGTCTGGCCCGGCTCCGTTCGTCTGCTCATCTGTGCGATGAGCCTATGGGCCACCGCACTGGCGGCCCCAGGTCCATGGGCGCTCGTCGCTGTCCCCGTCCTCGTCGGTCTCGGGTTCCTCTGCCTGCGCAGACACCACCACCTCGGTGTTCTCCTCATCGTCTTCGGGTGCCTGTTCACGGTGCAGACCACGATGCTCAGCGCTGCCCGCGGCACTGTCGAAGTCACCGAGGTGGAGGGCATGGTGGTCGGGCACAGCCAACCGGGAGCCTCGGGGTGGTCACGGCTGACGGTGCTGACCTCGTCGGGCATCACCGAGGTGCTCAGCCCTACCGTCCCGCCCGAGGGTTCGCACATCTCGATGCGCACTGAAGCCCTCGACGACGTGCGCCTCAGCAACGCCGACCCGACGATCCTCCGTGCACCGAACAGCCTGTGGCAGTGGCGAGGAGACCTGCGGATGCAGCTGCGACATGACTCTTTGGCCTCGGGGCACAGCGGGGGAGCACTGCTGCCGGGACTCGTCGTCGGAGACACCGAACCTCAGGACGCACAGATGAAGGACGACATGCGCGTCGTGTCACTGACTCACATCTCCGCCGTCTCCGGAAGCAATGTCACGATCGTCAGCCTCGGCGCCGGACTGGTTGCCGGACTGTGTCGGGCCGGGCCCAGGACCCGTGTCGCCGTGGGTGTGCTCACCTGCGTGGGGTATGTGTTCGTCGTCGGGTTCGAACCCAGTGCCATCCGCGCGGCGGGTATGGCGATCGCGGTCGCCCTCGTGTTCCTGCGCGGGAGCGGTATCTCACCGGTGGCGGTGATGAGTTCGACCGTGTGCATCCTGCTCAGCTTGGTCCCCGTGCTGGCAGGCTCGGTGGGTTTCGTGCTCTCCGTCGTCTCGACGGCCGCAATCATGTTCGTCGTTCCGATCATTCTGCGGCGTCTGAGTCTGCGTCTGTCGATGGTCCCCGCCATCGTCATCAGCGCCCTCATCGTGCCCCTGGTTGCCCAGTTGGCGTGCACGCCCGTGCTTGTGGCGATCGACCCCCGCATCGGGCTGTGGTCGGTGGCGGCGAATGCCCTGGCCGCACCCGCGGTGCTGCCTGCCACCATTGCGGGTTTCGTGTCTCTGGTGTGCGCCGGCGTCGGGCTCGTCGGTGTCCCAGGGCTCCTGTGGTGCGCTCAGCTGCCCGCCTGGCTCGGTTCGCTGTGCGCATGGTGGATCGTTGCCGTGGCCAAAGTCTGTGCCGGACTGCCCGGGGCGGCCCTCGACTGGCCGCAACCTCCCTGGGGGACGCTGGCGGCGCTCGGGCTCCTCTTCCTGTTGGCCGCAGGGCTGTGGCTGCTGGTACGCAGAAAGCTGTGGGGAGTCCCAGTCGTCGTACTCTGCATCTGCCTGACCGCACTGATCATCGTCGTCGGCCGGTCGAAGCCGCCGGCAGACGACTGGCTGGTCATGATCTGCGATGTGGGGCAGGGCTCGGCAACGCTGATCAACCTCGGCGATGACCGTGGACTCGTCATCGACACGGGGAAGGACCCGAAGCCCGTCGACGTGTGCCTCGACGAGGGCCGGATCGAGGACTTCGATCTTGTCATCTCCCACTTCGACGCCGACCACAGCGCCGGTTATGCGGGAACCACCTGGTCTCGGACCCTGCACCGACTGTGGGTGTCTGCCAACGTCGTCGGGTCAGACGAGGTCCGAGGCATTGTCGAAGACACCGGCGCCGAGGTGGTGCCGACGACGCGGGGACGCACGCTCGACGCCGCCGAGGCTCGAATCACGGTGTTGTGGCCACCACCGCAGACAGTGCGAGAACGAGGTCCCACTGCGGAGTCAGGAGAGGTGCGCAACGAGGACTCACTGGTCCTGCGGGTCGAACAGGAGGGCCTGAGCTACCTGGTCCCCGGTGACATCGGCGAGGACGAACAGTTCATCGTAGCTCAGAGCCTTGAACCCGTCGATGTGCTCATCGCGCCCCACCACGGGTCCTCCGACCTGTCAGAGGACTTCTTCACGGCCGCAGGCGCTCGCCTCGGAGTGATCTCCGTAGGTGAGAACAGCTACGGTCACCCCACGCCACGAGCTCAGCGAGCCTTCGGCGCCGTCCCGGTTCTGCGCACCGATCTCTGCGGCACCGTCGCCGTGTATGCCGATGCGCAGTACAGCACAGGACAGCACTGCGAGTCCGCTTCCGGATGAGTGCACGGTTGAGCGATCGAGTGCGGGTTCGAGTGCGGGTCTCTGCCGCGCAACGTGTCCATGGCTCACGATAGGCTTGGCACATGGCAGTGAAGAAGACCCTGGTTCCGTGGAGTTCCGCTAAGCCCGCGCCCGTTGTGATGATCTCCGGGAACGAGCCGGTGCTCATCCGCATGGCCAAGGATCGGATCGTGGCTGCTGCACGGAAGAAGGACCCGGAGGAGATCGAGTTCGACGCCGCCGGATATCAGGGCGGGGAGCTGCTTATGGCCGCTTCGCCCTCACTGTTCTCCACGTCGAAGCTCATCGTCGTCGACAGCGTCGAGAAATGCTCGGAGGCTTTCCTGGCCGATGCGCTCGCCTACCTCGACGAACCCAATGACGATGCGGTCGTCCTGCTCCTCCACGGTGGAGGCAATCGCGGAGCGAAGCTGGTCAAGAAGCTCGAGGCAAGCGGGTTCCCCCGGGTCGATGCGGCGGCACTGAAGAATGAGAGCGACCGGGCCAAGTTCGCCCAAGGCCGGTTCAAGGCCGCGAAGAGGCAGATCGACGAATCCGGAATGGCCGCGCTGATGTCGGCGCTCGGCTCCGACCTGTCCGAACTCAACGCCGGGGTCGAACAGCTCATCGAGGACACAGACGGAACCATCACCGCTCAGGTCGTCGACCAGTACTACGGCGGTCGGGTCGAGGCCACAGGCTTCAAGGTCGCCGATGCCGCTGTCGGAGGCGATGCGAAGAACGCACTGAGCCTCCTGCGTCACGCCCTGTCGACCGGTTCCGACCCGGTTCCCCTGGTCGCGGCGGTCGCAATGAAGCTGCGGTCGATGGCCAAGGTGCAGGGCTTCTCGGGATCGAGCGGTGAGCTGGCCTCGGAGCTGAAGATGGCTCCGTGGCAGGTCGACCGTGCCAGGCGCGAGGTCCGGCGGTGGAACGAAGTCGCCCTGGGCCACTCGCTGATCGCGGCGGCCGAAGCCGATGAAGCTGTCAAGGGCGGAGGACGCGACCCTGTCTACGCCGTCGAATGGTTCGTCTCCGAAGTCTGCCGATTGGCCCGCCAGCGCTGAGAAGCCACGCACACTGAGCGGTGAGTGCACCGCGCAGCATGCTGTGAATGCACAAGGGCCCCGATCCATATGGATCGGGGCCCCGAAGCTATAGCCTCAGTGATCGACTCAGAGAGCGTTGATCTGCGTGGCCATGCGCGACTTGCGGTTCGCAGCGTTGTTCTTGTGCAGAACACCCTTCGAAACAGCTTTGTCGAGCTTACGGGCGGCAACAGCATATGCCTGCTGTGCTTCGTCCTTGTTGCCGGCAGCAATGTTCTCGCGGACGACGCGGACGTGTGACCGAACCTCGGACCGCACAGCCTTGTTGCGCTGGCGAGCCTTCTCGTTGGTTTCGATCCGCTTGACCTGTGACTTGATATTAGCCAATTTCAACACTCTTTCGTGTTAGTGGAACATGGTCGTGAGGGCACATCCGACCGACATGCTCATCTCCGCGGGGAAACACATCGATGATATCGAGTCTGATGGCATCTTCACCCGACCTAGACGAGACACACGCCATTGATGAAGATACTGACACAACGATACAGCCTGATCCCGTCAGGCAGAAATTCTGGCTCCCTGGTCGCAGTTCGGACCCAACTGGAGTTCGGTCTCGGTGCGGACCCGGAGTCAGCCGGCGTCGACGTTGTCCGCGACCTGTTCGAAGATCTCGCGGGGCATGATGGAGCCTTCGCGGCGGATGGACTGCGGATCGAGGCGAATCACACGATCGAGACGGATTTCAGAGGGCCTGCCCTGAGAGTCCCAGTCCCCGCTGCCGATATTCATCCACCGGGCGTGACGGTCTTCGCGCACCTGGCCGACTCCACCCGGGATGTGGTCCTGGCTGGTGAGCATGAGTGCCAGCACCCAGCGACCGTCCTTGCCGACGATCAGGGACGGACGGTCCTTGCCCTGGGAATGGTCCTCTTCGTAGGGGACCCATCCCCAGACGACTTCACCCGGATCGGCATCGCCGTCGAGGTCGGGTGCATAGGAGACGTTGACCGGGCCGCGGTAGTCGCCCGGATAGTCTCCGCCCCGCGCCGAGGCGGATCCGGAGGCCCGTGCATCACCTCGAGGGGGACTGCTGGGACGGGGCCCCGAACCCTGCGAATCCGCCTTCTTCTTCGCCTGTGATTCCCTGAGGAACTTGAAGCCTTCCTTGGCGCCGATCTTGACGACGCGACCGACCAGTGATTTCCAACTCATGTGCGCCAATCCTAATCGACGTAGCTCAGGACTGCTTCGACGGGAAAATGGTCGGAGGGGTACTCGCCGTGGGAGCTGAAGGTGTTGATCCGTGTGGTGACGGTGCGCAGACCGGAAGAGGTCAGGATCCAATCGATGCGCGGTTCGCCGATCTTCGGTCCCCTGTAGCGGTGGAAGGTGCCGATGTCCTCACTCGGGACGAGGGCCCCGGTGTCCGTGAGTCCCAGCTCTGCGCAGAAGAAGTCGTAGACGGGGGAGCCGGTGGCGACATTGAAGTCTCCGGTGACCACGGATGGGCCGTTCGCCTCGGCGAGGTGGCCGGCCATGAGCCTCCCGGACTCCAAGCGGGCATGCTCGGACTTGTGATCGAGGTGCGTATTGAGCAGCCGCAGCGAATGCCCGGCGATCAGATCACGAAAATCGACGACGGTGAGGGTCCGGGCGTGGGAGACGCCCCAGGATTCGGAGGCGACTGTCTCCGGCTGTTCGGACAGCCAGCTGATGTCCACGGCGTCGACGTCGAAGCGGGACGAATCGTAGATGACCGCGGTGAACTCACCCGAGTTGCCGCCCGAATGACCCTCACCCAACCAGATGTACTCATCGGGAAGCAGGCTGATGAGCGTCTCGAGCTGATCGAGCTCACCCTCCTGCGTGCCGATGATGTGGGGATGGGCGTGCGTGATGAGTTCTGCGGCGATGGGCAGACGTGTGGCCACAGGGTGCCCGTCCAGGGCGGGATATCTGAGGTTGAAGCTCATGATCGAGAAGTCGCTCATGATCCAATCGTCGCCGATCCGTGCCGAAAGTGGCGACCGGTGCCCGGATTCTCAGCGAGTCCGAGCGGCGGCGAGGATGTGGTTCCCGCACGCTTCGGGACGCAGAGGATTCCAGTCTGGTGCGCAACCCATGGAACAATGGAAGTTCTGGTCTGTCGAAGGAAGGGCGTTCATGTCACCTCAGGTGAAGCCGCAAGCACTCGAACGGATTTCTCCGTCCGCTACATCACCCGAGTTGATCCGCAATTTCTGCATCATTGCTCACATCGACCACGGCAAGTCGACCCTGGCCGACAGGATGCTCCAGGTCACCGGGGCGGTCCAACCGCGCGATATGCGAGCTCAGTACCTCGACCGGATGGACATCGAACGCGAGCGCGGAATCACGATCAAATCCCAGGCTGTGCGCATGGCCTGGGAGAACGAGGCTGCTCCCTATGCACTCAACATGATCGACACCCCAGGACACGTCGACTTCAGCTACGAGGTCTCCCGGTCACTGGCCGCCTGCGAGGGCGCACTGCTTCTCGTCGACGCAGCACAGGGCATCGAAGCCCAGACCCTGGCCAATCTCTACATGGCCATGGAGAACGATCTCGCGATCATTCCCGTTCTCAACAAAATCGACCTCCCCGCCGCACAGCCCGAGAAGTACGCGGAAGAGCTCGCCAACCTCATCGGCTGCGAACCCGAGGACTGCCTGCTCGTGTCGGGCAAGACCGGCGAAGGCGTCGAAGAAGTCCTCGACCGCATCGTCTCGGACATTCCGGCTCCGGTCGGCGACGCCGATGCTCCGGCACGGGCGATGATCTTCGACTCCGTGTACGACACATACAGGGGCGTGGTGACGTACGTCCGCCTCGTCGACGGTGCGCTGCATCCCCGTGAGAAGCTGACGATGATGTCGACCGGCAGCACGCACGAACTCCTCGAAATCGGCGTTTCCTCACCGGAACCGCGCGCCACCAAGGGACTCGGCGTCGGTGAGGTCGGGTACCTCATCACCGGCGTCAAGGACGTTCGCCTGTCCAAGGTCGGCGACACCGTCACCTTTGCTCCGAAGCCTGCCGAACAGGCGCTCGAAGGCTACCAAGAACCCAAGCCCATGGTGTACTCCGGTCTCTTCCCGATCGATGGATCGGACTACCCCGTGCTGCGCGACGCCCTCGACAAGCTCAAGCTCAACGATGCCTCGCTGGCCTACGAGCCGGAGACCTCGACGGCGCTGGGCTTCGGCTTCCGCTGCGGCTTTCTCGGTCTGCTCCACCTCGAGGTCCTGCGGGACCGTCTTGAGCGCGAATACGACCTCGACCTCATCTCCACCGCGCCCAGCGTGATCTACGACGTCACCATGGAAGACGGATCGGAGATGGAGGTCACCAACCCGAGCGAGTATCCGACGGGCAAGATCAAAGAGGTCAGAGAACCCATGGTCCGGGCCACCATCCTCACCCCGAGTGAACACATCGGCGCGGTGATGGAGCTGTGCCAGACACGTCGCGGCAACCTGCAGGGGATGGACTATCTGTCCTCGGACCGCGTCGAGATCCGGTACCGACTGCCTCTGGCAGAGATCGTCTTCGACTTCTTCGACCAACTGAAGTCGAAGACCAAGGGCTACGCCACCCTCGACTACTCCGACGACGGCCAGGACGCAGCGGACCTGGTCAAGGTCGACATCCTGCTCCACGGCGACCAGGTCGATGCGTTCTCCGCGATCGTCCACCGCGACAATTCCTACTCCTATGGCGTGCTCATGGCCGGAAAGCTGCGCAAGCTCATCCCGCGCCAGCAGTTCGAAGTTCCGATCCAAGCTGCCATCGGTTCGCGCATCATCGCCCGCGAGACGATCCGCGCCATCCGCAAGGACGTGCTGAGCAAGTGCTACGGCGGCGACATCAGCCGTAAGCGCAAGCTGCTCGAGAAGCAGAAGGAAGGCAAGAAGCGGATGAAGGTCGTCGGCAACGTCGAGGTCCCGCAGGAGGCCTTCATTGCCGCACTGTCCTCGGATGAACCGGATCCCAAGAAGGAACCCAAGAAGTAAGTGCCGACACAACCGACTGGTGAGACTCCACCGCTCAATGGTTCGCTGCCGGCCTCGGCCGGGGTCGGCGCGGACGCTCGCGGGCTGAGTCTCTACGTTCACGTACCGTACTGTCGAGTCCGCTGCGGCTACTGCGACTTCAACACCTATACGGCAGAGGATCTGGGGCCCGGAGCCTCCCGCGATGACTACCGCAGCAATCTTGCCCGTGAGCTTGATCTGTCGGCCCATGTCCTCGCCGAGGCGGGCGCGGCCGGCCGTGCGGTGACGACGGTCTTCTTCGGCGGGGGAACCCCGACACTGTTGTCCGCCGAGGTGCTGGCGGGGGTGATGGACGATATCCGAGACCGCTATCGCTTGGCACCGGACGTCGAGGTCACGACCGAAGCGAACCCCGACACACTGGATCCTGCCTATATTGCGACCTTGGCCGCCGCCGGGTTCACCAGGATCTCCTTGGGGATGCAGTCGGCGGTGCCCCACGTGCTCGCCACCCTCGATCGCACGCACGACCCGGACAAGATTCCGGATGTGGCCCGGTGGATCAAAGAGGCCGGTCTGGAACTCAGCCTCGACCTCATCTACGGCACACCGGGGGAGTCGATCGACGATTGGCGCCGGTCGTTGGACGTGGCTCTGAGCAACGACGTCGACCACATCTCAGCGTATTCGCTCATTATCGAGCCCGGCACGAAGATGGGCGCCATGGTGCGCCGGGGCGAACTGCCGATGCCCGACGAAGACGATCTGGCCGACAAGTACGAGATCGCTGATGCCGCCATGGCCGCCGCCGGCCTGCGCTGGTACGAGGTCAGCAACTGGTCAACCTCGGCCGAGACCCGCTGCGACCACAACATGGCCTACTGGCGCAATGCCGACTGGTGGGGCTTCGGACCCGGAGCCCACTCGCACATCGGCGGAGTGCGCTTCTGGAACGCCAAGCACCCTCGCGCCTGGTCCGACCGGCTGCTCGCAGGTGATTCACCGGCTATCGGACGTGAGGTCCTGGGGGAGTCGACGCAGGAGATCGAGCGGATCATGCTCGCTGCCCGGATCGATTCGGAACTGCGCCTCGACTCGCTGGGGCACGGCAGCGACAGGGCAATCAGAGGATTCGTGAAGCAGGGGCTTCTCGATGCAACGGCCGTCGATGAAGGCCGGTTCGAGCCCACACTGCAGGGTCGGCTGATGGCCGACTACATGGTCCGCATCCTCACCGACTACGTCTGACCCCGACTGCATCCGATCTGGGGCAGTGTGATCTGAGTCGAAGGCAGGGCACGCAGAGCGAACACCTGCCTGTGCCGCCCGCGGCACACACCAGAGACGTCACGCCAGAGACGTAGAGAAGCCGCTGTCATCGAACGCGATGACAGCGGCTTCTGTCTGCCCGGAGCGGCTCAGTTCATGTGAGGTGAGTGATCACCGGAGGTGTTTCAGTCATTTCACGAAGTCGAAGGTCAGCGGGAACTTATAGCCCTCACCCTTGTTCCCGGCAACGGCGGCGATGATGTAGAGCACCGTGTAGACGAGTGGGACCAGGAACGCCAAGAAGTAGACGAAGAAGCCGAGACCGAAGGTCACAAGGGCCAGGACGAAGGCGATGATCATGAAGACGATGGCAGCTGCGAAGGTGGCGAGGCAATTCGTGATCATTGCGTTCAGTCCCTGCCGGGAATGTTCGCGCACGTAGGGAGACTCGTCCTTCTTCACGAGGAACATGATGAGGGGGAGGAACCAGACGAAGATCGATCCGATGTGTGTCCACAGGACCGTGGTTCTTTCGTTCTCGCTGGCCTGCCAGAACATCTCGGAGCCGGGTCCATAGGCGTTCTCCGGCAGCATCCGCGAATCG
>NZ_JAKDJU010000117.1 GCF_030453725.1 Brevibacterium picturae
GATTCGGGTGGCGAGGGCCCATGTGTCGTCGACCTTGCGGGGAAGACGATCATGCCCGGCTTCATCGACTCCCACGTGCACCTCGGCCTCTCGGTCGAGAACCAGGCCGAAAACCTCGCCCGCTTCGCTTCGGAGCGGATCGTGCGCAGCGCGGCCAACGCGCGGAAGACGCTCATGGCAGGTGTCACCACCGTCCGCGACCTCGGCGGCACCGACCGCGGCGTGCGCGACAGTATCCAACAGGGACTGATCCTCGGACCGAGGGTCCACCTGGCCATCACCCCACTGTCGCCGACCGGTGGGCACACCGACTTCACGATGCCCAACGGCCTGCCCACCATGCCTGCCATGCCCGTCGACCCGATCATCGACACCGATGACGATGTGCGCCGGACCATCCGCACACTCGTGCGCTCCGGCGCCGACGTGATCAAGGTCTGCACCACCGGCGGCGTCTCAAGCCCCTCGGACACCCCCGATGACATCGGTGTCCCCGAGGAGCATGTGCGCCTCATCGTCGAAGAGACCGGCAAACGAGCAGGTCAGCCCGTTGCCGCCCACGCTCAAGGAGCCGAAGGCATCAAGGCGGCCATCCGCGGCGGCGTTCGCTCCGTCGAACACGGATACGGAATCGACGACGAAGGCATCGACCTCATGCTCGAGAACGGAACCTTCCTCGTTCCGACGCTGAGCAGCGCGCTGCGCGTCCCAGACCCGAAGAACGTTCCCGGGTACCTGTATGAGAAGAAGGTCAAGTGGTCCGCGATCGCACGCGAACGCGTGGCCGTGGCCATGGCCGCCGGAGTGAAGGTCGCACTCGGAACCGACGCGGGCGTATGCCCACACGGGCTCAACCTGCGCGAGGAGATGCACGCCGTCGAACTCGGCATGTCACCGATGCAGGCGATCGTGGCGGGAACGAAGAACGCGGCCGACCTGCTGCTCCTGTCCACCGACCTCGGCACCCTCGAAATGGACAAGCTCGCCGACCTCGTGATCGTCGACTTCGACCCGCTGGCCGATATCACCTCGTTGGCAGACCCCGATAACGTCAAGGCAGTCGTCCAGGGCGGGGCACTGGTCAAGGACTCCGCGAGCTGGTTTCCGAACCCGCCGGTGCGTTCAGCACTCGGATGACAACCGGTCCACAGCCGAATCGCTCCACACGCCAACAGAGAGGAACCCACATGAACCACGAATTCACCACCGAGGCACAGGCACTCGCCACAGAACTCTCCGAGCTGCGCCGGGAACTCCACCGCAATCCGGAACTCGGCCTCGAGCTCCCGATCACCCAGAAACTGGCCCTCGACGCACTCGAAGACCTGCCGCTGGAGATCACCACAGGGAAGAACCTCAGCTCGATCGTCGCCGTGCTCCGCGGCGGGAAGCCCGGTCCAACGGTGCTGCTGCGCGGAGACATGGATGCCCTTCCTGTTGCCGAGGAGACCGACCTCGACTTCGCTTCGACCAATGGGCGCATGCACGCCTGCGGACACGATCTGCACGTGGCCGGACTCGTCGGAGCCGCGAAGCTGCTGAGTGCTCACCAGGAGGAACTGGCAGGCACCGTCGCCTTCATGTTCCAGCCCGGCGAGGAAGGGCAGGGCGGTGCCAAGGACATGATCGATGAAGGCATGTTCGACGCCATCGGCTCGACTCCGGATGCCGCCTACGGCATCCACGTCGCCCCGGGGACGCCCGGAACCTTCACCACGAAGCCCGGCCCCCTGATGGCCGGGGCCAACACCATCCACGTCACATTCCACGGACGCGGCGGTCACAGCTCACAGCCGCACACCAGCATCGATCCGGTCCGGCCCACCCTCGAGTTCGGTCAGGCGCTCTACGCGATGGTCACCAGCACGTTCAGCGTCTTCGACCCGGTCGTCGCTCAAGTCACGCAGCTGCAGGCCGGCGACGCCGTCAACGTCATCCCACCCTCGGCGACGATCGGTGCCTCGGTGCGGACGCTGTCAGCAGAGTCGACGAAGAAGTTCGCCGAGGTGGCCCCACGTCTGGCCGAATCGATCGCTGCCGCTCACGGATGCACTGCCGAGGTGGTGTGGACCGAACAGTATCCCGTCACCGTCAACAATGACGTCGAAGCTGCATTCGTGGCAGACTCGATGACCGAGACCTTCGGCGAGGACCGGTACGCCGAAGCCCCGACCCCTCTCATGGGGTCCGAGGACTTCTCCTTCGTGCTCAACGAGGTTCCGGGTGCGTTTCTGTTCTTCCTCGTGTCTCCGCAGGGCATCGACCCGGAGACCGCGGCCTGGAACCATTCGCCGCAGGTGCTCTTCGACGACGCGCATCTGCCGGACCAGGCAGCCGCACTCGCCACCCTCGCGTGGAAGCGCTCGCTGCGAGGCTGAATGGCAGGTGCGGGCTGGGGTGATCGGTGAGTCAGACGGAGTCGCCGTCGTCGTCGACCGAATGGACCCGGTCCTCGCGCATGCTCACCTTGTCCACACCGGCCAGCTCCATCAGCGCCGGGGGGAGCATGTGTAAGGGCGGTTTCCCCTCGAACTTCACGTCGATCTGGACCATGGGCACTCCGTCTTCGGACTCGAAGCGCTTGGAGTCGACGATCGTGTTCGAATACCCCATATTGCCGGCCACAGCGAGGATGTCGCGGAGGACCCCGGCGCCGTCCTTGTACGCGATGCGCAGCAGTTTGCGGTGATCGCTGTCGGGGATCCGGCGAATCAGGGGAGCGATGACGAACAGCGTGAGCAGATGCAGCGCGGTGAGCATCGCTGCCAAGGACAGCATTCCCGCTCCGCAGGCCATGCCCACGGCAGCTGTCACCCACACGGTGGCGGCGGTCGTGAGTCCGCGCACCATGTTCCGGCCCTTGAAGATCACGCCGGCACCCAGGAAGCCGACGCCCGAGACGATCTGCGCGGCGATCCTCGACGGGTCCAGACGGGCGTCGTCGCCGAGCACGCCGGCGAACCCGTATGCGGAGACCAGCGTGAACGCACATGTGCCGATGCCCACCAGCACGTGGGTGCGATAGCCGGCGCTCTTCTGCCGGAACTGCCGCTCGAACCCGATCAGTGAGCACAGGACGAAGCTGGCCAGGAGCAGTTCGGCCTCGATGAGGCCGGTCGGACCGAAGAAATCGATGTGTGAACCCATATTTATCCGACTGTAGACCCTCAAACACCTGAGCTCTTGGGAGCCGGTCAGAATTCAAGAAGCAGCATCGACCTGCGGACTCCTCAGATGGGCAACCGCAGTCACTCAGGGCGCGACGAGGAGCAGGCAATCACCCTGGCCGTCCAAAGTCGACGTGCGGTGGCGAAGAACGCCGGAGTCGACCACGAAGGCTCAGGCTCTCATCGCATGACGATCGTGAGCACCCTCGGGGAATTCGTCGACCCCGACGGCTTCACCCGGCAATGAGACCGGAACCGAAGATGTCAATCGACAGGCCATCGCCGAGGCGGTTGTTCACCTCGGCGATGGCCTGACTGCGGCAGGGAGCAGATGCAGGCAACCGGTCACACGGTGGAGGGGATCCACTCCCGACGGTCCGTTGCTTCTGAGGCCATGGGAGCCGAACCCTCGTCATCGGGATACTCATCGGCAACCCCTGCGAACCGATTGCCCAGTCCGTCGCCCGCGGTGGGCGCGACCCTGTACTCGGCCGGCTCGGCCCTGTCCCCGGCTGGTGTGAGCGTGTAGTTGTCGGGCTCGTCGTCGACGATCGTCGACTGCACGGTCTGGGCAGGCTGTGAGGCTTCGAGGGCCTTCGCCTGCTTCCGAGCCTGCTTTTTCCTCTCTCGCTCCCGCTCGAGGTGCAGATTGCCGAAGTCGTGCTCCGTCCTCGGCGGTTTGATGCTGTCGATGAGGAACACGAGCGCCAGTGACACGAGACCCCAGAGCCCGAGGACCTGGAGGTGCTCGGTGGCGACATCGCCGTCGAAGTAGACGATCGAGCGAATCGTCTCCACAGCCGCCGGCATCGGCAGGAAGTCATGCAGGGTGGAGAAGAACGTCGGAGTCATGTACTCGGAGATCGAGCCGTTCGAGGCAGGCATGCCGGCGAACATGAGTGTGCCGATGACCGGAATGATCGCGAACATGCCGATGAGTCGTTCGAAGACCATGGCGAACATCGCGATGCAGAAGATCGCGAGAGATCCTGCTCCCCAGAGTTGGGCGAAGTGTCCGTCGACGGCACCGGTGATCGGACCCGCGATGAGTGCGACGACGAGGGACATGAACGGTGCGTAGACCGCGGTCAGCGGCACCATCCGCTTCAGTGGACGGCTCCAGGGATTGGCGTTTGCAGCCACCACGACGACCATGAAGCCGGCGAGGATCCAGCCCATCGCCACATACATGACGACCACACCGTTCTTGTCTCGATCGGGAAGCGGCGCGACGTTGTCGACCTTGAGCTCCATGTCCTGGGCCGAGGCGACCTGGTCGAAGATCTGGTTGACTACGCGGTAGGCGCTGTTGTTTCCGGCCTCATTGGCAATCAGCCCGAACTCGGGGCTCTTCTCCGACGGCAGGACGAGGGCGGCGACCTCCTCGCGGTCCTCGACGAGGGCGCGAGCCTCGTCCTCATCGGACGTGGCGGTGAAGTCGAACATGTTCTCGCCCATGTTCTTCTCGAGGTCGGCGATCGTGTCCTTCGCCTGCTCGGTCGAGGAGCCGACCACTGTCACCGGCATGTCCTTGGGTGTAGGTGAGCCCATCGCGCCGAGCATGAACGAGATCATCATCGTGACCATCGCCAGTGGGAAGACCACGAGCGAGATGTAGCGCAGCACCTTCGAATCGGGACGCCTGCCTCCGTGCAGCGACGGCATGTTGACCGACAGCGGTTCCGGATCGGGATTGCGCCTGTGTGAGATGTAGTCGTAGGCCTTGGTGAGCAGCAGTCCGACGACGGCACCGATGGCCAGCACCAGGAGGTAACCGGTCACGCCGCTGCCGTTGAAGTAGAGCACCGAGCGCAGGGATTCGCCGATAGCGGGCATGGGGAGGAAATCGTGGGTGAATCGGAAGAACGGTGGCATGGTGTAGACGGGCATCGCCATGTTCGACGAGGGCATGCCGAGGACCATGAGGAGCAGGATGCCCAGGAGTACGCCCAAGGCGCCGACGACCCGGGTGATGAACAGCTGCATGCAGGAGATCGCGAAGACTCCCAACCAGGCGATGCCGAGGATGGCGACCGTGTCCTTGACGTCGACGACGTCGAGAATCGGACAGGTGACGGTCCAGACCAGGCCGGCGATGACCGCGGCCCAGGCGCCGAGGATCGGCACGATGCGTTTGAACTTCAGCAGTTCGGGCGAGTTCGACCGCAGCACGCTGAAGGGCAGATAGCCGGCCATGACGATGGACGTCATGAGGAACATCGCGCCCAATCCGGTGGGATCGTTGTCCGGCAGTGGGGCCAGGTCCTGAGTCGAGACCTCGAGGCCTTCGTCCTGCAGCGCCGGCATGACGAGTCCGGTGACCGTCGTGGCCTGTTGGGCGCCGGCTCCGCCCGCCGTGTAGAGGGTGGCGTTATCGCCCTTGACGACGACTGCCGCCGACGCGTCCCGCTCGTAGACCATCTCACGAGCGGTGTGTGCGTCAGCGACGGTTTCGACATCGAGGGCATCGGGTTCGGAGCCATCGAGTGCGAACTTCATGTCCGCAGCCTTCGAATCCGACCCTGCCACCACGACGGGCATGTCGTTGGCGGTGGGGGAGTGCATGGTGCCGAGGTAGCCGGTGATCATCATGCCGACGAAGAGGAGCGGCATGATGAAGATCGCGGCCGTCCGACCGATCATCTCCGCCTTGGCGCGCTTGGCCGCGGCGGCAGCGTTCGTGTCGGCATTGTCGGTCTCGGGGGAGGCGGTGGCGTCGGACGCGCCAGGGGAGGCACCCGGTTCTATCGGTTGTTCTGATTCACGCGCTTCGCGGCGTGTCTGTGGTGGGTCGGCGGCCACGGTCGTCCTCCTGGTCGATTCGGAAGTCGAGTGATCGCCTTCGACCACCATGTACTTGGATAGTTTAAGACACGTGACTTATAATTGTGAAATCGACGGTTGTTTGTCAGGGTGATGGCAGGACTCGCCGAGGCGGTTGGAGCGCTGGTATCGCGACAGTCCGTCAGCGTCTGCAGCGTTGACGAGAATGAGAGAAAAGGGATCATGGGAACCCAGAGTGACCGAGCCCGTGAGGTGCTGCTCAATTCCGCGGAGGAGCTCTTCGCCGTCCACGGCATCGACGCGGTGTCGAACCGCCGCATCGTCGACCATGCCGGGGCAGCGAACCACTCCGCGATCTCGTATCACTTCGGGGGGCGGGAGGGCCTGCTGCGGGCGCTCGTCAAACGTCACGTCGCCGAGGTGGCCCTCCGCAGGGAACTTTACGTCGATGATCTGGGCGAGGCACCGAGCATCCATGAACTGGTCCGCTGCAGAATGGGTCCGCTCTTCGCCGTATTGGCCGACCTGCCGCGGCCGAGTTGGCGTGCGCAGTTCCTTTCGCAGGTGGCCATCGTGCCCTCGGCAGTCGAGATCATGAAGTCCGTGATGGACGAGTCCGCTCTGCCTGACGGTTTGAGGTTCACCCACGGAGCGATCGACGGCATTCCCGAAGGTGTCCTGCGTGGTAGGGCGTATCTGCTGGCTCACATGGTCACCAGCGCGTGTTCGGACCAGGAAGTGAAGATGAATGAAGGGACTCACAACGGCGACTGGGAGCAGGTGGGCCGGTTCCTCATCGATGCGGCAGCCGGAATGATCGCCGGACCTGTCACGTCACCGGACGGGGTCATCCGCTATCCGTCGATGCCCTACCTGTGACCGGTGCCTGAGCTCTGACCGGTGCCGTTGCAGGGCCGAGTCAGTCGCAGCCCTCGGGGCCGCACACGGCGCCGTCGCGGAAGGTCTCGTCTCCACCCTTGCCTGAGGCAGGGCTGTCCGCACCCGATCCTGCGCCGCCGAGCACCGTGAGCTTCTGGCTTTCGCTCCACGCGGTCTCGAGGGCCTTGGTGAAGGCTTCGGGTGGCTGGGCACCGGAGATTGCGTACCTGCGGTCGATGACGAAGAACGGGACTCCATTGGCGCCCAGGGATTGGGCCTCGGTGATGTCGGACTCGACCTCGGTGGTGTACTCGTCGGTGGACAGGACACGGCGGGCTTCGTCGGCGTCGATGCCGACTGTCTGGGCCACCTCGGCGAGGTATTCGAGGTCTCCGATGTTGCGGCCCTTCTCGAAATGGCCGGACAGGAGCTCTTCCTTGGCCTGACTCATGACACCGTGCGTATTGGCCAGGTGGAGGAGGCGATGGGCCGTGAAGCTGTTGGCGACGACGATGGAGTCGAAGTCGTAGTCAAGGCCCTCACCGGCGGCCTGCTGCGTGACGTGGTCGAACATCTGTCGAACCTGCTCGACCGGCATTCCCTTGGCCTGGCTGAGGTACTCGGTCTCTGTGCCCGCGTAGTGATCGGGCAGACTCGGGTCGAGCTGATAGCTGCGCCATTCGACCTCGATGTCGTCCTTATGTGCGAAGCCGTCCAAGGCGGTCTCAAAGCGACGTTTTCCGATATAGCACCAGGGGCAGGCGATGTCCGACCAGATTTCAATCCTCATGTCAGGTCGAACCCTGGGCCGGTGCGGGTTATTCCCCTGCTGAGCACCGGTGCGGTCGAATCAGAACAGTGCTTCCTGGGCTGGGGGAGTCAGACTTGCGGCTTGAGCTGCGGTCGAAGACGCGGCACCGAGCCGAGTCCGATCTGCGCGCTTGGTCATCGGGTAGTCATCGTCGGCAGCCCCGCGCAGATCGTATGCGTCGATGAGCGGATTGATGCGCCGGCTCAGCCAGGTCCGGTACTCCTTCGATGCATAGGACGATTGCGCATACATGCGGCGGTAGCGGGGGAGCAGCTCGGGATGCTCACGCTCGAGCCAGGCGAAGAACCATTCGCGTGCCCCAGGCCGCAGGTGCAGCGCCCCGTAGACGACTCTGCTCGCTCCGGCTTCCCTGATGGCGCGCAGTGCTGTGTCGAGGTGATCCATGGAGTCGGTGAGCTTCGGCATCACCGGCATGAGGAAGACCGTGACCTTGAAGCCGAGGTTCGCAGCCGCCCGCACCGTGGCCAGGCGCGCCGTCGTCGTAGGCGTGCCCGGTTCGATCGTCTGCTGCAGGGCATCATCGTAGACGGCGATCGACATGCTGATCTCTACGTCGACGTCCTCTTTGGCGCGGGCCAGCAGCGGCAGATCGCGGCGCAGCAACGTGCCCTTCGTCAGGACCGACATCGGCGTTCCGTGCTCGGCCAGGGCGGTGATGATGCCGGGCATGAGTGCATAGCGGCCTTCGGCGCGCTGGTAGGGGTCCGTATTCGTGCCCAATGCGACCAGCTCACGTGACCACTTCGGTTTGGCCACCTCGGCGGCCAGCACCTCGGGAGTGTTGACCTTGACGATGACCTGCCGGTCGAAATCCTGACCGGAATCGAGGTCGAGATAGCGGTGGGTGTTGCGAGCGAAACAGTACACGCAGGCGTGAGAGCACCCTCGGTAGGGATTGATCGTCCAGGTGAATGGCATCGAACTGGCCGCGGGTACTTTGTTCAGCGCCGACTTCGCCAGAACTTCGTGGAAGGTGACGCCGGCGAACTCCGGTGTTCGAACACTGCGCACCAGACCTGTGACGCCGAAGAGCTCGGCAGGCGGGGCGTCGGTGCCTGCGGCCACTGTGCCCGATGCCGCCGTGCCTGCTGCCGCCGTGCCTGCTGCCGGGTCAAGAGCGCTCTGCTGATTCCACCTCATGCCTACATTCGAACACGTGTTCTAGTCGGCGTCAAGGGTGGGTCGGGTGATGTCATAGGCGGCTGTCGAGCGGAAGTGGGGCTGCTTTCCTGATGGAAGCTGGGTGGTCAGGAGACTGTCATGCCTTTGAACTCGCTGCGGTGGAAAACGAGGGCGTCGGTGTCTGCTCCGGTGGCCACTCCGCTGTCGGTATCGAGGATCTCCAGCAGGGCAACGGTGTGGTCGCCGGCCTCGACCTCGTTGTAGAGGCGGGTCCACAGATAGGCGGGGCCACCTGGGATGGTCAGCGCGCCATCGGCGGTGATCTCGGGGTCGACCCCGGCGAAGCGCGAGGCGCGGTCCTTCGACGCCAGCTGTCTGGCCAACTGTGACTGATGCGCGCCGAGGAGGGAGACCCCCAGGGCTGGTGCAGTGCGCAGGAGCGGCCACGTGCTCGAGCTGGCCTGCACCGCAACACTGATCAGCGGCGGGTCGAGTGAGACTCCCGCGGTCACCGTCGAAGCGACGAGTCCGAGGGGAGTCCCGCCGACCTCGGCGCCGATGAGCGCGACTCCCTGCGGGAAGTGCGAGAAGGTCTCGCGCAGAGCATCCGGTGACACGGCTGCGGCTCGTGCGATCGTCGTCATGAACTTGCCTCCGGTG
>NZ_JAKDJU010000118.1 GCF_030453725.1 Brevibacterium picturae
GGTGATCGGGTCATAGGAACCGGGGCAGACAACCTTCATGGCTTCATCGTATCTCGCAGCTGCGACCACTGGTCGTCGACGCCGGCCTCACGAGCGGCAGCCTTGACGATGACGGCCTCGGTTTCCGTCTGTGAATGGTGCAGTCGAGCAGCGGCTCCGGCCATGACTCTTCCCACGATCGTCAGGGACCGTGCTTCGTCCCCGTCCGCGATCGCCTCCAGCAGCTGTCTGTGCGTGTCGATGAGGTCGCACCTGACCTCGTATCCGCGTGGGTCGGAGAGTGAAAGCAGTCGGGTGTGGACCATCGAGACTTTCATCAGGTCACTGAGCCTGACCGAGCCGGAACACGCGACGATCGAGTGGTGGAAGTCGAGATCGGCATCGCCGACGAGGCGCGCGGTGTTGCCTTCGATCACATGCTCGAGCCTGTCCAGCGACTGGTGGATGCGGCCAATCGGTTTACTCGACCGGATGACGACCTTCACCGCCTGCGCCTCGATGGCTTCCCTGACCGCATAGACGTCGTCGATGTCGTTCGGTCTCATCCGTTTGACTCGGACCCCGCGGCCGGGGGCATGGGCCATCACCCCCTCGCTGACGAGGCGCTGCAGAGCCTCCCGCAGCGACGGTCTGGAGACGTCGAGGAGTTCGGCCGTGCGAACCTCGTTGATGGACTGGCCGGGGTCCAGTGAACCGCTGTAGATGGCGTTCCGGATCTGGTCGGCGATGAGGTCGATCGTCGAGGATCGGATGACCTTGCGCAGGACCGGGAGCTCCGAAGTCGGGGGTTGAGGCATATCACGATCATATAACGTTGTCTGACAGTGTGACATCCGGACAACAAAAGTATTGAATAGTGTCCTTGAGACGCATGTTACGAAGATGTGTCGACGTACTATGAAAGGGACAGCTATGAAAGCCATCAAAGGGCTAGCGGCCGCGACCTCGATCATCGCCCTGACACTCGCCCTAGGTGCCTGCGGCGGAAGCGATTCCGACACGAGCACGCTCCAGAAGGCCATCGACGACGGAAAGATCTCTATCGGCTTCGCCGGTGAGGCGCCGTACAGCTTCGAGAAGGACGGCGAACTTCAGGGCGCCTCAGTGGAAATGGCCAAGACGATATTCAAGGAGCTCGGCGTCGACGACGTCGAGGGAGTCAACACCGAATTCGGTTCGCTGATCCCTGGTCTCAACGCCGACCGCTTCGGTGCCATCTCTGCCGGAATGTCGATTCTCCCTGACCGCTGCGAGCAGGCTGCGTTCGGCAACCCCGAGTTCATGTACACCACTGCCCTGATGACCAAAGAGGGCGAGGGCAAGGGCATGAAGGACATGCAGGACGTCAAGGACGAGGGCCTCAAGCTCGCAACGATGAGCGGCGCAATCGAAACCACCGTCTACGCCAAGGAATTGGGCATCGACACGCAGGAAGTCGGCACACCGCAGGACGGCATGGATGCTGTGACCACGGGCCGTGCCGATGTCTTCGCTCTGACCGGCATTTCGCTCAACTGGATGGCCAAGAACAACCCGGACGCCGGCGTTGAGGTCAGCGAGTCCTTCGTTCAGGAGATCGATGGAGTGCCACAGGTCGGCGCCGGTGCCACGGTGTTCCGCACCGACGATGCTGAACTCAAGGATGCCTGGAACGAAGAGCTCGAGAAGATCGTGTCCGATGAGCAGAAATACCTCGACGTCGTCGGCGACTACGGCTTCACGAAGGAAGAGCGTCCCACCGGCGAGATCACAACCGAGCAGCTGTGCAAGGGTGAACTCCCCACAGCCGAGTCCTGATCGACTCCCAGGCACTTTGCGATCATGACTGACAAGTTCACCACGTTGCTGAATTTCCTCCCACAATTGTGGGAGGGAATTCAGACGACGCTCATCCTCACGGTTGGGGGATCGATCGGCGCGATCATCATCGCCGTTGTCCTCGGACTCTCGATGACCTCGACTCACGCCTGGCTGAGCATCCCGGCACGGATCATCGTCGAATTCTTCCGCGGCACCTCCCTGCTCGTGCAGCTGTTCTGGCTCTTCTACGTTCTGCCTCTTCTCGGGATCCCTCTCGACCCCATCGCCTGCGGCATCGGCGCGCTGGCACTCAACTACGGCGCCTACTCCGCCGAGGTGGTTCGCTCCTCGATCAAGACCGTGGCTCCCGGCCAGTGGGAGGCAGCGATCGCGCTCAGCCTCTCACCGACCAGACGCATGTTCCGTGTCATCTTCCCGCAGGGCTGGGCACTGATGATCCCGTCGCTGGCGACACTGCTGATCCAGCTCCTCAAGGGCACAGCAGTGGTCTCCTTCATCACCCTGCAGGACCTCACCGAGAAGATCACTCAGCTGCGTCAGTCGACGGACACGTACTTCGCGTTCACGATCGGCCTCATCATCTACTTCGTCATCGCCTGGTTGATCCAGGAGGGCATGAACTACCTCGAACGCAGGGCCACAGCCAAGCTGGGCCGCAAGCGCCCGAACTCGCGCGCGGACAGGCGTCAAGCACGCCGGGACGCTCGCGACGAGCTTCACCACGATCGCCTCAGATCCCATGAGGCCGCCAATGACGGGGCCTCCAAACTTGGCCCCGCCGGACAAGGAGGTGGCCTGTGATCTGGAATTGGGAATTCGCCGCCGAGGCGCTGCCGCTCCTCCTGCGAGGGTTCGTCAACACGCTCATCGCCACAGTCGTCGGCACCGTGATCGCCGCCTCCCTCGGTCTCATCATCGCCATCGCGATCCGCTCACTGCCACGCTGGATCAATTGGCTGGTCCGACTGCTCGTCGCCTTCGTCCGCAATACACCCCTGGTCATGCAGCTGATATTCGTGTACTTCATCTTCGCCGGCATTCCCGGTCTGGTGGACGTACCGGCGCTCGTCATCGGCTTCATCGTCATCGGCATCCACTATTCGACCTACATGTCGGAGAGCTACCGTGCGGGCATCGATTCGGTGCCGCCGGGGCAACACGAGGCAGCAACCGCACTGTCGCTGCCACCGGTCCGCAAGTTCACCGCAGTCGTGCTGCCACAGGCACTGCGCGCCACGATTCCCTCTTTGGGAAACTACGCAGTCGCCATGTTCAAGGACACTCCGTTCCTGTTCGCGATCTTTGTGGTCGAACTCGTCACATCGGCGCAGCAGTTCGGTGCAGCGAAGTTCGCCTATACCGAAGCCTTCACCCTGGCCGGCCTCATCTTCCTGGCAGCCAGCTACCCGACCTCATTGCTCATCCAGAGATTGGACCGACGCCTTGCCACCTACTGAGAACACCTCATCGACCCCGGCAGCGAACACCCCGAGCTCAGCCTCACCGGCCATCGAGTTCAAAGACGTGGAGAAGCGGTTCGGGAAGACCACCGTCCTCAAGGACCTCAACTTCACTGTCGCCCCTGGAGAGCGCGTGACCCTGATCGGGCCCAGCGGTTCCGGCAAGACGACGATCCTCCGCCTCGTCATGACACTGGAGGAACTGACCGGCGGCTACATCTTCGTCGACGGCAAGCCGCTGACCCACACCGAGAAGAACGGCAAGCGCGTCGAACTGCCGTCGAAGACGACTCGCGCCATGACGACGCGGATCGGAATGGTATTCCAGCAGTTCAACCTCTTCCCCAACATGACGGTGCTCGAGAACATCATCGAGGCGCCGATCCATGTGCTCGGCAGGTCCAAGGACGAAGCGGTGGCCGAGGCGAAGGCACTGCTGGAGAAGGTCGGACTCGGCGAGAAGGCCGATGAGCATCCCACTCGCCTCTCCGGCGGTCAGCAGCAGCGTGTGGCGATCGCACGGGCACTGGCGATGAGTCCGGAGATCCTCCTCCTCGACGAGGTGACGTCCGCTCTCGACCCCGAGCTGGTGGGAGAGGTCCTCGGCGTCCTCCGCGACATCGCGGAGACAACCGATATCACGATGCTCCTGGTCACCCACGAGATGCAGTTCGCCCGCGAGGTCTCACACCGGGTGATGATGTTCGACGGCGGTCAGGTGCTCGAGGAAGGGCCACCGGACCAGCTCTTCAACAACCCGCAGCATGAGCGCACACGTTCGTTCCTCTCGAGCGTGCAGTAGCGTCATGATCAGCGTGCAGTAGCTTCATGATCAGTGTGCACTAGCATCACGATCAATCATCTGAGGCCCACGGGAGTACAACTCCGGTGGGCCTCAGCTGCTGCGGTGGGACCAGCTCACGCAGGTTCGTCGGCTTCCGCTGCGTCCCCCGATTCGTCGGCGTCGCCCCTGAGCTGGACGAAGTACAATGCCGTCTCGCCGAAGGTCTTCGAACGGAAGACCTCGAGAGCGGCCGGCATCGTGGGCTCCGGAGCTCGTGAGGCCCGTTCGACCACGACGATGGATTCCATGTCGAGGAGTGCGGCGAGTCTGCCGAGGATCTGAGTCACAGCGTCCTCGCCCATCGGGTAGGGCGGGTCCATGAACACCAGGTCGAAGATGCGCCCCTCACCGTCGTCGAGATCGCTGCGGGTCTCCAGCACCTCGCCGTTTTGAATATTGTCCAGTCCGCCATTCTGAATCTCCGCGAGTCCGCCGCGGTGCGCCGTTCCGCCGCGGTGCGCCGTTGCGCCACGGTACTCCACTCCCCCAACGCGCGCCGCCGCGTGCCCCTCCGACGCCTGATGCTCGGGCGCCTGGCCTTCAGCCATCGCCTGTCTCGGCACACGCTGACTGCTGAGGAACGAGACGACATCCGCGGAATGGATCCTGGTCGAATGGTCGATTCCCAGCTTCTGAGCGTTCGCTTCGACCGCGCGGGCAGAGGCGCTTGCCGAATCGACGAAATCGGCTTCAGCCGCTCCCCGGGACATGGCTTCGAGGCCCAGTCCACCGGAGCCGGCGAAAAGGTCGAGGACGTTCGCGGCCTGCAGGACCCCGTAGCCGTCGAGCATGGAGAAGAGGGATTCCTTGACCCGGTCCGAGGTCGGGCGGGTGTTCGACCCGCCCGGTGCGACGAGCCTGGATCCCTTGAACGCACCAGCGATGATCCTCATTGCTCGTCCTTTCACTCACTCAGCATTCTCGGTTCGGCTCCTGACAGCGTCACTCCGCCGTCCGGCATCTCAGCTCGCCTCGATGAAATGAGCCGATTCCGCGGGCAGGACCCGGTTGATGAAGGCCCGCAGGGCCGGCAGCGAACTCAGATCAGGGTCGACGGAGATGATCTTCTCCGCGATGGCTCTCGCCTCTTCGACGATCGGCGCATCGCGCAGAATCGACAGGTGCTTCAGTGAGGATCCTCCCCATTGTGAGGCACCGAGCACATCGCCTTCACCTCGACTGCCGAGATCATACTCGGCCAGGGCGAAGCCGTCGAGGGTGCCTGCCACCTCGCGGAGTCGCTCGAAGCTCTCATCGTCCTCGGCTGCCTCGGTGAGCAGGAAGCACATGGCCGCACTGCCGTCGCGCCCGACGCGTCCGCGCAGCTGATGAAGTTGGGCGACGCCGAATCGCTCCGCTTCGAAGACGACCATCATGGTCGCCCGGGGGACGTCGACCCCCACCTCGATGACGGTCGTGGAGACCATGATGTCGATGTCGCCGGAGACGAACGCGGCCATCGTCCGATCCTTCTCCGCCGTCGACATCCGGCCATGGAGAAGTTCGATCGAACGGGATCGCAGCTCTGCGGAACTCTGGAGCTTGTCCTTCAGGTCTTCAATGCCCTCTCTGCTGCCGATCACATCACCCGTTTCGGGGTCCTCGATATCGGAGGGGTCGATGCGCGGGAAGACCACGAAGGTGCCTCTGCCGGTCTCGGCCGCCTCGTCGATAAGCTGGCGGACGCGGCCCAGCCATTTGGGATGGTCTCCCAGTGACACGGCGTGGGTGGTGATGTTCTTGGTGCCCGCGGGCATTTCGTCGAGTGTGGAGACATCGAGGTCGGCGAAGACCGTCATCGCCACGGTCCGCGGAATCGGGGTCGCAGACATCACGAGGGTGTGCGGGACCTTGAGTCCGGCCTTTGCCCGCAGCGCCTCACGCTGTTCGACGCCGAACCTGTGCTGCTCGTCGACGACGATGAGGCCCAGTTCGTCGAACATGGTCGTATCCGACATCAGCGCATGTGTCCCGACGACGATGTCGATCTGACCTGTGGCGAGGTCGAGTGCGAGCTGTTTGCGTTCGCGCGCCGGCATCGACCCTGTCATCAGTGCCACCCGAACCTGGTCATCGCCCGACAGCAGCGGGCTCAGCGCCATCTGATCACCGAGGAGGCTCTCAATTGAGCGGAAATGCTGTGTGGCGAGCACCTCCGTGGGCGCGAGCATCGCCGCCTGAGCTCCCGAGTCGACGGCCGTGAGCATCGCCCGCAGTGCCACGACGGTCTTGCCGGAGCCGACGTCGCCGTGGAGCAGGCGGTGCATCGCGGTTCTCCGCCCGATGTCTGCCTCGATCTCCCCTCCGACCCGCAGCTGCGAGGCGGTGAGATAGAAGGGCAGGCTCTCATCGAACCTCTCGCTCCTGGCACCGACGTTGAGCAGCGGAGTCGCCTCGAGCTGCTCATAGTCGACCTTGCGGGAGACGAACTCCGCCTGCAGGGCGAGCGCCTCTTCCCACTTCCAACGCTGCTTGGCCTTCTCCGTCGCTGCCGCTGACCTCGGCCGATGCATGTCATTGAACGCGGTACGCAGCTCGGGAAGGTCGAGGTCGGCTCGCATTGCGCTCGGCAGCGGGTCCTCGAACTCTGTTGGGTCCGCGACATCGAGGAGAACCTTGATGGCCTTCCACAGGCGCGTCTGTGCGATGCCTTTGACGCGGGGGTAGACGGGGAACGGGGAGTTGAGATCCTCCGGAGTCCACTTCTCGTCGTGTTCGTCCCGGTTGAGCCAGGTGGGTGAGTTCAGGGTCAGCTGCCCGCGGTACTCCTCGACCTTCCCCGCGAAGACGACCGTGAGTCCGGGAGCCAGCTGTTTGTCCAGCCAACGCTGGTTGAAGAAGGCTATCTTCATCGATTGCTGCCCATCGTGGACGATCACATCGGTGATGGTTCCACGGCGTCTCTGCATGCGCCTGGTGTCGACGGAGATGACCTCGGCCTGCAGGATGGCGGTCTCGCCCAATGGGAGACCGCCCAGCGGTGTCTTCTCCCCGGGCACGAGGAATCTGCGCGGGAAGAAGCGAAAGAGATCCGCCACCGAGGTGATCCCGCGCTTCTTCAGTGCACCGCGGTCTCGCGCGGTGAAGTAGTCGTCGAGGCGGGCGCTCATTCGACTCCCATGATGAGCAGTGTCGCCCGGTCCCGCGAGTCGATGTCCTGGAATCGCACCTGGGCGTGTGATTTGCTGATCCAGTCCCGCAATTGTGAGAGGACATCGGGGGCGCAGCCGGGACCGTGGACGACGGTGAGGAGCTCTCCCCCGGCCCCCAGCAGTCGATCGGCGAGTTTCTCGACCAGGGTTGTGAGTTCGGTGCTCTGGGTTTTGACCTTCCCGTCGATGAAGACCCGGTAGAACTGTGAGGGGTGGGAGGCCGGGATCGACCGCGTCGGCTGCGAGCCTGCGGCGTCGTCGATGGCCGGCAGGGCACCCGTGGGCGGGTGGAGAGCCAACTGTTCCGCCGAGACGATGGTACCGACACGGGTCCCGGCCGCTGCTTCGGTCATATCGGCGAAGATCTCCACTGCCGGGGCGAACTGGTCGTAGACCGCGAGGGCAGACAGCAGGGTGGCAACATTGCGGGAGCGGACGACATGTCCCCCGGTGACCTGTCCCAGTGATTTCAGCATGGTCGTGGAGCTGGGGACGACGAGGACTTCGCGCTCATCCTCGGCGATGATGTCCGTGGTCAGACGCACCGCGGCACCGGAGTCCGGGGTCAGTGCCGTCGCCCCGTTCAGCGCACAGTGCATGAGCAGACCGGTGCCGGAGACGATGGCCACCAGGTGGGTCTCGCCCTCTTCCTCGTGCAGACGCAGGTCCTCCATGTCCAGGCGGACGATGCCGTAGCCGGCGAGGTGGTCGAGGACGGTCACGGCGGTGGCCTCGTCGGCGACGTGCACGTGTACCTTGGGGCCGTTGATGACGATCGATGTCCCGCCCAGGTCATCCAGCGCCTCGGCGAGGGGCGATGTGGGCCTTCCGCCGTCAGAAGAAGCGGGGTCCGCGGCGAGGAGCGCAACGATCTCGAGTTCATCGGTTCCGGCCTGGTGGACGACCCGCGGGGACCCGGTGATTTCGCCGAGCATCGAATCCTGCGGTGTCCGACCGGTGACCGTGGCATAGAGGAGATCGAAGAGTTCGACGATTCCGGTCGAGCCGGCGTCGACGACCTCGGCGTCGCGGAGCACGGGCAGCTGCCCGGTGGTCTCCCGCAGTGCCGAGCGGGAGCGCAGGCGCACTGCCGAGATGAGGTCGACGAGGTTCACACCCGCTTCGGCCTTCTCCCTGGCCTCGGCGGCCATGGCGTCGAGGACCGTGAGCATGGTGCCGTCGACGGGCCGGGCCACGGATTGCCGAGCGCGGGTCGAGGCAAGCTCGAGGGCTGCGGCCATGGCCTCCGGCGTCGCCACGGTCACGCCGTCCAGGGCATCGGCAACTCCCTGGAGTGCGACGGCGAGGATGAGTCCTGAGTTTCCGCGAGCACCCCGTCCGGCGCCTTCGGCGAGTGCGGCGACGACCTGGGGCAGGGTGACGGGTCCGGTGAGCTCCTCGACAGCCAGATAGGCGCTGCGCAGTGTGTGGTACATGTTCGTGCCGGTGTCGCCGTCGGGGACGGGGAAGACGTTGAGTTCGTCGATCTCGACGCGTTCCTTGCGCAGACGATCAACCGCACGCCGAGCCCACCTGGCGGCCAGGCGGCCGTTGAGCCCGATGGCTTGATTGGGTCCGCTCATGTCACTTCCCGAAATGGCTGAAGCCGCTCGTCGGCACCGGTGCGCCGTCGAGACTGACGCCGTGGCCTGGTCTCATCTCTCCGATTCTCCGCCAGCCTACCGGAGGTGTGTCGAACTGCGCCGACGACGCGAGGAAGCCATGGTCCTCTCCCCCGTTCAGCACCCAGCTCAGCGCCAGTTCCTCAGCTGTCGACGCCTTCTGCACCAGGTGCCTCGCCGCGGGCAGCAGCGGATCGATGAGTTCCTGCAATGAGGCGCGGTCGATGGTCGCATGCACTCCAGACGCCGCCGCGACTCGGCCCAGATCCGTGCTCAGCCCGTCGGAGACATCGATCATCGCCGAGGCGGTCCCCATGTGTGCGACGGCCCCATAGTTCGGTTGTGGAGCCAGCTGAGTGTTGATGAGTTCCCTGAGGTCTGCACTGACCTCGGGCAGGTCTGCGCTGACCTCAGGCAGGTCTG
>NZ_JAKDJU010000119.1 GCF_030453725.1 Brevibacterium picturae
CCACCTGTCATTTCCGGCAACCGGGTGGCCGTATAATGGTCTGTTGGGTCCGCACCGGACCAATCTCTCTAGTTCATAAGGTTTTTGATGACTGAAGCCATCACGCGTCGGGAAAACCGTCGCAACGTCGCAATCGTCGCCCACGTCGACCATGGCAAGACCACTCTGGTCGACGCCATGCTCCGCCAGACAGGTGTGTTCAGCGAACACGGTGATTTTGCTGAACGCGTCATGGATTCCGGAGACCTCGAACGCGAGAAGGGCATCACCATTCTCGCGAAGAACACCTCAGTCCTCTACAACGGACCATCCGCCGGTGACGATCACATCGTCATCAACGTCATCGACACGCCGGGTCACGCCGACTTCGGCGGTGAGGTCGAGCGCGGCCTGTCTATGGTCGACGGCGTCGTCCTCCTCGTCGATGCCTCGGAGGGCCCTCTGCCCCAGACCCGCTTCGTCCTGCGCAAGGCGCTGGCTGCGAAGCTGCCGGTCATCCTCCTGATCAACAAGACCGACCGTGCCGATGCCCGCATCGACGGAGTCGTCGAAGAGGCCCAGGACCTGCTCCTCGGCCTGGCCTCCGACCTCGCGGAGGAGGTCCCCGATCTCGACGTGGACTCTGTCCTCGATGTGCCCACGGTCTTCGCTGCGGCGAAGGTTGGGGCGGCCTCGCTCGAACAGCCCGCCGATGGTGAAGCACCGTCGAACCCGGACCTCGAGCCGCTGTTCAAGACGATCCTCGAGACCATTCCGGCCCCGGAGATCAACGATGACGACATCCTCCAGGCGCATGTGACCAACCTCGACGCTTCGCCGTTCCTCGGCCGTCTCGCCCTGCTGCGCATCTTCGGCGGCACCCTGCGCAAGGGCCAGCAGGTCGCATGGGCTCGTGGTGACGACATCAGTTCGGTCAAGATCACCGAACTCCTCGAAACCCAGGGACTCGACAGGGTTCCGGCCACCGAGGCGTCGGCCGGCGACATCGTCGCTGTGGCCGGCATCCCCGACATCATGATCGGTGACACCCTCACCGACATGAACAACCCGAAGCCCATGCCCGCGATCACCATCGACGATCCCGCGATCTCGATGACCGTCGGCATCAACACCTCGCCCCTGGCCGGCCGCGAGAAGGGCACCAAGGTCACTGCCCGCCAGGTCAAGGACCGCCTCGATTCCGAGCTCGTCGGCAACGTCTCGCTCAAGGTTCTGCCGACCGAACGCCCCGACGCTTGGGAGGTTCAGGGACGTGGCGAGCTCGCGCTGGCCATCCTCGTCGAGCAGATGCGTCGCGAGGGCTTCGAGCTCACCGTCGGCAAGCCCCAGGTTGTGACCAAGGAGGTCGACGGCAAGGTCCACGAACCCTTCGAAGAGCTCACGATCGATGTTCCTGAGGACTACCTCGGCGCCGTCACCCAGCTGATGGCCAGCCGCAAGGGCGTCATGTCGACCATGACGAATCACGGCACCGGCTGGGTCCGGATGGACTTCACCGTCCCGGCACGTGGACTCATCGGCTTCCGCACGCGGTTCCTCACCGAGACTCGCGGCACCGGCATCGCGAACTCCTTCTCCGCCGGATACGGTCCATGGGCAGGCAGCATCGAACTGCGCATCAGCGGATCCCTCGTCGCCGACCGTCCGGGAACCGTGACACCGTACGCGATGATCAACCTGCAGGAACGAGGCAGCTTCTTCGTCCAGCCCACCTCCGAGGTCTACACGGGCCAGATCGTGGGCGAGAACTCCCGCGCCGACGACATGGACGTCAACATCACGAAGGAGAAGAAGCTGACGAACATGCGTTCGGCCTCCGCCGACTCCTTCGAAAACCTGACTCCGCCACGCAAGCTGACCCTTGAGGAAAGCCTCGAATTCGCCCGCGAGGACGAATGCGTCGAGGTCACTCCGGGCGCAGTGCGCATCCGGAAGGTGGAACTCGACCCGAAGGAACGTGCAAAGACCTACGCGAAACTGCGTCGAC
Source organism: Brevibacterium picturae (assembly GCF_030453725.1). Classification (GTDB taxonomy): domain Bacteria; phylum Actinomycetota; class Actinomycetes; order Actinomycetales; family Brevibacteriaceae; genus Brevibacterium; species Brevibacterium sandarakinum_A. Next base: position 1,988 of record NZ_JAKDJU010000119.1, read on the forward strand.
AGAACGCGTGAGTTCGACCACCACCGCATGAGCACTCAGGACCCCATGACCGTCATACCCCGCATCCTCTTCGTGCACGCTCATCCCGACGATGAGACGATCACGACCGGAGGCACGATCGCCGCACTCGTCGGCGAGGGGGCACAGGTCACGGTCCTGAGTGCCACTCGTGGTGAGGCCGGCGAGGTCATTCCTGCCGACCTGAGAGGTCTGGAGGGAGATCGGGCGGGGCTCGCCCGTGTGCGTGAAGCCGAGATCGCCGAGGCGATGGCTGCCCTGGGCGTGCGCGAGCACCTGTTCCTGGGCGGAAGTGCGCACAGCTTCGAAGACTCCGGGATGGAATGGGGCGCCGACGGCCACGCTGTCGCTGCGGCCTCCATGCCGGCCAATGCTCTCTGCGCGGCCGAACCGTCGACGGTTGCCGGCTACATCGCCGCCGTCATCGACGAAGTCCGGCCGCACGCGGTCATCACCTACGCTGCGAATGGCGGTTACGGCCACCCCGACCATGTGCGAGTCCACGAGGCCACCGTCGCAGCCGTCGACACTGCCGCCTGGAGAACCGGACGTCTGCTGTTCGTCGATGTCCCCGCCGAGGTGGCCTACGAAACGTTCGATGCGCAGCAGCCCGGATTCGCCGAAACCGGTTTCTCCCCGGCCCAGACGATCCCCACCAAACCGCCCGTGAGCGAGGTCGTCGTCGCTCAGGACATCTCCTCGGTCATGGGTGCGAAACGCGCGGCATTGTCGGCCCACCGCACTCAGGTGAGTGTCTCCGGCGGCTTCTTCGCCCTGTCGAACGGCATCGGCATGAAGATCGTCGACCACGAGTACTACTCCATCGGCGCCGGAGCACCCATCTCCGAGCAGAGACTGAGCTCGGGTCCGGCTCCGCATGTGCTCACCGACCTCGACATCGACGCCTGCGAATCCCAGGATCCGAGTGTCGCCGGCACAGCACCGCTGCGCAGGCGTCGCCGTGAACCGAAGAAACCCGGCGTCTTCGCCTATGCCCACGCCGTGGTGCTGGCCGTGCTCATCGGGTTCCTCGGTGCGATGCAGCATATGAACGTGAGCGTGTTCGACCTGTGGGGAGCCGCTGTCATCCTGCCCTGGGGGGTGGGGCTGGCGCTGCTCCTGGTGACCTGCGGTCTCTGGCACCTCAAGACCATGTATCTGAGCTCCGCGCCGATGCTCGTCGCCGCATTCGTCATCGTCATCATCTCCTACGTCCTCGGCCAGCCGACGTGGCTGCCTGGCTCGGACATCATCGTGACCGGAACCCTTCGTTCAGCCGCCTGGCTGATCGGTCCGATGCTCATCGCCGCGATCCTCGCGTTCATCAAGGTGCGGCGGCCTGAAGCAGCCCGTTAGAATCGGGAGAACTATGCCGACGCAGACCCTGTCCCAACCCTCACCGAATCCCGGCGGACGACCGACCGGCTCCACGGAGACTTCGAAGCGGAGACCGTGGCTGATCGCCGTGTTCATCGTCCTCGTTCTGGCCGCCATCTACCTGGTGATCGGATTCCTCACCGGTCGAGTGCTCGCCCCTGGAACGACGGTCGCCGGCGTCGACATCGGCGGCAAGTCCACCACCGACGCGGAGGCGACTCTGCGCGAGGAATTGGGTTCACCGGCAGGTGAGGAGATCGAGCTCAAGGCAGGAAAGCCGACCGCGTCACTCGATCCTCAGGAGGCCGGGGTCAGCTTCGACATCCCTGAGACCATCGGCCAGGCCACCGGCTTCACTCTCGACCCGACGGTGCTGTGGAATCGTCTCTTCGGCGATGACGAGATCGACCCGGTCATCAGCATCGACGACACAAGCTTCGAGGACGCGACCGGCAAGGTCACGGAGTCGCTCAAGGTCGACCCCGTCGACGCCGAGGTCAGCTATGCGAAGTCCACGCCGAAGCTCAAGGACGGCGCACAAGGGCAGAATGTGTCCGCCGAGCAGGTGCGCACCGCCATCGAAGACTCGTGGCTGCGCAGCGAGGGCGCACTCCCGGTCAAGGCCACCGTGGTCGAACCGGACATCACCACCGCCGAGGCGAAGGAGGTCGTCGACGGATTCGCCGCGGACGCGGTGAGCAAGGATCTGAGCGTGAAGGCCGAACCCGCGAAGGACGCGAATGCGGATGTCGACGGCGGCGAGCTGACGATCAGTCCGGCGATCATCGCCAAGACCCTCACATTCGAACCGAAGGACTCGAAACTCGTCCCCGCCTTCGATGAGGAGGACCTGCAGAAGCGAGTTCTGGCCGCGAACACAGACGTCGGAAAGCCCGCCGAGGACGCGAGCTTCACCATCAAGGACGGCAAGCCCGAGGTGGTGGAGTCCGAGACGGGTATCGGCATCGAGAAGGACGAGCTGACCACGGCCGTCACCGACGCCATCAAGGGCGACACCGACACACCCACGGTCACACTGGCCTCGGTGAAGCCGGACTTCACGACCGAGGACGCGAAACAGGCAGACGTCTCCGATGTGATGTCCGAATTCTCCACCGGCTATTCCTCGGAGCCGGCCCGGGACACCAACCTCAAGGTCGCCTCGAAGAAGGTCTCCGGCACCGTCGTTCAGCCGGGGGAACAGTTCTCCCTCAATGAAACCCTGGGACAGCGGACAGCGGCCAGCGGGTACAAGCCCGCCGGAGTCATCTCCAACGGGCAGATGGCCGAGGACTACGGCGGGGGAGTGTCCCAAGTGTCGACGACCCTGTTCAACGCCGCCTTCTTCGCCGGATTCGAGCTCGACGAACACCAAGCCCATTCGCGCTACATCTCCCGCTATCCGGAGGGTCGGGAAGCCACGCTCGACTGGTCGTCCATCGACATGAAGTTCACGAACACATCGAAGTCACCGGTCGTCCTCGACATGTCCGTCTCCGACGGTGAGGTGCATGCGAAGGTGTTCGGCGACAAGAAGCTCAAGGTCGAGTCGGACTCCTCCGACCGGTACAACTACAGTTCACCCGGCTCCGTGACGGAATCGGGGCCCGAATGCACGCCGCAGTCGCCCAAACAGGGGTGGTCGATCAAGATCACCCGGACGATGGAGGACATCGCCTCGGGCAAGACCTCGAAGGACTCATTCGTCACCGTCTATCGCCCCGTCAACAAGGTCGAATGCGAGGACTGACGCTTTCGCGCCGGATTCAGCCTCGGGTCGCGTACCAGGACCGGTGTCGAACCGTGGCACCGAGTGATGTGAAGAGGTTCAACGAGGCCTCATTGCCGGCATCGATGTCGACGAGGTAGGAGCGGACTCCGCGCTGAGACAGGAGCGCGGCTGCGGCCCGGACGACGGACCGGCCGGCACCGCGCCGGCGCAGATCCGGATGGGTGACGAGATTGGTCAGCACGCCCCATTTGCTGCGTTCGACGATCCGGCAGCTGGCCACCATGGACCGGGTCCCGTCCGGATGTTCGGCATAGGCCGTGATGAACTGACAGGGATCGGAGGCCTCGATGAGCCCACGGAAGGCCTCCTCCGAACCCGGGTCGCGCTCACTGGCCCACGCCTCATAGTGCAGGCGACTCGGTTCCTCGCTGACGTCGATCGACAGCCCAGGTGCGGCCGCGTCACCGGGATGCGCGGCCCCAGCTGCCGCCTCGGCGGTGGCCCCTGCCAGCAGAAAAACCGGCTCGGAGGGAACGTAGCCACGAGCCGAGAGCAGTGGTGCCAGACCTTCGCAGGCCGGGGCAAGCGAGTTGGAATCCTCGCTCGAATAGATCTGGATGCAGCTTGGCTTCTGGCGTGCTGAGTACCAGGCCTCGACAGCATCGAGGCTCTGCTCCCAGTCCATACCGGTGTCCGTGACCGGAAGGCAGCTGTTGGCGCGCCTGGTCACCGATTCGGAACTGCGCAGCAGCCAGCCCTTCTGCAGCAGCCCGATGTCATTGGCACCGGCATCATCGGCACTCTCATTGCGCAGATTCTCCACGTGCAGCCAGGAGATGTCGGTGGGCAGCCACGCCGCGGCCGAGATCCTGCGCAGGTCGACGGCGGAGACGATCTCGTGGGTGCGACCCGACTTCGTGGGTGCCGGCGGAACTTCGTGGACGAGCATGACCTGGGCGCGGGCAATGCGGATCGGCCCGCGCTTCGTGGCGATCTCGACGAATGAATCGTCTGCGCTGTTGACGACGCCGAGAGCATCCGAGGTCGAATGGGTATCACCGGGTTCGAGCGAATACCGCACGACCACTCTTTTGCCGGGCTGCAGATCGTCCACTTGTCGCCTTCCGCCGAAACGTGTCTGGTGCTTTCGCCTCCACCCTAATCCAGGGCTCATCGCAGCTGCTGCAGGCGTGACGGAGGACACCTATGTGAAACCGGTGACCGGATGGGACCAGCGAGGTCAGAGGGCGTAGTCTTAGGATACATACGTGCAATCTCGTTGAGTCTTAAGAGGAGTCGTACTCGTGACGTACATCATTGCCGAGCCCTGCGTCGATCTGAAGGACAAGGCCTGCATCGACGAATGCCCGGTCGACTGCATCTATGAGGGTGAGCGCAGCCTCTACATCCACCCGGACGAATGCGTCGACTGCGGTGCCTGCGAACCCGTCTGCCCGGTGGAGGCGATCTTCTACGAAGATGACACTCCAGAGGAGTGGGAAGAGTACTACAAGGCCAACGTCGAGTTCTTCGACGAGATCGGCTCACCCGGCGGCGCGGCGAAGCTGGGCAATACCGGGCTGGACCACCCGATCATCAAGGCCCTGCCCCTGCAGCAGCACGACTGAGCCATGTCTGACCGCTTCGGCCTCAACCTCCCCGACTACCCATGGGACCGACTCACCGAGTTTCGCAACCGTGCCGCCGGGCACCCTGACGGTGCCTGCGATCTGTCCATCGGGACGCCGGTCGACCCCACTCCGCCGGTGATCCAGGCCGCATTGGCAGCCGCCGGAGACGCCCACGGCTACCCGACGACGGCAGGCACCGATGAGCTGCGGGAGTCCATCGCCTGGTGGTATCAGAACTGGCACGGCGTCACGCTCGATCCCGTCGCCGAGGTGCTGCCCACCATCGGCTCGAAGGAAATGGTCGCGTGGCTGCCCACCCTGCTGGGTCTGGGCCGGGCCGGTCTCGCCGTGGCCTGCCCGTCGGCGGCCTACCCGACCTACGAAATGGGCGCGACCATCGCCGGCGTCGACTGCCGCCGCATCGATGCGGCCGATGTCGCCGCAGGAGCCTCGCTGGAGGGGATCGGTCTGCTGTGGATCAACACGCCGGGCAACCCCACCGGTGAGGTCCTCGACACCGAGACCCTCGCCGAGGTTGTCCGTCGTGCCCGCAACGCCGGAGTCGTGCTCGCCTCCGACGAATGCTATGGCCTGCTCAACTGGGAATCCGAGTCTCCTGCTCCGAGCATCCTCAACGCCACAGGTGAGGACCACCACGGCGTGCTCAGCGTGTATTCGATGTCGAAGCAGTCGAACCTCGCCGGGTACCGTGCGGCGTTCGTCGCCGGCGACCGGGAGCTCATCTCAGATCTCACGAGATCGCGCAAACATGCCGGAATGATCGTGCCGTTCCCAGTCCAGGCCGCGATGATCGCCGGCCTGCGAGACACTGCTCACGTTTTCGAGCAGAAGGAGCGGTACCGGGCACGTCGGGAACTGCTGCGCAGCGGGCTCGAAGCCTACGGATTCCGCATCGACCATTCGAACGCGGGGCTCTACCTGTGGTCGAGCGCCGACGTCAACTGCTGGGAATCGCTGTCGGAACTGGCGGAAATCGGCATCATCGCCGGTCCCGGCGAATTCTATGGTGAGGCCGCCACCGACCATGTGCGCATCGCTCTGACAGCATCCGACGAGCGTATCGGGGCGGCAGCGCAGCGGTTGCACAAGGCGGTTGGCTGAGCCGTTCTGCAGCGCAGCTGTGATTTTCTGATTCTTGTTGTTGTCGGTAGTCTTTGAGGGAATTGTGCAAGATACCTCAGGAAATCCTTGAGGTGGGACAAGGCTGAGGAGAACATATGCCATCGGATGCGAGTCTGCAGGTCGGGGACACGAAGCTGACGCTGCCCGAGGTGGCTTCGTCCGCGGGCAACAACGGATATCGCATCGGCTCCCTGTTGAATGACACCGGGGCCGTGACCTACGACCCAGGGTTCGCCAACACGGCCTCAAGCTCGTCGGCCATCACCTACATCGACGGTGACGCAGGTGTCCTGCAGTATCGCGGCTATCCCATTGAGCAGCTGGCCGAGCATTCCAACTTCGTCGAAGTCAGTTACCTCCTCATCCATGGTGAACTTCCGACTCAGGAGCAGTTCGACGCATTCGACGGTCGACTGCGCGGACACACCATCGTTCACGAAGACCTGCGGCGCTTCTTCCGGGCCTTCCCCTACGATGCGCATCCGATGCCCATGGTGGCAGCTGCGGTCGCGGCTTTGTCGACTTTCTACCAAGATGACCTCGATGTCTTTGACGAAGGTCAGGTCGACACCTCGACATTCCGTCTGCTCGCGAAGATGCCGACGATCGCTGCTCTGGCCCACCGGAAGAACATGGGACTGCCCGTCATCCACCCGGACAACTCGCTGAGCCTGGTGGAGAACTTCCTGCGGGTGAACTTCGGCGTCCCGGCCGAGGAGTACGAGCCCGACCCCTTGGCCGTCAAGGCCATGGACCAGCTCTTCATCCTCCACGCCGACCACGAGCAGAACTGCTCGACCTCGACGGTTCGTCTCGTCGGGTCGTCGCAGGCGAACCTGTTCCAGTCGATCTCGGCCGGCGTCAACGCTCTGGCCGGGCCGCTGCACGGCGGGGCGAACTCCGCTGTGCTTGAGATGCTGCAGGAGATCTCGGCGTCCGACGATGGTCCTGAGAAGTTCATGGAGCGGGTGAAGAACAAGGAAGACGGCGTTCGTCTCATGGGCTTCGGTCACCGCGTGTACAAGAACTACGATCCTCGCGCGAAGATCATCAAGAAGACCGCCGACGAGGTCCTGGCCCGTTCCGGCGGGGACCCGCTGCTCGATGTGGCCCAGAAGCTCGAAGAGATCGCTCTGGCCGACGACTACTTCGTCGAACGCAAGCTCTATCCGAACGTGGACTTCTACACCGGCCTGATCTACAAGGCGCTCGGGTTCCCGACGAACATGTTCACGGTCCTCTTCGCCGTCGGTCGACTGCCGGGCTGGATCGCTCAGTGGCGCGAGATGATCAACGACCCGGAGACCAAGATCGGCCGCCCGCGCCAGATCTACACGGGTGCATACTCCCGCGACTACACGGACATCGACAACCGCTGATCGCAGCGCCGGTCTCAAC
>NZ_JAKDJU010000120.1 GCF_030453725.1 Brevibacterium picturae
AAGAAGAAGGCGCCGGCTAAGAAGACTGCGGCTAAGAAGACTGCGGCTAAGAAGGCTCCTGCGAAGAAGTCGACCGCAGCCAAGACAAGCACAGCGAAGAAGACCACGGCGAAGGCTCCGGCTAAGACCGCTGCCAAGTCGACTGCTGCGAAGTCGACGACGGCGAAGAAGACGACTGCTAAGTCGACAACCGCGGCCAAGAAGTCCACGACTGCGAAGCCGAAGACTCCCTGAGGCCGGTGCTATAGTTAGTTTCGGTGCTCTGAGCTCCGGAAGTTCTGGGTCGATTCCTCTACGGAGGATCGGCCCTTTTCTTCTTCGACTCGCAATGTTCAGTCTTCTACCGGCACGGGTCACGCTGGGTGGACGTTTTAGGCTGGTGCCAGAGCGTGAATTCAGCTCAAATCGTCCGCCTAAGACGCACATACACCGTCCACTGAAGCGGTACCTCGAATCTACCCAGCCGATCTCAGACAACGGAGTCCGACCCAATGGCACCTGCACCAGCGATCTCGATCCGCCTCAACGACCCTGCTGACGACGATGCGTTCCATGCGTGGCACGAGGTGTTCGCTGCGGCGAGTTCCCACGATCGAGGACCTGACGCTCCGGTGTGGCCCGAAGCTGAGCTCAGTGCCGAACTGCGCACGCAGCGAACCTCGTCGATGACGGAGCTCTACCTCGTGCGCAGTGCGACGGAGGCCGATTCAGCGATCGGAGCAATCGCGCTGACGATGCCGCTCAGCGACAACCGGCACAGAGTCGACGCCGGACTCTACGTCGACCCCGGATCCCGTCGCCGAGGTGTCGGCTCCGCGATGCTCGAATTCGTTCGTTCACGCACCAAGGAGTTGGATCGTCGGGTGATCTCTTCGGAAGTATTCCGACCGTTCAGGACCAGCGAAGCAGACTCCAGGTCTGAAGATGTCGAGACCACGGCGCCCGGGATCGCGTTTGCCGAACACCATGGATTCACCTTCGCCATCGGAGACCTCCGCAGTGAGTGTCCTCTGCCAGTGGACTCCGCCCTCGTTCGCACGATCGCCAGGGAAGCACGACCATTCCACGAGGGTTTCGAGTTCCACTCCTGGTCCGGAGATGTGCCGGAGGAGTTCGTCGAGCAATGGGCTCTTATGGAGGGTCTCATCGAAACTGAGGCGCCCACGGGAGTGCGCGACGTTGAACCCGAAGCCACCTCGGCGGCAGACATCCGCGAACAGGAGGCCATCTTCGCAATGCAGGGGCGGACAAGCTTCGCAGCGATCGCTCTCGACTCTTCCGGAGACATCGCAGCCTACACGCAGCTGGTCCATTCGTCGGTCGAAGCCATGGTCTACCAGTGGGGGACCCTTGTCCGCGACCAGTATCGGGGTCATCGGCTCGGGGCAGCAGTCAAAGCTGCCGCCGCGCACGAGTTCTCACAGTCGGGCCTGGAGGCCCGAGCGATCATCACCTACAACGCAGAAGAGAACGAGCACATGCTTGCGATCAACCAGAGACTGGGATTCCGCCCAGTCGAGCGGATCGAAGAGGTCGAACTCAACCTCGACGCGTGAGGCTCAGACACAGTCGGGACTGCCTACCGTCTACTGTCCCGCCGACTCTGCTGCGAACGAGCGCAGCGCCTCACCATCGAGACGGAAGGTCTCCCATTCGTCCTGAGCCTTTGCACCCAGCGAACGGTAGAAGCCGATTGAGGGCTCGTTCCATTTGAGAACGCACCACTCGAGTCGAGTCAGACCCCGTTCCTGGCAGATCTGGGCCAAGTGACCCAGCAGCGCCTTGCCCGCCCCATTTCCGCGGTGATCGGGATCGACGAATAAGTCTTCGAGCCAGATCCCATTCTTCCCAGTCCAGGTGGAGAACGAGTGGAACCAGATCGCGATGCCGATGATCTGTCCGTCCACCTCGGCGACGAGGCCATAGGTGCTCGGATGCCCATCGGCGGGAAACATCACCGCAGCGAAATCGTCTTCGGTGGCCTCGACCGCATCGGGCTCCTTCTCATACACGGCCAGGGCTTGGACCAGCCGGAGGATGTCGGGCAGATCGTCCTTCGTCGCCTCGCGCACATTCATCGGGTCATCGTCTCCAATTGCTTCGGTGTCGCAGTACAGGGTCGCAGTGCAGGGGTCGTCATGGAGTAGGTGCCGTCACAGCACGTGGGTGCCGATCTTGTCGGGCAGCGCTGCGAGTTCGGCGGCTGTGGGCTCACCGGGCGTGTGCGGATCGGCGTGGGCATAGTAGGAGGCGAACGCCTCGGCGACGGTGTCGATCGTGACCTCGGGGTGGACTTCTCTGATCGACCCACCAGTGGCCGGATCCCACTCGATGCCCAGGGCCGCCTCGACGTCGGTGAGGACGGAACGGATGGGATCGGGATCCTCGACGATCACGGATGAGGAGAACAGCCACGCGCCCGAGACCACTCGCTGTGCGGTTCCGATCGCCTTGATCCGACCGGCCACATTCACGCTGTGCTCACCGGGGCAGTACTCCCCAGGAATCTCGCCGAGGCGGGCGTCGACTCCGATGCCACGCAGAACCTCGACGTAGTCCTGCCCAAAGGCGGAGAACCTCGCCGTGGTGTCTTTGATGAACGCATCACTGGGTTCGATGTGATCGATGACCAGCGATCCCCGATGATAGGCGGCAGCTCGCCCGCCGAGGCTGCGCAGAGCTGGCGTGAAACCGTGATCCTTCGCCGCTTCGATTGCTGCGGGGAACCCGGGAAGGAACCGATCTCTGGCCCCGAAGGCCAACGTCGGTGCTGGCCTGTACATCCGCAGCGTTGCTCCTCGGGTGCCGTGCTTGACCGAGTCGAGGAGGACCCTGGCAAAGGCAAGTTCCTCGATCGGACCCAAGCCGGTCGTTGCTACTGCTGACATCGATGTTCGCGTTATGTGCACGCAATCAAGAGTAGAGGATCAGACATCGGTGAGAAGAGATCCGGTCTGTTCCAAGAGATATGTCAGTCGCGGCAGATATTGTAGGTCTGTGAGTATGTTGACGACTACAGGACATCGACTTCCCGGAGCCCCTGGCCGGTTGGTTGCCGAGACCGCAGCCTGGGGCGCATTGATCGTACTCGTGGCGATCAGCTATGTCGTGGCGGGCACCAGCGGTTTCTTCGCCACGATCGGCGGGCGAGCCTTCACCGCGATGGCCGACAGCCTGGCTGCGGGAGGCTTCGACAACCAGCTGGGAAGCCTGTCTCTTCTCATCGTCTTCGTCCTCGCCGGAGCCGGACTCTTCATCCCGCAGAAGATCTTGGCGAGCAAAGGGCCAGCCGTCCGCAAACTCGCCCTCAGCATCGCCGCTGTCGTTGAGGCCGGACTGCTCATCGTCCTCAGCCTTGCCCCGAGCGCCTGGCTGACCTGGGTTACCGCTCTGTTCCTGGGTGCCGTCGTCGGCCTGCTGATGAGCATCAACCCCTTCACCAACGAGAAGCCATGGCGTCGGGTCGGCATTCCCGCGGCACTCCTCGTCTTCGTCTCCTTCTCTTTCCAGATCATCGGCGGCTCTGCCGCAGGCACACAAGCGCTGGGCTGGACGAGCCTCCTGGTGGGCATCGCCATGGCTGTCGGTGCCGTCATCATCTTCCTCACCCCCGAGCGAGCCCTCCACGCGGAATCGGCGACGACGGGCGCATTCCCTTCGATCAAGGCCCGCGTGGCCAGACCGGCCGCGAATATCGCGATGCCGTGGGTGTGCATCGCCCTCTTCGCGGTGCTGGGAACCACAGTCATTCTGGCGCAGCCGACCGCCGTCCAACACAGCTTCGGCCAAGCCGGCTTCGCCCTCATGATTGCGTCCTGCCTCGTGGGTTGGGCCATCGGCTTCGAAATGGGTCCCACCTTCGCGCCCGGAATGTCGAGGCCGCGCGTGTCCGCGTTCGCCCTGACCGTATCGGGGATCCTCTTGATCGCCACGGGCGCCATCAACGAGCTTTCCGGCAAGTTCGTCCTCACCGCCGTCATCGCCTTCCTCGTCGGAATCGGCGTGCGCTCACAGCCCTATGACTTCTCTCGCCGGATCGGAGCCGTCGGTGGTGCTGTCGTCGCGCTCATCCTCAATGCTGTTGACTTCGGCGTCACCATCCCGGTCGGCTCGGCCATGGAATGGATGCTGGCACCCAACGACGTGGCGTTCGGAATCATGGGACTGGCAACTCTGGTCGCCGGAGTCATCGGTCTCTTCATCTTCGACCCCCATGGTCTCCAAGGACTGTCCGTCGATATCGTTCACGGATTCCGTCCGCCCAGCGCCGCTGAGAACGGTGCCAACGACGGCATCGGAAACTCCGCGGAACGTCTGGGAGCCGGATTCTTCATCGCCATTGAGGGCGGGGACGGTTCGGGCAAGAGCACACAGATCAAACGGATTTCACAGACGCTGGCCGATGAGGGCCACAATGTCGAAGCGACCCGCGAACCAGGTGGGACAGAACTGGGACGACAGATCCGTTCGGTGCTCTTCGACTCCGAACCTCCGAGCTCCCGCACCGAGGCTCTGCTCTTCGCCGCCGACCGTGCCCACCATGTGGCCTCATTGGTGGATCCGAGCCTCGACGCCGGCAGCATCGTCATCACCGACAGGTACATCGATTCGACGATCGCCTACCAGGCCGCTGGTCGCAACTTCGATCCGAAGACAATCCTGGCGCTGAGCAAGTGGGCGACTCAGGGACTCGTCCCGCACCTGACGATCGTCCTCGACATCGACCCCGAGACTGCCGCGGCCCGGATGGGCAAACGCGGTGAGAGCAACTACCTCGACGAGGAAGACCAGCAGTTCCACCAGCGAGTGCGTCAGACCTACCTGACCCGTGCACACAAGGAACCCGCTCGCTACGTCGTCCTCGACGCCTCGGTGTCCGAAGACGAACTGACTGCCGAAATCCTCACCGCCATCCGGACCCGCCTGCCGCGCAAGGTAAGCAGTGTGTCCGAATCCGAGGCAGGCGCTGCCACCGGTAAGTCCACCGGCGCCGAGGTGGCCGGAAGCCATCCGTCCCAGGCAGCCGTCGGCGGCCCGGCCGAGGAATCGGAAGACGGAGCATCGACTACCGCCGACGAGGCGGTCGCGCCCGAGCCCGGAGCCCGATTCGTTCCGGCCTCGAACGAACGGTTCTTCCCGCAGGCCGCTGACCGTCGCGAATCCGAAGAACGCAATGACGGGGTCGAAACGGAAAGAGTCGACCTCGGCGCTGACCTGCGAGCCCCAGATGTGCAGGGTGATGACGAAGCAGCCACGACGGTGCTTCCGGCTCACGCAAGCAAACCCGAGTTCGAAGCCGAACCCGAGTCCGAGGTCGCACCTCGGTTCGAGTCCGAAGTTGCAGCCGAAGCCGAACCCGAGTCCGAAACCGAATCCGACGAGGATGCGGCCACTACTGTGCTGCCAGCCCGCGGAATCACACCGAGTGCACCCTTGGCCGATGACGATGACGATGACGATGACGATGACGATGACGATGGTGATGAGGACGCTGTGCCGACGAATGAGATCGCACGGCCCGATTCCGAGGAAGCAGAAACCCGGGTGGTCAGTCAGGTCGACCGTGGTAACGAGGACGGGACACCGCCGAGGACCGATTCTCAGCCAGCAGGCGGGACCGATGCGGGGGATGAAGACGCCGCGACAACAGTTCTGCCCGTGCGCACCGCCCGACAGATGAGTCGAGAGCGACTGCAGGCCCAGGCGGAGATCGAACGTCAGGCACGTGAGCGCCTGCGTAAGCAGCGCGAACGCAACCACCAGCGCTTCAACAACCCGGAAGGTCACTGAGTGAGCGTCTTCAATGAGCTCGTCGGCCAGGACGACGTCATCACCCAGCTCGAGTATGCACTGCACTCGCCGGGCGCGATGACCCACGCCTGGCTGTTCACCGGCCCTCCGGGGTCGGGTCGTTCCAATGCGGCTCGAGCCTTCGCCGCGGCACTGATCTCAGGCGGTGAAGAACCCAATGACGTCACCGCACGCGTACTCAAAGGCCATCACGAATCGCTGACGATCATGTCGACTCAGAAATCGGTGATCACCATTGACGAAGTGCGAGAACTGGTGACGAAAGCACAGTCTGCTCCGGTCAATTCCCCGTGGCGAGTCGTCATCATCGAAGACGCAGATCGGATGAGCGAACGTACGGCCAACGTCTTACTCAAGGCCATCGAGGAACCGCCTCCAGCCACAGTGTGGCTGCTGTGCGCGCCCAGCCCCATCGATGTTCTCACCACGATCCGTTCTCGGTGCCGGCCCGTCCGCCTGCGCATTCCCTCTCGGGATGCCGTGGCCAAGCTCCTCATCGAACGTGATCACATCGATGAGGACAGGGCTAAGTGGGCGGCCGCAGTCGCGCAGAACCACATCGGTCGGGCCAAGTACATGGCGCTCAATGAATCCGCCGGTGAGGAGCGCAAACAGATCCTCGCGATCCCAGGGAAGCTGACCTCTGTCGGGGCGACTATCCGCTTGGCGGGACGCATCGTCGATGAAGCCGCGGAGACCGCGAAGTCTCGGGTCGAGGAACGCAATGCCACGGAACGAACCGATCTGATGGCGACTCTGGGCATCGAATCGGAGAAGTCCATCCCACCCTCGGCAAGATCCCAGATCAGGAAGCTTGAGGAAGAGCAGAAACGCCGATCAGTCCGCGCCCGCAACGACGAACTCGACCGGATCTTCCTCGAACTCATGAGCCTCTACCGGGACATCCTCATGCACCAGTTGGGGATCCGCGACGGGTGGATCAACGCTGGCGAAGGCGACCTCATCTCCGAACAGGCGAATAGGGACGGACCTGACACGACTCTGCTGCGCATCGACGCTATCACCGAGGCGAGACGACGATTGCAGACGAACATGTCGCCTGTGCTCATCGTCGAATCAGCGTTCGTGCTGCTGTCGAACCCCTGGCTGCTCGAGGACCGCACAGGGGCACTCTGAGGTTCAGTCCTCGTCGAGGAGCTCGCCGACCAATGCGGTGGTGAGCTCGACTCGGCGAGGAATCCACACCTGCAGGGCGTGCTCTGTCCTTGCGTGCGACCCGCCGCCCACTGTGCCGAGTCCGTCAATGGTCGGAGTTCCGACACCGGCTGTGAAATTACCGTCCGACCCACCGCCGACGGCAACGGACCGCAATGGCGGGTGCCCCAAGTGGGCGCTCAGCCGTTGGGCTCGGGCGTAGAGACCCAGTGCCATCTTCTCCTCCAGCGGGGCCCGGTTGATTCCGCCTCTGACATCGACCTTGGCTCCGGCCACAGTAGGGGAGAGGGAGCTGAGAATGCCGTCGATACGCTCCTGTTCCGCCACCGAGGCAGCGCGGGAGTCGACGCCGACAACAGCCTTGGCCGGCACAGTGTTCGTCGTCGAACCGCTGTGCATGACGGTCGGTACAACCGATGTGCCCACGGACGGATCATGCAGCTCAGCGATCTTGACGACCTGATTGGCCACTTCGATTGTGGCGTTGATGCCCTTCTCCGGTTCGACCCCGGCATGGGCGGCGAGACCGGTGACTTCGAGGGAATAGATGGCAACGCCCTTGCGAGCGATCTTCACTGCCCCGTCGGGTGCGCCGCTTTCGAAGACCAGTGCCGCCTTGGCTCCACGGGCTTCGTCCTCAATGATCTGACGTGAACCGGGGGAGCCGAGCTCTTCGTCGCCGGTCATGAGGATGCTGACGCCATCGAGACTCCCGCGCTGTTGGCGTAGTCGCGCCATGGCATAGAGAGCGATGAGCAGGCCGCCCTTCATGTCGTCAGCGCCTGGTCCACGTACGACACCGTCCGCAACCGAATAGGGAAAATCGGCGAGAGTGCCTGTCGGCCATACGGTGTCATGGTGACCGATGAGCACAACCTTGCGAGGTCTGGTGCCGAAGCGCCACAGCACGTGCGGGTGAGAATCGGTTTCGATGAGGTGAGGAGCTGCCCCGAGAAGACCAGTGCCGATCCGCGAAACCAGCTGAGCACTGCGGGCCAGTGATTCGGGGTCCTGGGAGAACGACTCACATTCGATGAGCGTCTGGAAATCACTCATGAAGTCCTTCGAGTCGAACTCGACCACGTGCGTCACCCTTTTCTCTCTTCGAATGTCTGTCTCCACCAGGTTAACGGGTGCGGTGTCCCTGAAACGTCAGTGCACGGTGCTTCACCTGTTTCGTCGAAGATCCCTCACCTCGGTGCGGGGAGCGAAGCCAGCGGATGAGTACGCGGCGACAGCGGCCACATTCGAACTCTCCGTGCCCACCGCTGCTGACGAAGATCCCAACTGTTGCAGGGCTCTTGCCGCAGCGATCGCCATGGCCTTCCCGTAGCCGTGACCCTGGTGGTCACGGTGCACAGCCAACGGCTCGAGCAGCCCTGGCCGGTTCGGACCTGCGGACCACACCGTCGTCACTGCAACCGGCTGGTCTGAGTCGTCATACCCCAGCAGACTCTGTGCCCACGAGGAGAAAGGGCCAGACATCATCGTGTGCCACCGTTGGACGAATCGCTGTTTGTCGTCCACGGTGTAGGGCATACCGCGGAATGCTGACCAATGAACGGCAGTCCATGCCTCAGCGCTATCCGGCCCGGCAACCTCCACCCGGAGGTCGGGTTCCTCAACTGGCAGATTCAGGTCACGATTCAGAGGCGTCCACGGCTCGTCTGCCTCCCATCCGCGTTCTGCCAACCGAGCAACGAGGCAGGTTGCTCCTCGAGCCTCGACGATTGCCGATCCTTTCCCGAAGACGGCGTTGTCTAGGGGAGGGACAGCGCTGTCTGACGGGTCGATGTCGGATTCGATCTGTTGTGCCAAAGAGTCGTCATGGCTGAAGTCCGGGTCCACGGCCAGGCGCAGAAGGTCTTCCCCGTCCAGCAGTCCGATTGCCAGGACCTTGTCGTCGCACCGCCAGATCCGCATTGCTTGAGCTGTAGCTTCGGAGTCTCTCAGCGAATACCAGCCGAGGTCGCCTGTGTGAAGATGGAGCGGTCCGTCGTCGGTCTGCCAGCTGTCGAGCACGGCGCCGATGCTGGGAAGTTCTGCGGCCGTTGGAACGGCCATCTGTGCGGTGCTCATGTTACTCCTGAAGTGCGAAATGAATGAGCGGAGAAGCCCAGCATATGTGAGTTGCGTTACGTACTGAAGTCTCAGTCATTCTCCTTTTGACCAGGAGTCCTGGTTTTGGCTAAAGTTAGGTCGGTTGCCGCCTTAGCTCAGTCGGTAGAGCGATTCACTCGTAATGAATAGGTCGGGAGTTCGATTCTCCCAGGCGGCTC
>NZ_JAKDJU010000121.1 GCF_030453725.1 Brevibacterium picturae
CGGGCACCAGGTGCACGATGACCAGTGCGCCGATGAGGTTGGCAGCCAGCAGGATCCCGACGAGCGGGGTCAGGGCGCCGAGGATGAGCAGCGCACCGCCGATGAGCTCGACGAAGGTGGCGAACGGTGCCGCGATGTCCGGCAGCGGCACACCCATCTGGGCGAAGGACTGGGTGGTTCCCGAAACAGTCCACTCATTGAACTTCTGCCAGCCATGGGCGATGAAGATGACGCCGAGGGCGATCCGGGCGAGGACGGTGATGATGTCGCGGGCGATGGTCGGGAATCCAGTCGTGGCGTACACAGCGATCTCCATAATTGATTGAAAGTGCAACTACACCGTATTCTGAGTTTATGTCAGGGAGCTGAACATCCGCCCCCGCCCGGGAACATCCTTGGCCGACCCCGGGCCGACCTCAGGCGGCCCGACCCCGGGCCGGCTCACTCCATGCTCATTCCCTTCGCCGGAGCGATCCGGGACATCGAGCGGGCGGGGATCGCCGAGGCGAGCACCGCCGCGATGATCGTTGCCAGGGCGATGAGGCCCAGCTGGATCGGGGGAACGGAGAGCACCGGATCGGTCGTGCCTGCCGTGAGCGAGGAGGTGCCCACCCAGCCGAAGAACGTGCCCAGCACGGTCCCGAAGACGAGCGCGATGACGGCCATGAGCAGGGATTCGGTCGTGATCATCCGCGACATCGCCCGCCGCGTGAAGCCGAGGGCACGCAGCAGTGCACCCTCCCGACGACGGTCGATGACCGAGAGCGTGAGCGTGTTGCTCACCCCGATGACGGCGATGACGACTGCCGCGGCCAACAGACCGAGGACCACCGTGAGCGCGACTTGGAAGACCGAGGCATATTGGGCCCGGGTCAGTGCGGCACCAGCATCGCTCGAGGTCCCGACGGCGTCGAGTTCGGACGTCAGCGCCTCGATCTGGGACGTCGAAGCGTCATCGGCGATTCGCACCCAGGTCTGCTTCTCTGCCGAGCTGCCGGCCGCCTCGGCGATCGCGGCGGAATCCGCGCCGCTGACGAGGGCAGTGCCCGTCGGCACGCTGCGGGAACCGACGACGGTGAGAACGATGTTCTCGCCCCCGATGCTCACGGTTGCACTCTTGCCGTCGATGTCCTCCGCGGCGGCATCGATGCCCAGAGCCGACGGTGCGAGAAGGACTGTGCCCTCGTCGACATCGAAGCCCTCGCTGCGGACCACCGGAGTGTCCGCGGCTTCGTCGGCGCTCGTGACCGCCAGCTCTCCCGAGCCGGAGAAGCCGTCGACACTTACCGAGGCGGCAGGGGCAGGGACCGTGGTCCGGTCTTCGGCGATGTCGGAGCCGTCGAGGACGGACTCCACGTCGCCGCCCGATTCTGCGACGACGAGGTCGACCGGGGTGTCACCGGCGGTGGCGAGCTCGAGGGTACGCTGCAGACTGGCCGAGCCGACGACGACAGCGGTCACCAGAGTGATGCCGATGAGCAGGGCGCCCGTCGTCGACGCCGTGCGTGAACCTGCGGAACTCGCTGAGCGCCCGGCCAACAGCACCGCCGGGGACCGCCCGGTCACCGCCCCGATGAGGCGGGCGAGCCACCCGACGAACGGCGGCACGAACACCCGTGCTGACACGAGCATCGCGACGAAGAGGGCGAAGCAGCCGAGAATGCCGAAGACGACCGACTGCTCGAGGGCTCCGTAGAGACTCAGTGTGACGCCGATGCAGGCGAGCACCAGACCCAGGACCGCCCGGGCCCAGGGAACGCGGCGGTTGGCGGCGGGAACGTCGACCGGCCGCAGCGCTTCGATGGGGGAGACCCGCGAGGCACGGACAGCGGGGATGAGACCGGCGGCCACAGTCACGGCGATGCCGACGGCCGGGCCGAGAAGCAACGCCGTCCAAGAGAAGGAGACATGAGCGAACTCGGGGATCCAGAACGCTCGTGCTGCGGCCGTGAGACCCCAGCCGATGAGGAATCCGAGGCCGACGCCGACGGCCGAACCGACGACGCCGAGGGTGAGGCCCTCGACGAGGGCAGCGCCACGGACCTGCTGCCGCGAGGCACCGACGGCGCGGAAGAGCGCAAGCACACGGATGCGTGAGGCCACGAGCACCTGGAACGTGTTCGAGATGACCAGAGCTGCGACTCCGGCCGAGAGGAGCCCGAAGGCGATGCCGACAGTCGAGAGGAAGTCCGAGGCTCCGGAGAGTTCGTCGACCTGATCCGCGACGACTTGGTCTACGGTCTGGACCGACACGCCCTCGTCGAGTCCGGCAGACTCGAGTGACGACGTGACCGTCGCGGCGAGATCGGCGCGCTCGGTGCCGTCGGCGGCGACGATGCGCACGGCCTCGGGCATGAGCTCTGTCGGCGCCTTCTGCAGCCCGGCTTCGGTGAGGTAGAGGGCGAGCCCGGTGCTCGAGGAGCCGGGAATGATGCCGGAGACGGTGAAGGAGGGGCCTTCGCCATCGCCGCTTCCGGATGCGTCGAAGGTCGACAGGGTCAGCGACTCCCCGACATCGACCCCGAGCGTTTCGGCATCGGCAGCGCGGAGCATGATCTCGCCCGCCCCGCTCGGGGCCGATCCCTCCTCCGGCTGTAACTGCCCACCCTGCGGAACGTTCGTCACGTTCGCGGTCACGGTGGAGGACGCCGAGGTGACCGAGACGTAGCCGGATTCGGTGAGCTGGGCGGACTCGGCACCGTCGACATCGGCGACGGCCTCGCGGAGGGATTCGCTCAGCGCAGAGCCCTCCGCGGGTGCTGTGGGGTCATCCGCCGCGTCCGCGGTGATGGCGACATCGGCACCCGACCACTGGGCGCGGACCTGGTTGCGCAGCGTGTCGCCGAAGGCCTGTGAGAACAGGAGCGCGGCGACGATGAAGGCCACCGATACGGCGATGGCGATGCCGGCGGCGATGAGTCTGCCGGAAGCGCTGCGGAGATTGGAGACGGCGAGGCGGATCATCGAGCACCTCCACCGTCGGCGGAGGCGACCTGCATGAGGGCCGAGGCCACGGTCTCCGGTTCGGGGTCGGAGAGTTCGCCGGCGAGGCGTCCGTCGGCCAGCAGCACCACCCGATCGGCGCGTGAAGCGGCCACCGGATCGTGGGTGACCATGACGACGGTCTGGCCCAGCTCATCGACCGAGGAGCGCAGGATCCCCAGGACTTCGGCCCCTGACGTCGAGTCGAGGTTGCCGGTGGGTTCGTCGGCGACGATGACGTCGGGTTGGGCGACGAGGGCTCGGGCGACTGCCACGCGCTGCTGCTGGCCGCCGGAGAGTTCATGAGGGCGGTGGCGCAGTCGATCGCTGAGGCCGAGGAGATCGACGATGCGGCGGAAGAAGCGCTTGTCGGTCCGCCGGCCCGACAGATGCGAGGGCAGCAGGATGTTCTCCTCGGCGTTCATCGCCGGAACGAGGTTGAAGGCCTGGAAGACGAATCCGATCCGGTCGCGGCGCAGAGCCGTGAGCTTGCGGTCGCTGAGGCCGGAGATCGCGGTGTCGCCGATGACGACCTCCCCGGAATCGGGGGTGTCGAGTCCGGCGAGCATGTTGAGCAGTGTCGACTTCCCCGATCCCGAGGGGCCCATGATCGCGGTGAAGCGTCCGGCCTCGATGTCGAGGCTGAGGCCGTCCAGAGGCAGCACCTGCGCGTCGCCTGCGCCATAGCTCTTGCGCAGGTCGATCGCTCGGATGGCCGGCCTCGGTGAGGGGTGCCGGTGCGGCGGATCGCGATGATCGCCGGAATCGGCGGTCGGCGGGATGGTGGGCTCTGCCGGAGTCGGTGATGAGTTCATGCCTCCAGCTTCGTCGCTGTCGAGACCTGGCACATCGGACCGGAGGATGGTCTTTGCCCTGCCGCGGACCGACCGCGGGACGGGCAGGTCATACCAGGGGATGACATCGGCGCAGGGAGTCAGCCGTGTGCATGGACGAGGCCGGCTTCGTAGGCGAGGATGACGGCCTGGACCCGGTCGCGGGCCTCGAGTTTCATGAGGATGCGTCCGACATGGGTCTTCACGGTCGGTTTGGCCAGACAGAGCTCATCGCCGATCTCGGTGTTGCTCAGCCCGGAGGCGATGAGGGTGAGAACCTCGCGCTCCCGCGGCGTCAGTGACTCCAGGCGCTGTGCTGCGGCCTCGTCGAGCAGACCGGCCGCGGACGGGCTCTCTGCCGGCTGTGGTGCCGACTGTGTGGCCCGGTCGCAAAGATCGCCATCGCCGAGGTGGGCGAGCAGCTGTCTGTCGAGCAGTCTGCGGGTCGTGCTCGGAGCGATGACCGCTCCGCCGTCGATGACGGTGCGGATCGATTCGAGGAGGATCTCAGGCATGGTGTCCTTGAGGAGGAACCCGGAAGCGCCGCGGCGGAGGGCCCGCAAGGCGTATTCGTCCTCATCGAATGTCGTCAGCACGACGATCTTGGGAGTTCGGATCTGCCCGGCATCGGCCAGGGCGAGGATCTGCTCGGTGGCGGCGATGCCGTCCACGCGCGGCATGCGCACATCCATGAGCACGACGTCGGGTTCCACGGTTCGAACTGTGGTCACTCCGTCGTCGCCGTCGGCGGCCTGTCCGGCGACGCTCATGTCGGGTTGGGAGTCGATGACCATGGCGAATCCCGTGCGCACGAGGGCCTGGTCGTCGATGAGCACGATCCGCAGAGCGGCGCCCGGATTCGTCTGCGTCTGGGTCTCGGGCGGGGTCATCGGGCTGTCTGTGAGTCGGTGTCTGCGGTGTCGGCTGTCGGGGCACGGCTATCGGCTGTGATGTCGTTCGTCCCCGTTGTTGTGTGGTTCGAATCGTCCGCCTGGGAGCCCTCACGCAGGGGGAAGCGAGCCTCGACGACGAAGCCGGTGGCAGTGCCGAACGTGCTTCCGGTGACGCTTTCCGAGGACAGGCCGGCGTCACGTCCGGCACGCGGCCGATTCGCATCGGGCAGTCCCGTGGAGCGGATGGGCCGCGCAGTGAGGGTGCCGCCGTAGAGAGCGGCCCGCTCCTTCATTCCGGTGATGCCGTTGCCGCGGGAGCGCAGCTGCGCGGAGTCAGAGGTTTCGGCGTCGGGGGTCTGCCCGGCTCCGTCATCGCTGATCCTGGCGACGAATTCCCGCGTTTCGAGGTGCAGCGACACATGGGCACGAGCGATGCTGCCGGCGTGTTTGAGCACATTGGTCAACGCCTCTTGGACGATGCGGTACACCGCCAGGCCGGCACCGTCGGGCAGCGAGGTGTCGTCGACCTCGTCGATGCCGCCGATGGACACGGGCAGACCGGCGGAACGGATGTCGTTGATGAGGCGTCTGATGTCGGCGACGCCGGGCAGCGGCGCGGCACGGCGGTTGTCCTCGTCGTCGGCGCGGAGGAAGCCCAGCAGCGATCGGGTCTGCTCGAGTGCTTCCCTGCCCGTGCGGGAGATCGTCTCGAGCGCCCCGACCGCCGCCTGCGGGTTCGCTGACGCCGCGTAGCGTCCGCCGTCGGCCTGAGCGATGACGACGGAGAGAGAGTGGGCGATGACGTCGTGCATCTCCCGAGCGATGCGCATCCGTTCGGCATCGGTGGCCAGACGCGTCTCGGATTCGCGTTCATGTTCGAGTAGGCGGTTGCGTTCCCGGATCCCTTCGATCTCACGGCGCCGTCGGTAGCCGACTCCGCCGAGCAGCCAGGCGGTGAGCACGATCGAAGCGCAGAGGGCGACGACGGTGAACATGACCAAATACTCACCGAAGTCCACAGGCCGCGCATCCGGTCCGACCGTCGACTGCAGAGAGACGAGGTAGAACCACAGGCCGAGCAGGCACGCCCCCACCAGTCCGAGACCGAGCACGATCTGGCCGTGGCGGCGCGTGCCCCAGGCGGTCGTCGAGTAGATCGTCAACGGCACGGCGATGATGCCGATCGTGGGACCGAGCATCGTGAGTATGCTGAGCAGACAGGCGAGGGCGATGAGCATCGAACTGAACAGCGGTGCTGTGCGCCGCAGGGCCAATGGGAGCGTCTGGAGCAGGACGATGGCGACTTGGAAGAAGGTCGGCAGTGCCGTGAACGTGGGCGTCTCGGCACCTGCCAGAATCGTCGTGACGGCGATGTAGGCCAGCGGGAGCACCCAGATCAGCGCATCGGCCACCCAGGGGTGCGCGGCGAGCAGCCTGCGTGCGCGGTGGAGACGACTGTCAGGGTCCGACGGGGGTGCGGCCTGCTGGCCGCGGGCGGCGGAGAGTCGGTCGTTCATGGGGCTCATGCTAGTGCGAAGGCGAACCGACGCGCATCATACCCAGGGCTGATCAGTCGGCAGGGCGTCGGTCGTCGACGGGGTCTGCCCGGGGAGATTCTGAGGGCGGGCCGGGAGCTCATCGGACGATTGCGGGTCGCAGCAGCAGCCAGCTGCCGACAGCGGAGGCGACGATCACGGCACCGGCGGCGACGACGAGCCACCAGAGTTCGAAGGCCGCGATGAGCTCAGCGAGATCGGCGATGACGACGAGCAGTGCGATGCCGACGACGAGCAGGAGTCCGACGGCGATGAACTGCGGGCCCCGCGCGCCGAACCGCACCCAAGAGGCGCCGAAGACCCCGCCGATCGTGAGTGCGGTGAGGACGCCGAGGAAGACGGTGAGGAGCAGCCGGGTCGTGTCGCCGGCCCCGAGCACGTGGACATCGAAGATGTAGAAGCCGACGAACCAGTGGTCGGTGACCTGCTCGAGGGCATTGAGCACGGCGAAGATCACCGCGATATAGGCCGCCG
Organism: Brevibacterium picturae; assembly: GCF_030453725.1. GTDB lineage: Bacteria > Actinomycetota > Actinomycetes > Actinomycetales > Brevibacteriaceae > Brevibacterium > Brevibacterium sandarakinum_A. The sequence continues at coordinate 6,739 of NZ_JAKDJU010000121.1, forward strand.
TCAGGGCATACCAGGCGAGGGTGCCGGTGACGAAGGCTCGCCTGGTCGTGCCCAACGTCAGGGCGAACGGGAACGTCGTGGCCACGGAAGCGACTCCGAAGTACACGAGGAACCCGACGAGCGCATACACGATGCCGGGATTGGCCTGCGATCCCTGGATCCATCCCGGCGTTCCGGGAAGACTGCCGGCACGCCAGAACACGAGTGAGATGCCGACCGAGATGAGGGCGACGGTCCCGGCGATGAGCAGTGGTGTGATGAAGGTGTTGAATCGCTGATTCAGGTGGAGCTTGACGGTCGAGGTGATCGCATTCATGATCATCGTCCCTTCGTGATCGATGTCGGCTGGTCTGCTGCGGATCAGCGCTCGGCACCGTAGGCGGCGACGAGTTGGGGCAGGGTCACGGGTGCGATGCGGACGCCGGCTGCCTCGGCCGCGGCAGCCGTGCCCTCGTCACTGGCGCCTTCGACGGTCACGGACTTGAGCCCGGAGACGCTGTGGGTGTGCAGGATCGTGCGCTCGGTCGAGAATCGATCGACGACATCGACGGGTCCGCTCATGGTGAATGCGAGGTCCGCGATGCCATCGCGTTCCCGGTCGACTCTCACGCGTCCGCGATCGACGATGACGACCCGATCGAAGAGCCCCTCCGATTCCTCGATGAGGTGGGTCGAGAGGACGATGGTTCGGGGGTGGTGGGTGTAGTCGCGGAGCAGCACCTCATGGAACACGGAGCGTGCGGTGACGTCGAGACCGAGGTAGGGCTCGTCGAGCAGCGTGACGGGTGCCCGGGATGCGAGCCCCAGGACGATTGCGACGGAGGAGAACTGCCCGCGCGAGAACTTCCTGATCGGCGTCCTCTCCGGGATGCGCAGCCTGTCGACCAGCTCGGCCGCGATCTGAGGATTCCAGTTCGGAGCGAAGTCGCCGGCGATGCGCAGCACATGACGGAGCCGGTAGCCGTCCGGGTAGGCCTGATTGTCACGGACGAACATGATCTTCGACAGCGTCGTCTCGTTTTCGAAGGGGCGCTGGCCGAAGACCGTGACAGTGCCGGTGCTGGGGTGGTCCTGGCCGGCGATGATCGACATCAGAGTGGTCTTGCCCGAGCCGTTGCGGCCGAGGAGCCCGCAGATGGAGTCCTCCGGGATGGACAGGTCGACCGAGTCGAGTGCGGCCGTGCGCCCGAATGTGCGATTCATGTCCTGAAATTCGATGGCAGTGGTCATGGCGGATCCTCCGTCTGTGACTGTTCTGTCGGTGGCCGGTCCGTCGGCGACCGATCCTTCTGTGGCTGCGCGGTGAGCTCTTGGTCGATCATCCGATGCAGCTCGTGGGAATCGATGTCGAGCATGTGCGCCTCGGCCAGCAGCGGTTGCAGATACCGGGTGCGGAAGTCTTCGCGGCGACGTTCGCGAAGCAGCTGTCGAGCACCGGCGGCGACGAACATCCCGAGTCCGCGCTTCTTGTAGAGGACTCCGAGATCGACGAGGAGGTTCACGCCTTTGCTCGCCGTCGCCGGATTCACCTGCAGGAAGAGCGCGAGGTCGGTGGCTGATGGCACTGCTGCCTCTTCCGGGTAGACGCCTGCGGCGATGTCGTCAGCGATCTGAGCCGCCAACCGCTGGAAGATCGGACCGTCGCTGCTGAACATGGTGCCATCATAGTCCATTAGTCCACTAATGTACTAGGGGTCTATGGTGATGAGTTCCCGAATCCGCTCAGTCCGCGGGGGTTCGCGCGCCGGCCGTGTGCGCGGGGACTCGTGGGCCGGTCGGTGTGAGTGGGGCCGAGGTCGGGGCGCACGATGTGCTTGGTCGGGGTTCTGCGGCACAGGTAGAATGTGAGCTGGGCCACTGAGTGTCTCACCGACACCGATGTGGCGTCCGTCTGCTGTCGAACACTCGAGCGGGAGGTAGCCATGACCCCGGAGACGGCCGTGAGCGCGGAGTTGGCCGTCGAGGCCACCGGTCTCGTCAAGCACTTCAAAGACGTCAGGGCCGTCGACGGTGTGGATCTGCGCGTGCCCGCGGGCTCGGTCTACGGTGTCCTCGGGCCCAACGGTGCGGGCAAGACCACAGTGGTGCGGATGCTGGCAACGCTGCTGAGACCGGACGCCGGCACCGCGCGGGTGCTCGGTTATGACATCGTCGCCGACGCCGATGATGTCAGATTCAACGTCGGGCTGACCGGACAGTTCGCCTCGGTGGACGAGGACCTCACCGGGTCCGAGAACATCAGACTGCTGGCTCGCATGTACGGGTTCACCGGAGGTGAGGCACGCGAACGTGCCTCGGGTCTGCTGGAGGCCTTTGAGCTGCGCGAGGCGGCGCACAAGCCGGTCAAGTCCTACTCCGGAGGGATGCGTCGGCGCATCGACCTGGCGGCAAGCCTCGTGATGAGCCCGAAGGTGCTCTTCCTCGACGAGCCGA
>NZ_JAKDJU010000122.1 GCF_030453725.1 Brevibacterium picturae
GCGGTGCGACGGCCTCAGGCGCTGCGGATTCTGCGTCCCACGAGGGAGAGCCACCACAGTCCGATGAGGGGCAGGATGAGCGGGATGAACCCGTAGCCGCTGCCGAAGGACGACCACACGGAGGGGTTCGCGAAGTCCTCCGGATGAGTGAAGCTGAGGATGCCGACGACGATGACGCCGGCGAACTCGACGAGACACGAGGCGATCGCGATCCGGTGCGAGGTTCGGTTGCCGATGACCAGGCAGATCGTCGCCACGATGTAGATGATCGCGGCGATCACGGACAGCGAATACGCGACCGGGGCAACGTCGAACTCGCGGATGACCTGGTAGCCGGCCCGTGCGGTCGCCGAGAGCGCGAAGACCCCGTAGACGGCGGTCAACGCCCGGCCCGGCCCGGTGTGCATCGCCGAGAACGGTGACCGGTTCTTCTTCGTTGCCCGGTCCTTCTTCGCCGAGGCGGCCGCTGAGCGGGCACCGCCATCGTCGTTTCGCTTCTTCACTGCCAAATCTGGTCCAATCTCTCGATCATGACGATCACCGTCAGTCCTGCCGCTGCCAGCACTGCCGGTCCCCATCGGCTCAGCTCCGCGAATGCCCAGAAACCGGCCAGGCCGATGACGAGGATCGCGGTGATGACATAGCCGAAGTACAGGAGCGGATCGATGCCGTCTCTCGACCCGAATGTGGCGATCGAGAGCACCAGCTGCACGATGAGCAGCAGCAGAAGCAGAGCGGTCGCCCCGAGCAGCATGGTGTTGGCGGGCCTGTTGCGGATGGCCTCGACGATCGACCAGATGACCAGCACGGCGGAGACGGCATAGAGCACGACGGTGAAAACGGTGAACACCCGCCCAGTTTAGTCACCGTCGACGATCACCCCGAACTCGTGCAGGGGCCGACTCCGTCGGGTGCCGGGTGAGATTGGGCACTGATCCTGGCCGAAGCGGCGTTCACGGCCTAAAATCGGGAGAGTGCCGATTTACCTTGACCACGCAGCCACCTCGCCGATGCCGGCAGAGGTGCTCGACGTCTACACCGCTGAACTGAGCCGACGGGCCAACCCCTCGGCGCTGCACGCCGTCGGTCAGGCCGCACGAATGCGCATCGAGACCGCCCGCGAGGACATTGCCCGCGGGGTCGGTGCCGCAACCTCGTCCGAGGTCATCTTCACCTCCGGCGGCACCGAAGCCGATAACTTCGCACTCAAGGGCCTCTATCTGTCCCGCAACAACGGCACCTTCGAGGCACCCGTTCGGCCACGCGTGCTCACCTCGACGGTCGAACACCATGCAATCCTCGACTCGGTCGAATGGCTCGAGAGCCAGGGCGCCGAGGTCGTCTACCTCGACGTCGACGAAGAAGGACACCTCGACCTCGACGCGGCCCTGACCGAACTGCGTCGGGACCCGGAACGCACGGCACTCATCTCCATCATGGCTGCGAACAACGAAATCGGCACAGTGCAGCCCATCGCCGAAATCAGTTCGGCGGCCAAGGACCTCGGCGTTCCCTTCCACATCGACGCCGTGCAGGCCCTGGGCCAGATTCCACTGAACTTCGCCGAACTCGGCGCCACCGCCATGTCGATCACCGCTCACAAGATCGGCGGACCAGTGGGCATCGGCGCACTGCTGCTCGACCGGGCCGCGGCGCCGGCCCCGATCCTCCACGGCGGCGGTCAGGAACGCGGGGTCCGCTCCGGAACACTCGACGTGGCCGGTGCCATGGCCTTCGCTCAGGCCGTCGAGCTCGCCACTGCCGACATCGAGGCACGAGCTGCCCGCTTCTCATTCCTGCGCGACCGGCTCATCGCCGGCATCGCGGACACGATCCCGAACGCCACCCTCTCCGGTCGCCGAGGTGAGGGCAGGCTGCCCGCGAACGCGCACTTCACGTTCTCCGGGTGTGAGGGCGATTCCCTTCTCTTCGGCCTCGACGCGAGAGGACTGGCGACCTCGACGGGCTCGGCCTGCTCGGCCGGGGTCTCACGTCCCTCCCACGTGCTGCTCGCCTGCGGCATGGACGAGGACGTCGCCAGATCAGCACAACGATTCAGCCTCGGCCACGACTCGACCGAAGACGAAGTCGATCGCCTCCTCGAGGTTCTGCCCGAAGTCGTCGAACAAGCACACCAAGCCGGAATGGTCTCGGCCACTCCACGCTGGATGCAAGGAGCATCATGAAAATTCTCGTCGCCATGTCCGGCGGAGTCGACTCATCCGTCGCCGCAGCACGTGCCGTCGACGCCGGCCACGAAGTCGTCGGCGTCCACCTCGCCCTGTCCCGCATGCCCGGAACCCTGCGCACAGGCTCACGCGGGTGCTGCACCATCGAAGACTCCAGGGACGCCCATCGCGTGGCCGGGATGCTCGACATCCCGTTCTACGTGTGGGACTTCTCCGAACGGTTCAAAGAGGACATCGTCGATGACTTCATCGCCGAATACGCGGCCGGACGCACACCCAACCCGTGCATGCGCTGCAATGAGCGCATCAAGTTCGCGGCCCTCCTCGACCGTGCCCTGGCACTGGGCTTCGATGCCATCGCCACAGGCCACTACGCCGAGGTGCTCCGCGACGAAGACGGGCAAATGGAGCTCCACCGCGGGGAGGACCTGGCGAAGGACCAGTCCTACGTCCTCGGCGTCCTCTCCGGCGATCAGCTCGAGCACTGCTACTTCCCGATCGGCGCCACCGCCTCCAAGGCCGAAGTCCGCGCCGAGGCTGCCGAGCGTGGATTCTCCGTGGCCAACAAGCCCGACTCCTACGACATCTGCTTCATCCCCGATGGCGACACGAAGGCGTGGCTGGCGGACAAGATCCCCATGCGCCCGGGCCTGATCAAGGATGCCGAGGGCGAGACCCTGGGCGAACACGACGGCGCGATGACCTACACCATCGGCCAGCGCAAGGGGCTGGGCATCCAGAAGCCCGCCGCCGACGGCCAGCCTCGATTCGTCACCGGCCTCGACCCGGCCTCGAACACCGTGACGGTGGGCTCCCGTGGTGACCTCGCGGTGTCCCATCTGACCGGCATTCGCACCACCTGGGCCGGCCCGGCGCCGGCCGACATCGGCAGCGAACCGGCGACCGCCATCGACTGCGAGGTCCAGATCCGGGCGCACAGCGACCCTGTTCCCGCTCGGGCCTGGCTCGGTGACTTCATCTCCGAGGCACCCGAGCACGAGGTGAACCCGATCGTCGACGAGGTCGATGTACCGGCCGCCCGTCCTGCCGGACAGCTCATGCACATCGACGTCGATGAGGAACTCTCCGGCGTCGCTCCCGGACAGACCATGGTCATCTACCGCGGAACCCGGGTTCTCGGCCAGGCCACGATCGACATGACAGCCAGGGACCGCCTCGGCGTCTGAGGACACGGACCGCCTCGGCGTCTGAGGTCCCGGCGTCCGGACAATGCTCCTCGCCCCTGCGTTAACCTGGGGGTATGAAGGAATTTGCCCAAGATGTCGTCACGGCTCCGTTCGGAACCTGGTCGTCACCGCTGAGCGCTGCGGAGGTGGCTGCGGGCTCCGCACCGATCTTCGACGCCGCGTTCCGCGGTGAGCACATCTACTTCTCGACGAAGGTTCCGGCGGAGAATTCCCGCACCGGACTGATTCGGACCTCGCTGTCGCATCCGGGGCTGAAGGAGCAGGTGCTGCCCGCGGACTTCAACATCAGGTCCTCCGTTCACGAATACGGGGGAGCAGCATGGGCGCTGGATCCCAGCAGCGAAGTCATCTACTTCGTCAATGCCGCCGACCAGCGGATCTGGCAGATCATCCCGGGCAGGGCTCCCCATGCGCTGACCCCGGACACCTCGGGCCGCATCCGCTACGGCGACCTGACGATGACCCCCTGGGGACTGCTGTGCGTGCGCGAGGACTGCCGGTCCACGCGCAGGGAGCGGGCCATCGTCCTCATCACCCGGCATGGGACGACGAATGTACTCTCTCGACATTCCTATTTCATGGCCGGGCCCCGGCTGTCCCCGGACGGATCCACGATGGCGTTCATCGGCTGGGAACACCCCAACATGCCCTGGGATCAGACGAGTCTGTGGCTCATCGACGTCCGCACCCGCGACATTCCCGCCGCAGCGGTTCTGCACGGGCACGAGGTCTCACTCCTGCAGCCCGAATTCACCTCGGACTCCTCGCTGGTCATCAGCTCCGACCACAACGGGCGCTGGTCCCTGTACTCGCTGGACTTCGAGCCGATCGACTGCCTGGTTCGCGACAGACGTGCTGCGAAGGATTCCGAGCAGGCGAGTGAGACCGCTGAGGAACTCGACGTCTGCGACCTGCGACCGGTCCTCGACACCGGAGGTGAGATCGGCGGCCCACTCTGGCAGCTGGGAACCACCTGGCATCTGGGCGATGACGAGGAGATCTGGGCCCACTCCCAGTCGGACACAGCCTCGTTGATCAGGGCACGACTCCCACAGTCGGCGAACGGCGACTTCGAGGAGATCACACCGCCGGGGGAGCGGTTCGGCAGCCTCGAACTCCACGACCTCAGCCACAGCCATGTTCTCCTGACCGCGAAGTCCGCGGACTCGACCGGTGCCCTCTACGCCGTCGACCGGGCCACCGGCAGCTTCATCGAGATCGCCCAGGAACGCCTCGACGCTCATCAGGACTACTATTCGCGCCCCAGCACCCGGGAGCTCGGCGGCGTCCCCGTCGTCATCCACCCACCGCACAACCCGAGATTCACCGCCCTCGGCCGTGAACTCCCGCCCTATGTGATCTCCATCCACGGCGGACCGACGGGCCAGGCGACACCGGACATGTCCGCACGCTCCAGCTACTTCACCTCCCGGGGCATCGGAGTGCTGGAGGTCAACTACGGCGGCTCGACCGGCTGCGGCCGAGCATGGCGCAACCGGCTGCGCGGCCAATGGGGGATCGTCGACGTCTCCGACACCCTCGCCGCGGTCGAAGCCCTCGTGGCCGAGGGGCTGGCCGACCCGAGCCGGATAGCGATCTCCGGGGCCTCCTCCGGAGGGTGGACAGTGCTCTCGGCACTGGCCTCGACGGAGGCCTTCGCCTGCGGCACCTCCTATTTCGGGGTCACCGACCTCATGCGCTTCGTCGTCGACACCCACGACTTCGAGAAGCACTACATCGACGGGCTGGTCGGCCCCTGGCCGGAGGCCCAGGACGCCTACATCACCCGTTCACCGATCCGCCGGACGAGTGACATCACCGTCCCCGTGGCCATCATGCAAGGCGACCGCGACCCGATCGTGCCTCCCAGCCAGGCCCAGGAATTCGTCGATACCCTGGAACTGACCGGAGTGGAGTACATCTACCGTCTGTACAAGGGCGAATCACACGGGTTCGTCCGCTCCGAAACCATCATCGATTCCCTGGAAAGCGAGTTCGGGTTCTATGCCGACGTCTTCGGAATCCCACGCAGCGCCAACCATGGATGACCAGGGTGCAGCGCTGTCCACTGGCGAGCCGACCACTCTGACGCCTGCGGGCACGACCACCGGAATCTGGATCCCCGGTCCCAGACATGAGGTCGGATCCGGTTCGGTGACCGGAGCAGCCGGGTACATCGCGAACAGCCCCGTGCGCGAGGCGGCAGCGGCGGCCTTCACCCACCTCGGCGAGCAGCTGCCACCGATGCCGCTGATCGCCCATCGTTCCGAGGACCGCTGGGGCACGGACGCGGTCGGACGCGCAGTCGGACTCCTCACCGAACTCCACGTCGACCGCGCCTCCTTCGGCTGGCGCCTGACGAGTGCAGCGGGCCGAGACGAACGACTCGAGTCCTCGGCACTGGCCGAGGCCTTCGACGCCATCGCCGAATACGGCGAGGGCTACTCCGGTCCGGTCCAGATCTCGCTGCCGGGACCGTGGAGTCTGGTGACGGCACTGAGCCTGACCTCGGGAGCACCCGTGCTCGGAGACCTCGGCGCCCGCCGTGATGTCATCCAGGCCTATGCGTTCGGTCTGGCGGCCTTCGCCGACAAACTCTCGACGCTGGGCGTGCAGCCCGTGGTCCGACTCGTCGAAACCCGCCTGCACCGGATCCTCACCGGCACCTGGCCCACGGTCTCCGGCTGGGCCACTCTGCCCGCGGTCAGCGAAACCCAGGTCTACGCCGCGCTGCAGTCGACCCTGCGCCACCTGCCCCCGGTTCTGCTCAGCCTCCCCGACTTCGACCCCCTGCAGCTGCAGGGCAAGGAGATCACCGCCGCCGAGGTGGTCCGCAATACCGGTGCCACCGCCGTGTCAGTGCCGTTGGCTAGCCTGAAGGCACACGGGTGGGAACAGCTCGCCATGATCTCCGAAGCTGGGATCGGAACATGGATGGGCCTGCCGCCGAATGCAGGTCTGCAACCGAAGGAGGTCAAGCACTGGCTGAACCGGATCATGACGCCGTGGAATCGCATCGGCATGAGCACAACCAGCCTGCGTGATTTCGGAGTCCTCGCCGGCGATGAGCTGCCGATGACCTACCCGCCCCTGCTGACCCCGGTCGACGGGGACGGCGCCGAGAACATCAGCACGGGAACGATGATGATCGCCGCCGGTCTGCGGCGTGCCTTTGAGGAGATCGAATGACCGCAACACCCGACAACTCCGACCTGTCGGATGCCGCCGCGCGTGCTCAGACGCATGCGGAGCTGGTGGAGAAGATCGAAGAGCAGCGTGCGGCCTATTACAAGGACGACTCGCCTCTGGTCGCCGACGCTGAGTACGACGATCTCGTCCACCGCCTCGAGGACCTCGAGGAGAAGTTCCCCGAACTCGTCACCGACTCCTCACCGACCCAGACCGTCGGCGGCAACGTCGACACGTCCACCTTCGATCCTGTCGAGCACATCGGTCGGATGTACAGCCTCGACAACGTCTTCGACTTCGAAGAGCTGAGGGGATGGTACGACCGGGTCCGCGCGGCCACCTCGGCGACGTCGAGGTTCCTGTGCGAGCTCAAGATCGACGGACTCGCCGTCAACCTCCTCTACCGCAACGGTGAACTCGTTCGCGCCGCCACCCGCGGCGACGGACGCATCGGTGAGGACATCACCGCCAATGTCCGCACGATCTCCGACATCCCCGACATACTCGACACAGACCACCCGCCCGCGGAGGTCGAGATCCGCGGCGAAGTGTTCTTCCCGCTCGAGAAGTTCACCGAACTCAATGCTGCCCTGGTCGAGGAGGGCAAGTCCCCGTTTGCGAACCCTCGGAACTCGGCCGCGGGATCCCTGCGCCAGAAGGACCCCGCCGTCACCGCAGTGCGACCGCTGCACATGCTCGTCCACGGCATCGCCGTGTGGACACCGGCCGATGATTCGCACCCCGAGCCGGGGCACCAATCGGAGGTCTACGAACAGTTCCGTTCCTGGGGCCTGCCCATCAGCGAATACTTCACTGTGCTGGAGACGATCGATGAGATCGAGGATTTCATCACCCACTACGGCGAACACCGCCACGATGTCACCCACGAGATCGACGGCATCGTCATCAAGATCGACGACATCGCCGTGCAGGAGACCCTGGGCTACACTTCGCGCGCGCCGAGGTGGGCGACGGCCTTCAAATACCCTCCCGAAGAGGTCACGACGAAGCTCATCGACATCCAGGTCCAGGTGGGGCGGACGGGGCGCGTGACCCCGTTCGCGGTGATGGAACCGGTCACCGTCGCCGGATCCACCGTGGAGCGGGCCACCCTGCACAACGGCTACGAAGTCACACGCAAGGGCGTGCTCATCGGCGACACGGTGACCCTGCGCAAAGCCGGCGACGTCATCCCCGAGGTGCTCGGACCAGTGGTGGCTGCGCGTGATGGCAGCGAATACGAGTTCGTCATGCCCACTCACTGTCCCTCGTGTGGAACCGAACTCGGCGAGCAGAAATCCGGTGACAAGGACAAACGCTGCCCGAACTCTCGGTCATGCCCCGCGCAGCTGGCCAATCGCATCTTCTACCTCGCCTCCCGCGCAGCGTTCGACATCGAGGCCCTGGGTGAAGAGGCTGCGCTGGCCCTGACCGCTCCGGCCGAGCCCGAGGCGCCGCCGCTGACCTCGGAGGCATTTCTCTTCGACCTCACGGCCGAAGACTTGGCCGATGTGAAGATCTATCGGAACAAGAAGGTCAAAGGGGTGGAGACGGGGGAGCGCGAACTCGTGCCCTACTTCTACACCCGCGCCACCGCGAAGAAGCCGAGCGCCCCGAGCGCGAATACGACAAAGCTCTTCGACGAACTCGACAAAGCCAAGGACAGCGACCTGTGGAAAGTGCTCGTCGCGCTGTCGATCAGACACGTCGGCCCGACGGCCGCGCGCACGCTGGCGGCTCACTTCCGCACTCTGGACGCGATCCGAGCCGCCGAGCTCGAGGAGCTCTCAGCAGTCGACGGCATCGGTTCGACCATCGCAGCGAGCATCCGGGACTGGTTCGCCGTCGACTGGCATGTCGAGATCGTCGACGCCTGGGCCGCCGCCGGTGTCCGAATGGAGGATGAGGAGCAGGAAACCGGAGCGCAGACCCTGGAAGGCATGACGATCGTGGCCACCGGTTCGCTGAGCACGTTCACCCGCGACGGGATCAAGGAGGCGATCCTCGGCGCCGGCGGCAAGGCATCGAGCTCCGTGTCGAAGAAGACCGACTACCTGGTGGCCGGGGACAACGCCGGGTCGAAGCTGGACAAGGCCGAATCTCTGGGAGTCAGGGTCCTCGACGAGGACACGTTCCGCACGCTGTTGGACACCGGCAGCCTCGACTGACTCGACCAGACGTGATCCGATCAGACCAGATCTGATGCGCGGCTTCCACCTATTCGTCATCGAATGTCAAGGATCATCACAGCCGCAATGAAGTGGGGAAACAGTTTGGTCTGGAAGAGTGAAGGCATGAGATCAATTCCCCGGTTGGTCGCCGGCACCGCCGTCGTCCTCGCCGCAGTCCTCACCACCGCACCGGTGACAGCAGGCATCGCTGATTTCGTCCTCAATCCCGGACAGCAGCCGGTCAAACGAGCCGCACCTGCACTGACAGGATCCACCACTTCACCGCTGGCACCGATCAGAACGCGCGACGACGACCGGGCAGCAGGCAGCGAACGCTCCGGCGACGACGAGCGGACCGGCGAAGGCGAACGATCGGGTGACCTCAATCGCTTCCAGG
>NZ_JAKDJU010000123.1 GCF_030453725.1 Brevibacterium picturae
TCCGGCAGAACTCGCTGACAGTGACAACTCACACGAAGAAGGAAATCACCATGGCAGATGCAACTCGGGCGCGGAAGATCGCCGACCAGATCAAGGTCATCGTCGCCAGCACGATCGAACGCAGACTCAAGGACCCCCGTCTCGGTTTTGTCACGGTCACCGATGTGCGCGTGACCGGAGACCTGCAGCACGCCTCGATCTTCTACACGGTCTTCGGCGATGGCCAGGATCTCGACGCCACCGGCAAGGCGCTGGAGTCAGCGAAGGGCTTCATCCGGTCAGAGGTGGGCAAGGGCCTGACGATCCGCCTGACTCCCAGCCTCGAATTCATCGCCGACGCCGTCCCGGAGGCTGCAGCCCATCTGGATGGTCTCCTGGCCCAAGCGGCAGCCGACGACGCTCGGGTTGCCGGATTGGCCAAGGACGCGAAACCCGCCGGTGATGAGGACCCGTACAAGAAGACCGACGACGAGGCCTGACGCCACAGCACTCCATCGCGGCAGAATGTCACAGGCCCGTGGGGGAGCGGAGCGATCACGGTACGACGCAGGCAATCGCTCAATCGCGATCTCAGTCACTTCCGGGTAAAAACTTCACGTAACAGTTTTGTTATCTTTCACTTCTGGTTTAGACTTTTTCCGGTAACGAAATGATTACGACTCTGTTAAGGGATTTCTGCATTGGGTAAGCACTCTTCGCCAAAGCCTGGCTTTGCTAAGCAGCTCGTCCGGGATCTGACCCCCGCCAGCAAGCGCTCTGCCGGTCGGCACTCCTCGGACGCGCCGTCAACCGCCACCTCGGTGTTGGCCACTGTCCGCCAGCGTCCCGTCGTTGCAGCCATCGCGGTTCCCGCCGCAGCCACCGCTGCCGTCGTCGGCTCCACCGTCGTCATGAGCCCGCCTGAGGCCGGCAATGTCACGACCGAGGCCGCTGACACCTCCGCGCAGCAGGAGAAGTCGAGCCCCTCGGCCGTCAGCCAGGATGAGATCGACGCCCAGCGCGAGAAGGCCGGCGAAGAGTACATCAAGGACGTCAAGGACGATCCCAAGTACAAGAACAAGACGTCGAAGACGACACTCGACGTCAAGACTCCCAAGCCCAAGCCGTCCCCGACGAGGGAGAAGGCCCAGGCGGAGTCCGGCAGTGCGAAGTCAACCGACGAGAAGTCTTCGGGGTCGGATGAGAAGTCATCCGAAGGCGAAGGCACCCCAGAGGGCATCTCGAACGAGCCCTGCTCGGTCTCATCCTCGATCGAGTCCGGACTGCAGCCCAACGCCGTCAACGGCTACCGTGCCGTGTGCGCGAAGTTCCCCGAAGTCAAGACCTACGGCGGCGTCCGCCCAGGTTCGGGCACCTCGGACCACTACACCGGCGGGGCCGTGGACATCATGATCACCGGTGCCACCGGCGACCGCATCGCCGACTACCTGATCAAGAACTCCGGGGCACTCAACGTCAAGTACGTGATCTGGGAACAGCGCATCTGGAACCCGGGCAGCGGCTGGTCGAGCATGGAAGACCGTGGATCACCCACGGACAACCACTTCGACCACGTGCACGTGTCGTTCAACTGATCGCGCCTGACGCGTGAGTGATACTTCCCCGCAGGGCGTCCTCGTCTGCGACAAGCCCCAGGGCCTGACTTCCCACGGCGTCGTCTCCCGGATTCGGCGCTGGTACGGCACCCGCAAGGTCGGCCATGCCGGAACCCTCGACCCGATGGCCACGGGCGTACTCGTCCTCGGCCTGGGTCGCGGAACCAAGCTTCTGGGCTACATCACCGGTGTGTCCAAAACCTACCTGGCCACGATTCGCCTCGGCTCTGCCACACCGACCGATGACGCGGACTCCGAACCGGATATCTTCTCCGAGCCTGCGAGACTGTCGGCTGTCACCGACGGCGGGATCTCCGAGGGCGTCTCGGCATTGACCGGTGTCATCGACCAGGTTCCCAGCGCCGTCTCCGCGATCAAGGTCAACGGCCAGCGCTCCTACGCCCGTGTCCGTGCCGGTGAAGACGTCGAACTCAAGGCACGCAGGGTCGAGATCTCACACTTCACCGTCCTCGACACCCGGTATTCCGTCGCGGAGGGCCACATCGATGTCGACGTCGAAGTCGACTGCTCCTCGGGTACCTACGTACGTGCTCTGGCACGCGATCTCGGTACCAGCCTCGGCGTCCATGGTCATCTCATCGCCCTGCGGCGCACCCGTGTGGGGTCCTTCGGCATCGACGATGCCGTGACGATTCCCGAGGACCTTGACGCCGCAGCGCCCGCGCTGACTTCGCTCGCCGAGGTGGCCCGAACGCTGCTTCCGACCGTGCACGTCGATGCCGCCGAGGCCAAGGCACTCATGCAGGGTAAGACCATCCCCACCGATCGGAGCCCGGAGCAGGGTGATGAGGTCGCCGTGATCTCCGGTGACGAGCTCGTCTCGATCGCCGAGGTGCGGGCCGGGGGAGCGCTGAAGTCCCAGACGGCTTTCGCGATCGACCTCGCCTGACGATACAAGCGATATGTTTGTATGTCGTGAATACAACTGAAATGCTTGTTTATTGCGGTGGGGTTTGGTTCACTTGAGTCATGTACGTCATGACCATCGATCAGCGAGGATCTCGTGAGCGCACCGATGGGGTGCCCGAGGTACTCGACATCTTGGACCGCGTTGAGTCTCGACTGGGGTTCGAACGCACGATCGGCGATGAGGTGCAGGGTGTTCTCGACTCAGCTGAGCAGGTGACGCTCGCCGTGCGACTGCTGGCCGCTCAGGCAGGATGGCACATCGGAATCGGAATCGGATCCGTCGACACTCCATTGCCGAGGTCCACCGCCGAAGGCAGAGGAGAGGCGTTCTACGCGGCCAGGCGTGCGGTCGAAGCCGCCAAGGGCGCTCCCGCCCATCTTGTCGTGGACCCGACCACGGGTCACGGGGGTCTGGCTGAGAGCGCTCTGCGCCTGATGGTCTGGACATTCGAGAACATCCGTCCCCAGCCTCGTCGTTACATCGACTACCGGCTCGACCAGCCCGAATCCACCCAGAACGACATCGCAGTGCACTTCGACGTCTCCCAGCAGGCGGTCTCCCACGTGCTCTCACCAGGTGGGGTGGAGCTCATCGAGGGTGCCTGCGCGCTGTCGACCTTCCACCTCGGACAGATGGGAGAGGGCCAGGGCGGCGAGTCGCGGGACGGGCACTCTCAGAGCGATGACGTGAAGGACGACTCCCAGGCAGGTGACCATGTGGTTTGACGTACTCATCGCGGTCCTCGCGGCGATCGTGGCCGCGGCGGGCGGCTACCCGCTCGTTCCGCTCTTCCTGCGGATGACCCATGATGGCCCCGGCTCGAAGCCGACCCGCACCGGCAGTGAGGACATCGAGGTCCTGCGCGGCGGACTGTGGATCGGCATCGTCGAACGCGCGCTCATTGCCGGCGCCATCGTGCTGGGACGTCCGGAGCTCATGGCCGTCGTCGTTGCGGTCAAAGGTCTCGGACGCTTCGCAGAGATCAAGTCCTCCGCCGCAGCAGGCGAGCGTTTCATCATCGGAACGTTCGTCTCCATCACGATCGCCTCTCTCGTCGGCGTCATCGGCTGGGCCGTCATCTCCTGACGCGTGCGCGGGCGAACGTGTGGGAGCATCGGTGGGTCGGCACGTGTGATCAGCCGTGGGTTAGCACGTGTGAACATCTCTGCGATAACCTGATGCGGTGCACGGAAGGAGCAAGCGTCGAGTGGAGCTTTATCACGGACTGAATGAGGTCGGGACCGACGATGTCGGCACCGTCGTGACCCTGGGCAACTTCGATGGAGTCCACCGCGGTCACCAAACCGTTCTCCAAGCTGTAGCGGCACTGGCCGGCGCGCGATCCCTGCGCTCCGTGGCCATGACCTTCGACCCGCATCCGCGCACGATCCACCGCCCGGATGAGCCGACGCTGATGATCACGAGCACCGATCAGAAGGCCGACTTCATCGCAGACACCGGCATCGACGCCCTGTTCGTCCAGCACTACGACCTCGACTTCGCAGCCCAGAGCGCTGAGGAGTTCGTCCGCACCTACTTTGTTGAGGCTCTGGCCTGCGAAATCGTCGTCGTCGGTGATGACGTGCGCTTCGGCAAAGACAACGAAGGCACCATCGAGACGCTGCGCCGCCTCGGCGAGAAATACGGGTTTCGGACCGAGACGATCGATGAGGTCGGACGCGGCGGCCGGTATTCCTCGTCGCGGATCCGTGAGCAGATCGTGGCCGGCGATGTCGCCGAGGCTGCCGATCAGCTGGGTCGCTACCACCGGGTCGAAGGCACTGTCGTTCACGGCGACGCCCGCGGTCGTGATCTCGGTTTCCCGACCGCGAACCTGTCCGAGGATGCCGAGGGCCTCATCCCCGCCGATGGCGTCTATGCCGGGTGGGCGCGGTTCGCCGGTGAGGATCAGGCATACCCCGCGGCGATCTCAGTGGGCACCAACCCCACGTTCGAGGGCAGCGTGCGGCGGGTCGAGGCTCATGTTCTCGATAAGGAATTCGGCGAATTCGACGTCTACGACCGGCATATGACTCTCGAGTTCGTGTCGCGGATCCGTGGCCAGGTGACGTTCATCGGCATGGACGAACTCGTCGTGAAGATGCACGAGGATATTGCCGATGTGCGCGAGGTGCTCCACACCTGATAAGCTGAACGTTGCCGTTTTCACCGGCCGCGGTTCGATAGTGCTGAGACTGACAGGTCTCGGCGCCGCGCAACGATCATGAAGGAGAAGTCCATGGCTCTCAGCACTGCTGAAAAGCAAGAGGTCATCAAGGAATATGCAACTCACGAGGGCGACACCGGTTCTCCCGAGGTCCAGGTTGCGCTGCTCACCCGCCGGATCGTCGAGCTCACCGAGCACTTCAAGGATCACAAGCACGACCACCACTCGCGTCGTGGCCTGCTGCTCCTCGTCGGCCAGCGCCGCCGGATGCTCAAGTACCTGCAGCGCGTTGAGATCGAGCGCTACCGCTCGCTCATCAAGCGCCTCGGTCTGCGTCGCTGAGGCCAGCGCCCTGACATTGAGTCCGACTCGGACGAGCTGACACCGGCTCGAACGAGACTGCGCTCAGACGAAGAAGCGTCCTGCATCATGCAGGGCGCTTCTTCGTCTGGGTACGCCCAGATCAATTCTCCCCGCCAGACCCGGCTGCCTCCCCGCCAGACCCGGGTGGCATGCGTCTCGACCGGGAAACGGGGCATCTGCGGTAGACTTGACGGTGGACAACCATGCCATGGACGTTTCGGTCCTCGGTAGTGGCCTCCGGAGGAACGCGCACAATCACGCCGGTTCCGTGGGCCCCGATCGATGACCGGCTTGGATCCATGGGATGTCCAAGTCACTATCCACCGGATTGACGCGGGCTTTCCGCCCTCATCCATCGAGGGTGTCCGCGCACCGGTTACGAACAAGGAGAATACGTGGGACTCAACCCTGAATCCGCCGTAGCGCACATCGACAATGGCAGCTACGGTTCACACACCATCCGCTTCGAAACAGGCCGGCTCGCTCAGCAGGCCGCCGGTTCGGCCGTCGCCTATCTCGACGACGAAACCATGCTCTTCTCGGCCACCTCGGCCGGCAAGAACCCCCGTGAGGGCTTCGACTTCTTCCCCCTGACCGTCGACGTCGAAGAGCGCATGTACGCGGCTGGTCGCATCCCCGGATCGTTCTTCCGCCGTGAAGGACGCCCATCGACCGACGCGGTCCTCACCTGCCGACTCATCGACCGCCCGCTGCGCCCCTCCTTCGTGAAGGGACTGCGCAACGAGGTCCAGGTCGTCGTCACAGTGATGTCGATCCACCCCGACCACATCTACGACGCCCTGGCCATCAACGCGGCCTCGATGTCGACTCAGCTCTCCGGACTGCCCTTCTCCGGCCCCATCGGCGCCGTGCGCATCGCGCTCATCGACGGCCAGTGGGTGGCCTTCCCGAACCATTCGCAGCTCGACGACGCCGTGTTCAACATGGTCGTCGCCGGCCGTGTCGTCGGTGACGACGTTGCCATCATGATGGTCGAGGCGGAAGCCACCGACAACGCCATGGATCGCATCAAGACCGGTGCCACCGCACCGACCGAAGAGGTCGTGGGCGAGGGACTCGAAGCCGCGAAGCCCTTCATCAGCGAACTCTGCCGTGCACAGCAGGAGCTGGCGGACACCGCCGCCAAGCCCACCGTCGAGTTCCCTGTCTTCAAGGACTACCAGGACGACGTCTACGAGGCCGTGCGCGAACTTGCCGAGGCCAAGCAGACCGAGAACTTCCAGATCGCTGACAAGCAGGAACGCGAAGCCGCAGGCGAAGTTCTCCTCTCGGAGCTCTTCGACAAGCTCGGCGAGCGTTTCGAAGGCCGCGAGAAGGAGATCGCCGGAGCCCTCAACGCTCTGACCAAGCAGGTCGTGCGCAAGCGCATCCTCACCGACCAGATCCGCATCGACGGACGTGGACTCAAGGACATCCGTCCGCTGACCGCAGAGACCAACGTGATCCCACGAGCTCACGGCTCGGCCATCTTCGAGCGCGGGGAGACCCAGATCCTCGGCGTCACGACGCTGAACATGCTCAAGCTCGAACAGCACATCGACTCGCTGTCGCCTGAGACCACGAAGCGCTACATGCACCATTACAACTTCCCGCCCTACTCGGTCGGAGAGACCGGTCGTGTGGGCAGCCCGAAGCGCCGCGAGATCGGGCACGGTGCGCTGGCAGAACGTGCACTCGTGCCGGTTCTGCCCAAGCGCGAGGAATTCCCCTACGCCATCCGCGAGGTCTCAGAGGCACTCGGATCCAACGGCTCGACCTCAATGGGCTCGGTCTGCGCCTCGACCCTGGCCATGCTCTCGGCCGGTGTGCCGCTGCAGGCTCCCGTCGCAGGCATCGCCATGGGCCTCGTCTCCGACGTCATCTCCACCGACACCGGTGACCAGACCGCATACGCGGCACTGACCGACATCCTCGGCGCCGAAGACGCCTTCGGCGACATGGACTTCAAGGTCGCCGGCACACGTGACTTCATCACCGCGATCCAGCTCGACACCAAGCTCGACGGCCTGCCGGCCTCGGTGCTCGGTGCCGCACTCAAGCAGGCTCACGAAGCACGCATGGTCATTCTCGACGTCATCGCCGAGGCCATCGATACTCCGGCAGAGATGGCTCCGACCGCTCCGCGCATCATCTCCGTGAACATCCCCGTGGACAAGATCGGTGAGGTCATCGGGCCCAAGGGCAAGATGATCAACCAGATGCAGGAAGACACCGGCGCTGACATCAGCATCGAGGATGACGGAACCGTGCTCATCGGCGCCACCGACGGACCGGCCGCCGAGGCCGCCCGGTCGATGATCAACGCGATCGCCAACCCGCAGGTGCCCGAGGTCGGCGAACGCTACCTCGGAACCGTCGTGAAGACGATGAGCTTCGGCGCATTCGTCTCCCTGACACCGGGCAAGGACGGACTGCTGCACATCTCCGAGCTGCGCAAGCTCAACGATGGCAAGCGCGTCGAGGACGTCGAAGACGTCGTCGGAGTCGGCCAGAAGGTCCAGGTCGAGATCACGAAGATCGACGACCGCGGCAAGCTGTCACTGTCGCCCGTGAGCGACGATGACGAAGAGACAGAAGCAGAAGAGGGATCAGACAACTGATACGGGGGGATTCTCACACCGGGGAGGGCAGCCGAATCGATCGGTCTGTCCTCCCCGGTGGTTTGACGGTGACCACTGAACACATGCCCGGACTGGCCTCGGAGACGATCGGCATCTGGGTCGCGGCAGGTTCGCGTGACGAATCGACCGAGACCGCCGGGTCGACCCATTTCCTCGAGCACATGCTCTTCAAGGGAACGCCGACGAAGGACGCGAAAGCGATTGCAGCGGCCTTCGACCGGACCGGGGGAGACTCCAACGCCATCACGGCCAAGGAACTCACCTGCTACTTCTCCCGCTGCCTCGTCACAGACCTGTCAGACATCACCGCTCTGCTCGTCGACATGGTCTCGAACTCGAATCTGGACGCCGAAGAGTTCGAGCGCGAACGCGGTGTCATCATCGAGGAGCTGGCGATGTCGGCCGACGATCCCGGTGATGTCCTCTTCGACGACTTCGACCAGCTGATCTTCGGCGACCATCCGCTGGCGCGCCCGGTCGGCGCGACGAAGGACCAGATCCGGGTGCTGGGCCATCACACACTCCTCGAGCACCATTCGACGACTTATGTTCCCCCGCGTCTGGTCATCGCCGCCGCCGGCGGCGCCACCCACGACGAGGTTCTGGGCATGGTCGAAGATGCGTTGGCCGAGGCAGGCATCGGTTCCGAGTCCGCCTCTCACGCCTGGGACAGTCCTGCAGCCGGTCGGCCGGCTGCGGCAGCTGGAGTTGGTGATGCCACAGGTGGAAAGGCTCATGCACGTGGCGCACGTGAGGTCCCCCAGTTCCATTCGGGGCGCTCACACACGGTCAAAGACACCGAACAGCTGGGAATCCTCCTCGGCTGCGAGGGTCTTGAAGAGGGGCATCCGGACCGCTTCGTCTATTCGGTGCTGCTGACGATGCTCGGCGGGGGCATGTCCTCGCGACTCTTCCAGAGCGTGCGGGAAGAACGTGGGCTCGCCTATGCCGTCAACTGTGTGGCAAGCCAGTTCACCGACTTCGGTACGTTCGGCATCTACGCCGGCTGCACGCCGGAGAACGGTCAAGCCGTCGTCAACCTGGCTCTGGCCGAATGGGACCGGCTGGCGCAGGAGGCACCGAGTCGTTCGGAGGTGGACGCGATCGTCTCGCAGCTCTCGGGGTCGATGGTCCTCGGACTCGAATCCTCGGCCGCGCGGATGAACCGCCTGGCCCGATCCGAGATCTTCGGGATCCCACTGGAATCGCCTCTCGACCTCATCGAGCGTGTGCGTTCGGTCACCGCCGAGCAGGTGTCCACGATGGCGGGCGACCTGATGAGTCGGCCGAAGTCGCTGTCCCTCGTCGGACCGCAGACCGACCTCGCGCTGCCGTGAGGCTTCGATGACTCTGTCCTGACGGACACAAAGGCGCCCTG
>NZ_JAKDJU010000124.1 GCF_030453725.1 Brevibacterium picturae
GGTTCGGACGAGTCGGTTGGGTCGGCTGGCGGTTCGGACGAGTCGGCTGGGCCGGCGTTGTCGCCGGTCTGCTCACCTTGTGGCCTGATGCCCTTCGTGTTTCCCGATAGTGCGCCGAAGCTGCGGGTGCGTGGTTCGTCGCGGCGGGTGCCTGAGTCGTCGGTGGAGCCGGGCAGGGTCTTGTCACCATCTGCCATAGTTCGCCTCCACCGTTCGTGTTCTGCAAGGTCTGCCGATCTGCATGGAAGAGCCTACCTGCAGGAGGAGAACCAGCACAGTTGAGTTCGGGGCGGAAGGCACAAACCGAGCCGCATCTCAGGCGACGACAGGCTTGTCACCAGGTACGTCATTGCAGTCGATTACTAATCAGTAATTCAACTTACAGTTCGGCGTTGTCGGCGCGTTCTTTGCTTGCCGCACAGCCGCATCTCGACTGTCGTGGCGACACACGGGTGTCGTGCCGAGACGCGGGTGCACACGGACGTCGGCGTCGGCACACGGGTGTCGTGTCGAGACTCGGGTGCGCGCGGGTGTGCTTCGACGCTCCACGCGTGTTTCGGCCTGCACTCAGAGTGGTGTGCAGGTTCATAGCGAGACGCCGAGCGAGCCCCGAGCCTGTTCTATAGCCTTCCCGCCACCCGGCCTCTACTCTGAGAACGAACGAACATTCTCAATGAGGAGAATTCGAGAATGCTGACGAACTGTCACGTAGATCGCCCTGCCGATGTCCTGACCATCGAATGGTCACTCCCTCATGCCCAGAAACTGGTGTGGAAGCATCTCAGCGATCCTGAGACATTGCATGAGTGGTTGGGACACCCCACGACGTTCCATGCCCGCGTCGGCGGCGAGATCGTCGTCGATCACGACGATGGGTACTTCTGCCGCTCTGAGGTCCTTTCTCTCACTCACGACGACGGTCCTCCTCCCGCCGGCGGCGCCGAGCTGTCATGGAAGTTTCCCGATGAACCCCGAAGCCGCCTGACTCTGCGCACTTTCGACACCGACGACGGCACCGGCACCAGCCAGACCACCGCCCTGGTTCTCCAACACGTTGGCCTCGGAACGCTCATCGACTCCTACTTGGCCGGCTGGCTGACGCACCTCACGTACTTCGAGGCCTCACTCGGGGCCGCCCCTCTTCCACCCAGCCAATTCTGGGGCCTCTGCACGACGTTCGAACAGCTTCGTGACCAGCAGCGCCGTCACCACCGCGAAGGCTGATTTCCACTTCATTGGTCGTTTTTCCAGGTCATGCCTTGATCATATGTCTCGGCGCGCGGATCCTGGCCCGAGACTCGTGTGCGCTCGGGCACATGTCGACATTCCCAGCGAGCCCCGGCGAACTCCGTGTTTGCCGCAGGCCCCCTTCGACACACGGCTGTCGTGTCGAGACGCGGGTGCACGCGGGTGTGCGCGGACGCTCCACACGTGTTTCGGCGAATGGCGGCAGGTTGCGCGGCCTGCCTGTCAGAGGAAGGCGAATCCGATCAGCCCGGCGGCGATGACGGCGGCCCATGCCGGCAGCTTCCACTTCATCTGGGCGATGAAGACTCCCACGGCCAGGGCCAGAGTGGCCGGTGAGGTGATGCCCTGGGTGAATACCGGGTCGTAGAGGGCGGCTGCGAGTATGCCCACCACGGCCGCGTTGACTCCCAGCAGCGCCCGTCGCACAGTCTGTGCGCTACGCAGTCGCTCCCAGAAGGGCAGTGCGGCGATGACCAGGAGCGCTGCCGGCAGGAAGATCGCAAGCAACGCTATACCGGCGCCGATCAGACCGGTCGGGCCCGATGCTGTGGAAGCCCCGAGGAATGCGGCGAAGGTGAAGAGCGGCCCGGGCACCGCCTGTGCGGCCCCGTACCCGGCGAGAAAGGTGTCATGACCGACCAGACCGGTCGCGACCGTCTCCGACTCAAGCAGAGGGAGCACGACGTGACCGCCGCCGAAGACGAGGGCACCGGCGCGGTAGAAGACATCGATCAGGCGCAGACTCGAATCACCGGTCGCAATTGTCAGGACCGGCAGTGCCACCAGCAGCAGGAGGAAGGTCGTCAGCGCAATGACGCCGACTTTCCGGGAAGTGCGCACCCCGAAGTCTGGTCGCGCACCTTCCCTGTCGGGCTGCTCATCCGCGTCCGGTCTCTTCGACGCGCTGTCTCGAGCAGCTTTGTCTCGAGCGGCTTCGTCTTGCGCCGCTTCTCGGCGCAGCCAGACCAGTCCGGTGAGCCCGCCCACGACGATCGCCGCCACCTGCACGAACGGGTTGGGCACCAGCAGGATGATGATCATCGCAGCCCCGGCGATGGTGGCGCGTTTGGCATCCGGGGTGAGGTTCTTCGCCATTCCGAGCACCGCCTGGGCGACCACGGCGACCGCTGCGGCTTTCAGCCCGTACAGCCACCCCATGTCCGCGCCGTCGTTGAGAGTGGCGATGCCGAAGGCGAAGACGACCAACACGATGGCCGAGGGCATGGTGAATGCGAACCACGCCGCCAACAGTCCGCCGATGCCCGCGCGCTGCAGACCGATCGCCATGCCCACCTGGCTGGAGGCGGGGCCCGGAAGGAACTGGCACAGTGCCACCAGGTCGGCATAGGCTCCGTCGTTCAGCCATTTCCGACGCGCGACGAAGGTTTCCCGGAAGAACCCGAGATGCGCGACCGGACCGCCGAACGAGGTCACGCCGAGGCGCAGGAACGCCCAGAACACTTCCACGATCGTGCCGGGATGCCTGCGCCCGGTCCGCACATCTGCCATCGCTTCGCTCATTCTCACCATTCTGGTGCTCACGACTCATCCGAACCGCCATTCCAGCAGAGAACGTCGATGAACTTCAGGACAATTCTCGCCCAGGCAGGGATGCACCAGGCGGGGCTGTACACGGCCGGGATGCACCAGGCCGGGATGCACCAGACCTTGCCTACACGAGCCCCCGGTCCTCAGCGACGCGGATCGCCCGAGACCGCGAGTCGACGCCGAGCTTCGTGAACACGTTGACCAGGTGGCTCTTCACCGTCGCCTCGGTGACGAAGAGCTCCTGCGCGATCTGCGCGTTCGAGACCCCCGTGGCCAGCAGCTTCACCACGTCGCGTTCGCGTCGGGTCAGTTTCGGGCCCGGGTTGCGCATCGCGGCGACGACCTTCGAGGAGATCTCGGGCGGCAGATACGTTTCCCCGCGCGCGGCCTTCTCGATCGCGGTCGAGATGTCCTCAGGGTTGATGTCCTTGAGCAGATAGCCGGCCGCACCGGCATTGAGCGCGGCGACGATCTCCGCATCGTTGTCGAAGGTCGTGAGGATGAGGACCGCGGGTTTCGTCGGCCGCGCGTTCAGCCGCTTCGTCACCTCGATGCCGTCGATGCCCGCACCCAGACGCAGGTCGCACAGCACCACATCGGGCGTGAGCTCATCGACGGCGGCCAGCGCCTCTTCCCCGCTGCCGGCCTCGCCGACGACGGCGATGTGCTCGGGGGCGTCGATGACGGACCGCAGGCCCGCCCGCACCACGGGATGGTCGTCGACGAGAATCACTCGAATGCTCATGCGCTGTCTCCTTGTGTGCGTTGTCCCTTGCCGTCATCACCCTCGCCGAGGCTGTCCTTACCAATGCTCTCACCTGCAGTCCCGCCGGTGGTGCCCTCGCCGAGGCGGTCCTCGGGCTGCCCCTCGGCTGCAGTCTCCGACCGGGAGATCAGGCCCGGGTTGTTGGGCAGGGTGGCTGAGATTGCGAAGCCTGAGCCCGGCGTCGTCTCGATGACGAGCTCGCCTCCCAGTTCCCGCATCCGCGAACCGATGAAGTCGAGGCCGAACCCGGACTCCGATTCGCGCTGCCGGGAGTCCGGATCGGTCATGCCGACGCCGTCGTCGACGATGTCCATGCGGATCGATCCGTCGAGGTCCATGAGGCTGACCATGACCCTCGAGGCCTGAGAATGCTGTCTGACGTTGGCGAGCGCGGACTGCGCGGTTCGCAGCAGTGCGACCTCCACCTCGGCGGGCAGAGACGGCAGGGTCTCGTCGACCTCGACACGACCGCTGATGGAGGTGTCGTCCTCCAGGCGGGTGAGCAGACGGCGGATGGCCGCGGTCAGGGCTCCGTCCTCGAGCTCGGCCGGGGCCAGGGCGGCGATGATGCGGCGCACGTCTCGTGAGCTCTGCGCGGCAAGGTCCTCGACTTGGCGCAGGACCTGACTCGCGTGTTCATCGGTGGTCCTGTCCACCTCGGCGTGGGCGATGAGACGGATCGAGGAGATCTCCTGCGCGATCGTGTCGTGGATGTCGCGGGAGACGCGGGTGCGTTCCTGGATCTCACCGGCATGGCGTTGGGTCAGGGCCAGTTCATCCTGGAGGTCGAGGAGGTTCTGGTGGGCCTGCTCCAAGGATTGGAGCAGCTCCTCGCGTCTGCGCCCCTCGCGCAGGAGTTCGATGTAGCCGCGGGAGAGGCCGAGGGCGAAGACCGCACCGATGAGTGATCCGATGATGCTGGCGGTGCCGACCGCACCGTAATGGGCCAGAGGTGCCACGACCGTCGCGATGTAGGTCAGCGCGGTGAAGACCACAGCGATGCGCAGCGAGAACAGGTGTCCGGCAAGCAGCCAGAGGACGAAGGCGATCCAGATGAACTCGGCGGAGACCAGGAGGGTGCACAGCCAGGCGGTGGCCAGAACCAGCAGCCACCATTTGGCTAAGACGATCGCTCCGCTGCGGGCTGCCCGGACCGCGCCGAGGGCGTACCAGGCGAGGAAGACGATGCTCACGGCTATCGCGGCCAGGGGTGCCGCTCCGGCATCGATGGCGCGGATGCACGAGATCACGGTGAGAGCCAAGGCCATGGCGTGCTGGCCGATCTCCATGGTTCTCACTGTCCACCCGCGTGTGCCCACGGTGTCACCTTCCTGCAAGTCGTTCTTCGCGCTTGTCGTCATCCCTGCCAACTCAATCACATCTGCGGCGAGTGCGTGCGCCTTTTCGAAGGTGGGCGCCGTCGCCCGTGGGCACTGTCGACCGGGGAGCCCGACCGGGGGCTGTCGACCGGGGAGCCCGACCGGGGCGCACAGGTGGGGCGCACAGATGGGGCCCGGTCACCGAAGTACCTCGATGGCCGAGCCCCACCGCAACACTGACGCCCGGGCTGTTCTGCCGTCGGCGAGGTGCGCGGTCAGTGCCTGCCGTGGCCGGCCGAGGCGCGGGCCTCGTCTCGTTCGGATTCGGCGAGGAGATGGGTTCCCTCGTTCCGAGTCCTGTCGGACTGATTCTGGTCGGACTGAGCCTCGCCGAGTTGTACGCCACCCGCCGCAGCTGCATCAGCAGCTGCGTCGGCGTACTGGTGCTCCGAGCGTGTGATCGCCTTGTGGGGCCACCACATCTTGTTGCCTCCCAGGCTGACGATGGCCGGGACGATGACGGTGCGCACCAGCACCGTGTCGACGAGCACGCCGACTCCGACGATGAGCCCCAGCTGGCCCAGGACCATCAGCGGCAGCATACCCAGGGCCGCGAACACTCCGGCCAGGACGATGCCGGCACTGGTGATCACGCCGCCGGTGTGGGCCACGGCTTCGATCATGCCCTGGCGGGCGCCGTGGACGACGGATTCCTTCTTCGCTCGGTGGGACAGGAAGATCGAATAGTCGATGCCCAGTGCCACGAGGAACAGGAATGCGAGGATCGGCACCTGCGCGTCGATGGCGTCCTGGCCGAAGACCAACCGGCTGAGGAACGCGCCGAGGCCGATCGCGGCGGCCGAGGATGCGACGTTGACCACGAGCAAGGTTCCCGCCACGAGAGGTGCACGGAGGATGCCGAGCAGAATGATGAAGCTGATGGCCAGGATCAACGGCGCAATGGTCAGGAAGTCCTGAGCGTTGGCGTCGCGGGCATCGAGTTCGGTTGCCGCCGCGCCGCCGACCTGTGCATCGGCACCGTCGATCGCATGGACGTCGGCCCGAATGTCCTCGACCAGGTCGAGGCCTGCCGGGCTGTCCGGCGCGAATTCGCCGGTGACCATGACCTTCGAGATCGAAGTTCCGCCGGTGCTCGTCTCGTCCGTGACGTTGGCGCGCACGACTCCGTCGATGTCAGCCACGGAGTCCTTGACGTCCTCCGCATGGCCCGAGTCGGTGACGACCCAGATGGGCTGCGATTCGCCGGGAGGGAAGTGGCCGGCCAGGACGTCGAGGCCCTGGGCTGATTCGGACTGCACGCGGAACTTCTCGGACTGGTCCAGTCCCACCGAGGTGCCGATGAGTCCGGTGGCCATGACACCGAGAATGATGATTCCGGCGCCGAGGTGGATGCCCGGCTTCTTGACCACGCGAGTCGCGATGGTCCTCCAGATGGAGGGCTTGGCAACGGGCTTCGAGATGGTGGAATCGTCGAAATTCTCCTGCACCTTCGGCACGAAGGGCCAGAAGACGCCCTTGCCGCAGATCGCCAGGACCGGGGGCAGTGCGAAGAGCACGGCTGCCGCGGCGATGATGAGTCCGATCGCGGCGGTGATGCCCAGTCCACGGGTTCCCGGGATCACGGCGAAGACGAGGCTGAGCAGGGACAGGACGACCGTCAGGTTCGAGGCGAGGATCGTCGATGCTGTGTGGGTCCAGGCGGACCCCAGTGCCAGGCGGTGATCGAACTCGCGGCCCAGCTCCTCCCGGTAGCGGGAGATGAACAGGAGCGCGTAGTTGGCTCCGGCGCCGAAGACCAGAACGCTGATGATGCCCGCGTCGAACTGCAGGTCCAGGGCATCACCGACGGCGGCAGTCACAGTGGAGGCGAGGCCGTCGGCGGTGCCGATGACGATGAGAGGCAGCAGCCACAGGATCGGTGAGCGGTAGGTGATGATGAGCAGCAGGGCGACGATGACGATGGTCACGATGAGGAGTGTGAAGTCCGCACCGCTGAAGGCCCCTGCGATATCGGCACCGATCGCGGGACCACCGGTGACCAGAAGCGACATTCCGGAGTCTGCGAGCTGGCCGGTCTGGGAGTCATCGGCGATGAAGTCGCGGAGCCCGTCGACGGTTTCGGCGGTGTCGGAGTTGGTCAGCCCCACCTCGATGGGGACCATGAGCAGTGCGGCCTTGCCGTCCTCGCTCATGATCGGACCGCTGGCCTGGGAGTCGCCGTCGGTGGCAGAGGAATCCGGAGCTTCAGTCGAGCCCTTGTTCGAATCACTGGACTGGGCGGAGTCGATGTAGTCGCTGATCGAACCGCTCAGCTTCCCCAACTCTGTCCGGTCGGTCTCGCTGAGGACCGAACCGTCATCGTAGGAGGCCACGACCATGACCGACTGTGTGTCAGCGTCGGGGAACTTCTGCAGGAGCTGGGCGGTTTGGGTGGATTCGGAATCGGCCGGAGCGGATTCGGTGGCCCGGTCCTCGCCTGCCCCGGACAGGAGTCCGAAGAGGAGCGAGACGAGGATGACGACCCCGCCGAGGACGAACCACGAACCGCGCTTCGACACGAGCGTGTGTGCGCTTTTCGTCAGTGTTGTGTTCATGTCTCAAGCTCATCAATTTTCTGAGCTGGAAACATCGCCTAGGAGTTCAGACTAAATCTGCAACTTTCGATGGGGAAAACGACCCGGTCGGCATGAGCACACTCTCCGACCTGGGCAGATGCCTCAGTCGGTGGCGTCGCCGACGGCTACTCGATCCTGGCTCCTGCTGCGTCCATCTCGGCCAGCGCCACCGTCGACGAGTCGGTGCCGACACCGGCGATGAGGTCCTGCAGAACACGGACGGACCAGCCGCCCTTCAGGGCGTCGAGGACCGTGGCGCACACGCAATGGTCGGTGGCGATCCCGACGACGTCCACCTCGGCGATGGTGAGGTTTCTCAGCAGATCGCCGAGGCGGTCCCCCGCTTCCGTCGTTCCCTGAAAGGCCGAGTAGTCAGGAGTGCCCCGTCCCTTGCGCACGTGATGGGTGACCGCGTCGGTGCTCAGCAGAGGGTCGTACTCGGCACCCTCGGTGTCCGCGACGCAGTGGACGGGCCAGGTGTCGACGAAGTCGGGAGTCTGGCTGAAGTGGCCTCCGTTGTCGCTGTCGGCATCGTGCCAGTCGCGGGAGGCGATGATCGCGTCATAGTCGCCGGCGTGGGCGTCAAGGTAACGGGTGACCTCGGTGGCCACGGTGTCACCACCGTCCACGCCGAGCGCGCCGCCTTCGGTGAAGTCGTTCTGGATGTCCACGATGAGAAGTGCCTTCGCCATACCTCGAGCATAGGCGCTTTCGTCCATTTTTCCAGAGGTCACGACGGGATTCAGATCCACCCGTGGCCACGGAACATGGTGCGATAGATGTCCCTGACGACGGATTGCTTGCGAGCGTTGTAATCCATGACCGTCTCACCAGCGGCATTCGCCTCGGCGGCTGAGCGCAGCTTCGCTTTCTGGTAGCGGTGCCGGTCGGCGGAGTTGTCGCGCAACCAGTCGCGGAACAGCCCCATGCGGGCGACTTCCGGGCACCGGGGTCCGAACACGTGGAGGTTGCACATCGGCGCGAGTGGGTTGCCTGTGTCGGCATCCAGATGTTTGAACATTCGGTGCTGATACCAGCCCGGCTGACGGATCACGAGAGTCAGGTCGAGCGCCTCCAGAGGTGCCCGGTACACCGACTCTTCGCCGGGGTCTGCGACAACGAGCGCAATGTCGATGATGGGCTTCGCCGCCAGCCCCGGCACCGAAGTGGACCCGACATGCTCGATGCCGAGCACCCCAGGTCCAAGGGCGGAGTGAATCTGTTTTTCAAGCTTCGAATACTGCTCTGACCAGCCAGGATCATGATCGATGAGTTCAATCGGTGCATGCGGCAGGCCGGTGCGGACCCAGACGTCTGGGTCATCGACGTTGCTGAAGGTGGTGATCCCGTCCGGCTCAGCATAGAACGGGTCGACGGTGTCGTCATTCATGTCCGCATCATCTCCACATCGGGTCGTGTCAACTCGACTTTGAGTCGCACTGTCGCCGGGTTCCGAGCATAGGCCAGTCGGGTCAGCCGGTCGGTTTGCCCTCGAACCAATAGAACTGCGAGAAGTGATGGTCCTTC
>NZ_JAKDJU010000003.1 GCF_030453725.1 Brevibacterium picturae
GCCCTCTCCGCTGCCCAGCGATGATGAGATCCGGTCGAGCGCCGATGAAGCCGGCACCGATTCCGCAGACGGAGAGGGCTGAGCGTGACGCAGACATCGAACGAGACCATCTTCGACGCCGTCGGTGGCCACCCCACCTTCACGCGACTCGTCGATGTCTTCTACGAGCACGTCGATCGGGACGAAGTCCTCATCGCCATGTACCCGGAGGGGCACGACCTCACCGGCGCCAAGCACCGCCTGCAGATGTTCCTCGAACAGTACTTCGGCGGGCCAACGACCTACCAGGAGGAACGGGGGCACCCGCGACTGCGGATGCGCCACTTCCCGTTCCCCATCGACTTCGATGGCCGTGACCGGTGGCTGACTTCGATGCGGGCGGCCCTCGACGATGTGGCTCTTCCACCGATGTACGACGAGATCTTCTGGGACTACTTCCAGCGTGCGGCCACGGCCATGGTCAACACCAACAGCAATCCGGTCTGAGCAGACAACTTCGAAGCGTCTTCTCGAGTCGTCGCCGTATCGTGAGGGTCACCGTCATATCGTGACAGGGCCGCCTCTGCGGGGCGTGTCAGGCTCGGGTGAGCAGATGCCCGCCCGGTGTCGAGATCCGCAGCCACCCCGAGGTCCCGAAGACGTCATATTCCTCGGATTCCCCCGCCGAGGCGTTCGCCTCCTCGGGCACGAAACGCAGCGCATCTGCAGCGAACGCGAGCCCGCCGGGCAGTTCAGTGCCGCCGACAGCGGTCATCGGCTTCGACCACACACGCGAACGCAGCGCCTTCACCGCGTGTGAGCCCGCGCCTTCCGGGGCACCGTCGCTGATCTCGGCGACTCCCGCCTCGGCGGTGGAACGAATGACATCACCGGAGATTCTGTCGCGGGACGCCCACTGGCCCTTCGGGGGCGCAATTCCGGTCCAGGACACCAGCACCGAATTGGGCGGCACCGGCAGTCGGGTGGCGTTCTCCGCTCTGGCGAAACGATCCTTGAGGTTGGCCAGAGGCACGACCTCATCGAGTCCGTCCTGCTCCGGTCCGCTCAGACGCAGCATGCGCATCGCGAGCACCAGCGGTGTGGAATCTCCGAGCCCATGGGGGTACAGGGGCGCAACGGTGGCGACAAGGACTGTCGCGGACACGTGCAGACGCATGGCTCCGTCGGGATCGAGCCTGTGGGCCAACGCGGTGAACGCGGCCAGGTCCTTCATCGCCAGCGGATCGGCGATCTCGAGTTCGGTCATCGGCGGCCCCGCATCGGAACGGCAGGTCGAATGACGTCTTCCATACTCAGTTTCTCCTTTTTGCTCAGGCGACGTGGGCGAGAGTTCTCTCTGTCCACGAAGACGATGACGGTCTCGGCCAGCGTATAGCCGACCGAACCATCGGGCTCGGCGATGACGTAGCCGATCGTCACGGACGCCGGCTTGACTTCACTGATGACCAGATCGATGGCGATGGGCCCCGCGCGGTAGCGAATCGGGCGGCGATATTCGATCGCGTGCGAGGCGACGAGCAGTTCGGTCGTCTCCGAGGCCTCGGCGAAGACCGCAGGGATCGTGATTCCCGATACCGTCTCCGCGATGCCCGGCTGACCCGGTGTCGTGGGAGCGTCGGTGCTGTGCGTCGGTGAGCCGAGGGCCCGGACGCGGGCCTCTTCGAGCAGACGCAGCTGGGTGACGTTATTCACGTGGCCATAGGCATCCATGTCACCCCATCTCAGCTCCAGCAGTACTCGCGTGAATTCGTTCAGATGGGGATCCGTGGTGCCAATGTGCATATGTCCCATCATGCCACTTTCACCGTTGCGGCAACGGCCGCGATAGGATCGTGACCACACGTTGGACAATCATTGTCGCAGGCTGGAGGCCCAAATGAGCGATGCGGAAGATACCACTGCCGAGGCGAACGTCGACACGCTGCGCAGAGTCTTGGAACTCGAGAGCCTGAGCTTCACCTCGGCGTCCCGAGAGAGTGACTACTTCATCGGACAGAACCAGTACAAACCCGATGGGCGAGTCTTCGGCGGTCAGGTCGTGGCTCAATCAGTGGTCGCTGCCGCTGCGACCCTGCCGGCGGACCGGCTCATCCACTCCCTGCACGGCTACTTCTTGCGCGCCGGCGATGTCAGCGAACCGATCGAGTTCGGAGTCGAACGCCTGCGTGACGGACGCTCGTTCTCTGCCCGACGCGTCCACGCGTATCAGAAGAACGCGCCGATCCTGTCACTGATCGCCTCGTTCCAGGAGGAGCAGGAGGGGTTCGAGCATGCCGAAGCCATGCCGGCCGGGCTGCCCGGCCCCCGGGAGTGTCCGGAACTGCGCGACATTCTGGCAGGCCAGGACTCTCCTCAGGTGACCGAATGGCTGAATAAACGTCCTTTCGAGATCCGTCCAGTTCAAGCTTCGCTGTATCTCAACTCCACCGATGACCGACAGCGCGAGCAGCAGCACATATGGTTCCGTGCGAGCTCGCCGTTCGGTGATGATCCTGTGCTCAATGCCGCTGCTTTGGCCTACGCCAGCGATTTCAACCTGCTGGAGCCGGTTCTGCGTCGTCAGGGACTGAGCTGGACCAGCCCGGGATTGAGGGTGGCCAGTCTGGACCATGCGATGTGGTGGCATCGCCGGGTCCGGGTCGATGAGTGGATGCTCTACGTTCAGGAGTCTCCCGCGGCGCAGGGCGGTCGCGGTCTCGGTTACGGTCGCATCTTCGCTCAGAGCGGGGAGCTGCTGGCCACTGTCGCTCAGGAGGGCATGGTCCGCATCAAGGCGCCACGGTGAGCAAAGACACCGCGATGATTGAGATTCTCGGGACGATCCTGTCTCGCCTGGTCAATGTCGCGCTCTTCATCATCATCACCATTGTGGTCCTGGTGTTCCTCCGGGAGGCCATGGACGTGAATCTGGGGGTGATTGCACTCATATCGATCGTCATCGGAGTCATCGGCACCGTCGCCGTCCGGTATCTGATCAAGCTCCTCAAGCGGGTCGGCGAGCTGTTCTCCTGACCGTCGGCAGCCTGAAGGCTGACCTATTCCAACAGATGATGCCCCGGTTGTGGACCGGGGCATCATCTGTTGGAACTCGGCTCTGCGTTCTGCATCGACTGCCCGCAGAGCACAGGGCTCGATCAGTCGCGAGTGAGACGACGGTGGGTCACGCGGTGGGGACGCGCCGCGTCTTCGCCGAGTCGTTCCACCTTGTTCTCCTCGTAGGACTCGAAGTTGCCTTCGAACCAGTACCATTTCGCAGGGTTCTCTTCCGTGCCTTCCCAGGCCAGGATGTGTGTCGCCACACGGTCGAGGAACCAACGGTCGTGGGAGACGACCACGGCGCAGCCGGGGAACTCCAGGAGTGCGTTCTCCAAGGAGCCGAGTGTTTCGACGTCGAGGTCGTTGGTCGGCTCATCGAGCAGCAGCAGGTTTCCGCCCTGTTTGAGGGTCAGCGCCAGATTGAGGCGGTTGCGCTCACCACCGGAGAGGACGCCGGCCTTCTTCTGCTGGTCCGGTCCCTTGAATCCGAACGCGGAGACATATGCCCGAGAGGGCATCTCGACGTTGCCCACCTGGATGAAGTCGAGTCCGTCGGAGACGACCTCCCAGAGGTTCTTGTTCGGGTCGATTCCGCCACGGGACTGATCGACGTAGGAGGTCTTGACGCTCTCGCCGATCTTGAGGTCTCCCCCGTCGAGCTCTTCGAGCCCGACGATGGACTTGAACAGAGTCGTCTTGCCGACGCCGTTGGGGCCGATGACACCCACGATTCCGTTGCGCGGCAGTGAGAAGCTGAGATCATCGATGAGCAGACGACTGTCGTAGCCCTTCTGCAAGTCGGAGGCCTCGATGACGATGTCGCCGAGGCGAGGTCCGGCGGGGATCTGAATCTCTTCGAAGTCCAGCTTCTTGGTCTTCTCTGCTTCTGCTGCCATCTCCTCGTAGCGAGCCAGACGAGCCTTCGACTTCGTCTGCTTCGCCTTCGGATTCGATCGCACCCATTCGAGTTCGTCCTTGAGGCGCCTCGACAGCTTGGCGTCCTTCTTCCCCTGGACCTGCAGACGTTCCTGCTTCTTCTCGAGATACGTCGAGTAGTTGCCCTCATAGGGGTAGAGGTGTCCGCGGTCGATCTCGGCGATCCATTGGGCCACGTGATCGAGGAAGTACCTATCGTGAGTGATCGCGATGACGGCGCCCGGGTAGGACGTCAGGTGCTGTTCCAACCACAGCACGGATTCCGCGTCGAGGTGGTTGGTGGGCTCATCGAGCAGGAGCAGATCGGGCTTTTCCAACAGCAGTTTGCACAATGCCACTCGACGACGCTCACCGCCGGAGAGCACACTGACTTCAGCATCCGGCGGGGGGCAGCGCAGCGCGTCCATCGCCTGCTCGAGCTGGGAGTCGAGATCCCAGGCGTCAGCGGCATCGATCGCCTCCTGCAGCTTGCCCATCTCCTCCATGAGAGCATCGAAGTCTGCATCCGGGCTGGCCATCTCTTCTGAGATCGCGTTGAAACGGTCGAGTTTCGCTTTGATCTCACCGACGCCCTCTTCGACGTTGCCGAGGACCGTCTTCTCCTCGTTCAGGGGTGGTTCCTGCAACAGGATGCCCACGCTGTAACCGGGGCTGAGGCGAGCTTCACCGTTCGACGGGTGTTCAAGCCCGGCCATGATCTTGAGAATCGTTGACTTACCGGCGCCGTTCGGACCGACCATGCCGATCTTCGCCCCGGGGTAGAAGGACATCGACACGTCATCCAGAATGACTTTGTCACCGTGCGCTTTGCGCGCCTTGTGCATGGTGTAAATGAATTCGGCCATAATATCTTCAGGCTATCGGTTAGGCACACCCAAGTGCCAATTGGGTCGCACTGTGAGAATCAGGTGTCAGCCGCCGCCCAGTGAGGGCGCTTCGCCGGACGCAGAACCCTCCGCGGATTCGCCTTCCGACGAAGAGTTTCCGGACGTGCTCCCCTCGGATGACGAGCCATCTGACGAGGTGCCTTCGGACGACGATTCCTCCGCTCCCCCGTCAGCTGATGACGGGCTCTCAGTGGGCCCGTCTTTGCCGTTGATGTCCTCACCGGGCATGTGGCCGGCGCCGTTCGAGTCGCCGTCCTCTTCACGTTTGTCGCCCTCGGGTGCCTTGACACCCTTCGGACGCTCGACCTCGCCGAGCAGACATGACCCGGTCGATTCGCTTGGTGGCATCAGCTCTGCCGTGGCCTTGCCCTTCCGAATCTCCCCGATGACGCAGCCCTTATCGGTCTTGACACCGAACATCTTCGCAGGAACGTCGTTGCCCAAGGGCGAGTCATCGATCGTAGCTTCGAGCTGATCCGCATCGTACCCGGCATCGATCATGGTCGTGAAGAACTTCTTCGTCGACGGAACGGTGTCTTCGTCGCCGGTCAGCGGTTCGAGCGCTGAGACCACCTTGTCGACCTCAGCGGCCGGCGTTTCCGGAGTGCGAACAGGCGTGGGCTGAGAATCATCACCGCCGAATCCCAGCAGCGAACAACCCGACAGAGCTAAGGTCAGAGCTCCGAGACTCACGAGGGGAACGAGACGCATCAACAACCTCAGCAGATGGGAATGATTAACAGTCTCACCTTAGCCGATTGCTGGCACATTCACGCCCAGATCCGACATGATCGCGCGTTGACCAGCCCACGAATCACTCCCACGGCGAGGCCCGCCCCGAGGACGGCACGGTTCAGAACGGTGCTGCTGCGCTGACCGTGTCACGTGCGATCGCATCAGCGACGTCACCGGAGTCGCCCCCGTCTTCGTGCCCGGCCTCATCTTCCTCGGTCCCATCCACGTCGTGCGCAGAGTCGGGACTCGTTTCACCGGAGCTCTCCGGCGCGCCGCCCGAGACCTCACCGTCGAGACCTGCCCAGCCTGATTCACTGCCTGGTGCTGCCTGTTGTTGACCCTCCTGCTGCCGGTTGGCACTGCTGGCCTTCTGGTAGTTCGCGGTCCCGTACCGGAGGTCCGGGCCGATGTGTTCGGCAACGACTGTCGGAGCGATACCGCTCTTCTCCTCCGTCGACCATTCTCGGATCTTCAGAGTTCCCTGTACCACGACGAACATGCCCCGTTGCAGACTCATCGAGCAATTGCTGGCCAGGGGCCCATAGCAGTCGACGCTGAACCACGAGGTCGTGTCGGCGGCATACTCTCCTGTCGTTTTGTCGAGTCGCCAATGATTGACGGCCAGGCGGAAGGAAGCGCAGGCCCTGCCCGACGGCAGCGTCCGGCTCTGCGGATCGGCGGCCAAAGTACCGCTGAGATTGATCGGAATGATGGACATTGTGCTGCCTCGTTTCTTGGGAACGGCTCATGATGGTCCTGATGGATCACCCATAGGGGGCGAAACAGCCTGTATCGGCCGATCAGGTGAACCACCATTGAGCGTGCCGGGCAGCGACGGTGTCCAGGCATGAAAAATGCCCTGTGGATGAGCGTCGGCCATCCACAGGGCATCTGCGCATGAGTCGGGGCTCATGTGCACAGAAGTGTCAGTGCAGGGTTTCGTAGGCGTGCCGGTGCTCGTTGATCACAGCATTGACCGGTTCCAGATAGGAGCTTTGGGCAACACTGCCAACGGCGTCGCGAAGCTTGCGATCGACTTCATCGGCAGCCTCGTCTGCTCCCTTGCTGCGCGCGGATTTGGCGATCATCGACGTCACAACGGATCCGATGATGCCCACCACCAGCAGCCCGATGGTCACGAACCAGCCCCACCCCGGGAGAGTTCCCGGGGCAAGGACGGCGAGGAGCGCAGCGGCGATGACGCCCAGCAGACCGAGGATCGTGGCGACGAAGAAGACGATCTGCAGCACGTTGGCCACAGACCACCATCCTGGAGTCCGAGGCTTGATATCCACAGCGGTGACGGCCGAGTCGAGAGTTTCGGACAACTCAGTCGTGCTGGCCTTCTCAGCTTCCGCGACGGCGCTCTGCCATGGTCTGGGCAGGGTGGACACGGACTCTGCGATGAGCTCATGCGCCATCAGGCGCACCTGAGAGCTCTGCGCCCTGCTTGTCGCCGGCACCGAGGCGCGGATGAGCTCGTCCCTGCCCTGGCCGTGCTTAGCACCCAAGGGGTCGGGCGCATTTCTCTGCATCCATGCCAGCACCGGATAACCGGTCTTGCGGTAGGCACGGCGAATATAGTCTTCGTGGACGGTCTGCGCGACAGCCTCGACTCCGGCGGCATCAGACATGGTCTCCACCAGGCGTGATGCCCCCGGGCGCTCGCCCGGTGCAACCACGGGCTCGCTGAGTTCGCTCTGCAACCTCTTGGACATGGCCTGCATGTCTGCCAGGAGCCTCTCGGAAGCCGCCTGCTTGGAGTCGACCGTGTCGGCCAGGATCGACCTGACCTGAGGAATTCCCTCACGTGAGACCGCCGAGGTCATATGCACCTTGGTGTCGGTGAGTCCGTCCTCGACGAGCAGCTGCTGCAGGTGATCGGCGGCCGCCTTCTGCTCTTCCGCGCTGAGTTTGTCGATCTGATTGAGAACAACGACCATGTTCGAACTGTTCTCTGCCAGCTTCGCCAGGTATTCCGAATGCAGCGAGAAATCTGCGTACTTCTGCGGATCAACGACCCAGAAGACGACGTCGACGAGTCCGACAAGTCGGTCTGACTCGACTCGGTGCTTGACCGCAGTCGAATCGTGGTCTGGCAGATCAAGCAGGATCAGGCCATGGAGCTTGCGCTGATCGTCACCGTCGAGTGCCGATTCTCGCCACGTGCGACTGCGTTCGGGGACATGCAGCCAGTTGAGGATGTCGTTGCCGCCTTCGCCCCACACGCACGCGGTGGGACGTGAAGTCGTCGGGCGCCGGACACCGACTCTGGCGATGTCCAATCCGGCTACGGCATTGAACAGTGAGGATTTCCCGGAGCCGGTCGATCCGGCGAAGGCCACAACGGTGAACTCCTCTCCCAAGCCGAGGCGATCCTCGGCACGGTTGAGCAGGTTCTGTGCGTCCGTGCGGACATCTGGACTCAGTTTGTCTGGCCCCAGAGTCAGGGTCTGTCGGATGCCTTCGGCCCGACGCCTGATCTCGGACTGTGCAGGATCATTCACAATGCCACCTCAAGTCGATCACCGGAGGCGCGCAGAGCGCCCGATTGCCGCGCCGGTACCGCGGATAGTCGTAGTACGTTGTCAAAAGGCTCGCGGCAGCCGCCGACGATTCCTGCGGCCGTCGACAGGAACCGATCCCTGATCGATCCGATCAGGTTGACCGCTTCCTGCTCACCGAAGATCGTGCCCGCGAGGCTGAGGGCGACATTCGCGTCATTGCGCGAGGCAGGGTCGTCGCCGTACGTGTACTTCGGGTCCCAGAATGCCGCGTATTCGACGACAGCACACACACCGGCCACGCCGAACGAAAGGATCCTCGCCTTGGACTTCTTGCCCTGACCGATGTCTCGCACCAGCGCGTTCACCTCGTTCGACCATCCGCTGACTGCAGATTTGACCGAATCCTCGAGATCCTTCGCACCATGATGCAGTTCGGGATGAGCATCCAACAAGGTCGCTCCGGCCGGATCTCGCACCCACTGAGCGCCGATCTCATCGACAACGCCGATCGCCTGCTCCCGC
Source organism: Brevibacterium picturae (assembly GCF_030453725.1). GTDB lineage: Bacteria > Actinomycetota > Actinomycetes > Actinomycetales > Brevibacteriaceae > Brevibacterium > Brevibacterium sandarakinum_A. Next base: position 8,624 of record NZ_JAKDJU010000003.1, read on the forward strand.
AATGAGATCGCTGCACTGCGCAGAATCGCGACGTGCAGGGGCGAGGCGGCATCGTGTCTGCCGGTCACAGCGGAGGAGATCCTGTCGCGCATACGTGCCATCGTCGGCTCCAACCCGCGGAACAGCTGACCTGTTCCCACGAAGTCCTGCCACCGTGCATTGACCTCGCCTTGCAGCACCCGACCGTCGGAGAAGACTTCGGCCAGGCCCGCATCAGCTGCGTCGAATGTCCGATCAAGGCTGAGCTGCAGACGATCGAAGGTCGACTCCTGAGACTCTGCGAAGTCGGCCAGGGATTTCACCTGCGCAGGCATCGCACCGATCGAACCGGCGAGAGTGCGCTGCCGTATCCGCTCCTGCGAGCGGCCTTCCGAACTCACCTGGCTGATCCAGGACCGGATCGGGTAGATCGCCGAATGCGGCAGCAGCCCCTCTTCCAATTCGAGTTCGGCCACTGCGAAGATCGGGGAATTCGCCAGTCCCGATTCGGACAGCAGACTGGAAAGGTGGTGCCTGACCTCACGGTTCGCCTGCGGCGGTACCCGATCGAGCACGATGGCCACCGAGGTGTTGCGGGCCGCGGCATCCTTGAGCAGCGCCCAGGGCGCGGCATCGGCATAGCGGTTTGCCGTGGTCACGAACAGCCACAGGTCCGCGCTCATCAGGATGCGGCGTGCCAGCTCACGGTTCGTCTCGGCAATGGAGTCGATGTCCGGGCAGTCGAGGATGGCTGTGCCCGGCTCGACGTCGTCATCGGCGATGAGCACGACGGACGGAGTCGACGTCGCGGGGTCCGTGCTTCTCGGCAGATCGGACAGGAAGGACTGAGATTCGAAGAACTTGGCGTCAGCGGGATTGTGGATCACGATCGGGTTTCCCGTCGTCGGCCTGCGCACCCCGGCCGGACTCACGGATCGTCCCACCAGAGAATTCACCAAGGTGGACTTCCCGGCACCGGTCGACCCGCCGACGGCGATCATAAAGGGCATCTGTGTCCGATTGATCCGCGGCAGAAGGTAGTCCGTCAACTCTGAGGAGAGCTGACGGTGAAGTTCGCGACCGTCGGCGAAGTCATCGGTCTGCAGGGTGAAGCGGGTTTCTGAGACTCGCTTCGCGATATCGCTCAGCGCCCCTCCCACTGGTGGCGTCACGGCACTCTTGCTGTCTGTCATCACGCATCCACTCTCTACGTTTTCCCAGCTGTGCACCAATTGCCACGCCGTGTCGGAAGGTAATTGCTCACTGCGGGCAAACATCATAGGGCCCGTGGGGCCCTCAGCTCACGAAAAGTACCCCCGGCGGGGCTCGAACCCGCGACCTACCGCTTAGAAGGCGGTTGCTCTATCCAACTGAGCTACGGAGGCTCAAATATCCTAACCGATGCCCGATCCAGAACAGAAAGCGGTCCTCGTCGGTGTTTCGGACAATGGTATCCGAAACACCGACGAGGACCCTTGCAATCAGGCAGTCACTCGAACCCCACCGCATCAGGGGGTGATCAACGCGTGAGTCAGTACTGGCGAGCGACACGCTCCAGCGACTTCCGCACGGTCACGAATGCGACCATCACAAGTCCGGTCAGCGCCAGTATGACTGCCACTGCTTCGATGGCGAAGGCGAAGTCGACTATGACCGGAAAGAATCCGGCAGCCATGAAACCAAGCAGGGCCACCATCGTCAGTGCGGTGGCTGTAGTGAAATACGTGGAACCATTCATTGTTCATCTCCTTCTTCCTTAATAAAAGAGTAAACCCGAATGAGACCTGCGTCACCAGAAAGTGCCCGTAAAGTTCATGAGCACGCAACTTACCGACCGGTACCATCTCAGACCCGGCCTGGTCTCAGATCAGCTCCCACCGCGGACGTCGATAGCCTTCTCCAGCCGCTCGAGTTTGCCATCGATCTCACCCGTGTACCCAGGACGGATGTCGGCCTTCAGCACCAACGCCACTCGTGGTCCGAACTCACTGACAACCTCGGTGGCGGCTTTGACCACGGCGAACACTTCGTCCCATTCGCCTTCGATCGTGGTGAACATCGAATCGGTTCGGTGCGGCAGCCCCGAACGTCGAACCACCTCCACAGCAGCGGCAACTGCATCGTGGACGGATGCGTCCGCATTGTCACCGCCGCTGGGGGCGATGGAGAATGCAACGAGCATGATGCTCTCCTTTCAGCTCAGGTTCAGTTCTGTCCGGGCACGGACACGATGAGCGAGTCACCCTGGCCGCCCCCGCCGCAGAGTGCAGCGACACCCGTGCCGCCACCTCGGCGCTGGAGTTCGAGGACCAGAGTCAGAACGATGCGCGCTCCGGATGCTCCGATCGGGTGGCCCAGCGCAACAGCACCACCATTGACGTTGACCTTCTCCGGATCGAGGCCCAGGTCCTTCGAACTGGCGAGTCCGACTGCAGCGAAGGCTTCATTGATCTCATAGAGGTCGAAGGAATCAGCCGCAACTCCTTCCTTCGCGGCAGCCGCCTGAATTGCTTGTGAGGGCTGATGCTGGAGCGAGGAGTCCGGACCTGCAGTCCAACCGTGCGACCGGATCTCAGCGAGGATCGGCGCACCGAGGGCCTCGGCCTTCTCACGAGACATGACAATGACCGCGCATGCGCCATCGGAGATCTGTGAGGCGTTGCCGGCCGTGATCGTGCCGTCCTTGCGGAAGGCGGGCCGCAGCTTGGCCATCGACTCCGGGGTGGTCTCGGCGCGCACGCCCTCATCGGTGGAGACGGTCACGTCTCCCTTGCGTCCGGCAATGGTGACGGCTTCGACCTCTTCGCCGAATGCGCCCGATTCCCACCCCTTGGCCGCACGCTGATGAGATCGGGCGGCGAAGGCGTCCTGGTCCTCACGGGAGAATTCGAAGTCACCGGCGTTGGCTTCCTCGGTCAGACCGCCCATCGCCTGGTCGGTGAAGGCATCCCAGAGACCGTCGTAGTCCATATGGTCCTTGACCACGACGTCACCGTATTTGTAGCCCGAACGCGACTTCTCCAGCAGGTGGGGAGCCAGACTCATCGACTCCTGCCCTCCGGCGACCACAACGTCGTATTCCCCGGCCCGAACCAGCTGGGCAGCCTGGGTGATCGCGTTGATGCCTGACAGACAGAGTTTGTTCACGGTGACACCGGGGACTCGCATCGGGATGCCGGCTTCGACAGCGGCCTGCCTCGCCGGCCCCTGACCGAGTCCGGCCTGCAGAACCTGGCCCATGATGACGTACTCGACGTCCGCGCCCGTAATGCCCGCCCGGCCGAGTGCGCCGGCAATCGCCTTCCCGCCCAGCTGCACAGCTGTCAGCGACGACAGGCCTCCCTGCAGACGCCCGAACGGAGTGCGCGCACCCGCGACGATCACTGCTTCAGCCATATTTCCTCCTCAGGTATTCGAACCCCGCTCACGCACGGGGAAGTCGATGAAATGCTGTCTGCCCCAAGGGTAGTCCAGCTGTCTGTGGCCTCGATCACGGGGTCCATGTCACATGCTGGGAGGACGGGTCCGGACTTGAGGATTCGCACCCAACACTCATGGTGCGTCCGTTACAGTAGGGGGTGGACGATTTGACCACATCCCTTGACACGACAGGAGTCCACTTCAGTGACGCCCACCGAAGAATTCCGCACAGCGATGCGCGGCTATGAAAAAAGTGAAGTTGATTCTCGCCTACAACAGCTGCGCACCGAGGTCGAGTCCGTCCGAAAGGCCCTCTCCGATGCGCGTAGTCAGGTCATCAACGCCGATCGTGCGAAACTTCAGATCGCCGGTGAACTCTCCGAGTCCAAAGCCCAGCTGAAGAAGGCCGCCAATGACAGCGCCGAGGCGGCAGGCCCTCCCGGAAGCCGCATCGATCATCTGCTCAAAATCGCAGAGTCACAGGCACGTGAGACCCTCTCCCAGGCGAATTCCGATGCCGAAACGATCCGCAACAAGGCGCGGGCCGAAGCGGCGTCTGCCCGCGCCCGCATGCACACAGAGAGCAACGACACTCTGTCCAACGCCCGTTCAGAAGCCGATGCGATCATCAGTTCGGCCGAGATGCGCGCAGACGAGACCGTGAAGGCCGCTGAGAAGCGTGCCGACGAGCTCAAGGCGACTGCGGAGCGTGAGTACAACCAAGCCAAGGAAGCCAACGAGGCTGCCACGAAGGAAGCCCGCGAGAGCCTCGAGCACGAGCTCGCCGAGCTCAAGGCCACCTCGGAGAAGCAGGCTGCCGACGTTCGGGCCGAAGCCAAGACCCAGGCCGATGAGTCCATCAGCGCCGCTCAGGCACAGGCGGATGAACTCCTCGCCGCTGCCAAGGCCCGTGACGAGGCGTCGACCAAGGCTTCTGACGAGCTGGATGTCGAACTGGCTGGGAAGCGGCAGGCAGCCGAAGCGGAGCGCAAGAAGCGCTACGACGAGGCTCAGGTCGAGAACAAGAAGGTCATCGACGAGGCTCAGGCACGTGCGGCGAAGGCGGACACAGAGGCCAAGGAAGCCGCTGAGAGGGCCGAGACGACACGCTCCGATGCGGTGAAGAAGGCCGACGAGATCATTGCCGACGGCAAGACCCGCGCACAGTCCCTCATCGGCGAAGCCCGAGCGACGGCCGAGGCCACGATCGAGGAGTCGGCTGCCGAAGCCAAGCGCAACGTGGCATCGGCTCAGTCACAGGTCGACCTGTTGACCAAGCAGCGCAAGACGATCACTGCTCAGCTCGATCAGCTCCGTTCGCTGTTCGCCATGCCCGGTGTGATGGGTGGCGATTCCGTCGACCCGGACAAAGCTGAGTCCGCATCCCACGCCACCGAACAGATCGCCGATGAGCAGGAGCTCACCGATCTTCTGGCAGAAGACCCCGAAGAAGCAGACGACGCTGAAGACGTCGCTGCCGACGATGCGGACGCCGGATCGACGAAGGCGAAGGACTCAGCCGACGCTTCCGAGGAATCGGAGGCTCCGGCGGCTTCGGACAAGGACAGCTCGGCCGAGGCAGCGCAGTCCGAGACCGACGAAGCCGTCTCAACTGACGACGAGGACGAGTCGGAGGACTCGGACCTGCCCAACGGAGCCACCGATGCCGACACGATAGCCATCGACGCTCAGGTGTCAGGAGCGTCCAAGGCCACTCCGTCGAAGAACTCGCTGCGCTGAGGACTGCAGTCGTCACCAGCCCGCGCTATTGAGAAGGGGCCAGTTCGCAATGAACTGGCCCCTTCTTGCGTCCCGATCTCACCTGTGTCGATGCCAGTCACCGGAATCGCTGAAAACATCTCGTATGCCAGTGCCGGCGAGACTCCACCCCAACCTCCGTGCCGTGATCGGCCGCCTGCCGCCAAGCGACGATGTGCGGAGTCGACGATGCCACGTTCTGTCCGCATCCGGGACAGACATAGACCTTGCCCTGCGAATTGCCGGCGACATTCTGCACCGACCACGTCCCGTCGGGCAGATTTCGGCTTCTGCGCAGCCCGTTGACGGAGTCGGAGAGCTCACGTGGGGCCTGTTGCCATTTGTTTTTGCGACGCGAGGAGGTAGATCGTGGCATCTGCCCATTCTCTCACGTAGGGTGAAGCGCGTGCGTCTCGTCATTGCTGAATGCTCCGTTGATTATGCTGGTCGTCTGACCGCCCATCTGCCGATGGCCACCCGTCTCATCATGCTCAAGGCCGACGGCTCGATCCTCATCCATTCGGATGGCGGGTCGTACAAGCCCTTGAACTGGATGACTCCCCCGTGCTCGATCAACGTCACCGATCCGAGTCAGGAGCAGACTGCGGCCGGTCTCACCGAGATATGGACGGTGTCACAGACCAAGACCGGTGACAAGCTCGTCATCTCCATCGCCGAGGTGATCGCCGATGACCAGCATGAGTTCGGGATCGATCCCGGACTGGTCAAGGACGGCGTGGAGGCTCACCTGCAGGAGCTGCTGGCCGAGCACATCGAGACCCTCGGAGACGGCTACAGCCTGGTTCGGCGTGAATACATGACTGCCATCGGCCCCGTCGACATCCTTGCCCGGGACCACGGGCACACTTCCGTTGCCGTTGAGATCAAACGTCGCGGCGACATCGACGGGGTGGAACAGCTGACCAGGTATCTGGAACTGATGAATCGCGATCCACTGCTCACGCCTGTGCGGGGAGTATTCGCCGCACAGGAGATCAAACCGCAGGCCCGGACCTTGGCCGAAGACCGTGGTATCCGCTGTGTCGTCTTAGACTATGACGCGCTGCGGGGTATGGACGACCCTGACTCACGGCTGTTCTGAGTCCTGCTCGAAACGTCCTATTCGAAGCTGAGGATGTCCGCCTTCTCGACGCGTTCGATAGTGGCGCCGAGACTGCGCAGATTCGTGACGAAATTCTCGTAGCCGCGTTCGATGTGGTCGACACCGGAGACTTCTGTGACTCCGGCGGCTCGCAGGCCCGCCATCACGAGGCCGGCGCCGGCGCGGATATCGGAGGCTTCCACCTCGGCGCCGGAGAGACTGTCGCTGCCGGTGATCAGGGCATGGTTGCCGTCGACTCGCACCTTCGCCCCCAGCCGGGCGATCTCCTGGACGAATCTCCAGCGGGCTTCGAACAGGTTCTCCGACAGCAGACCGACTCCGTCTGAGACCGAGTTCAAGGCGATGACGAACGGCTGCAGATCCGTGGGGAAGCCGGGAAACGGCATCGTCGCGACACGAATCGCGTGCGGCCGTTCTGCACCGATGACACGGAACCCTCCCCCGCGCGTGCCGTCGCCCAGCTCGATCTCGCCGAGGTCGTCGACCGTGGCACCGGAGTCGCGCAGTTTGATAGCGATGTTGGGCATCAGTTCCAAGCCGACGCCTTTGACTCTCACATCGCCACCGGAGAGTGCTGCGCCGAAGGCATAGGTTCCTGCCACGATCCGGTCCCCCACCGTACGATGGTCCACGGGACGGAGCTCATCGACCCCGGTGATCGTGATGTCGGCCGTGCCGATTCCACTGATCTGGGCACCCATGCTCACGAGCATTGTGCAGATATCGACGATTTCCGGCTCCTTGGCCGCATTCGAAATCGTCGTCACTCCGTGAGCGAGCGTTGCCGCCATCACGAGATTCTCCGTCGCTCCGACGGAGGGAAATTCGAGAACGATCTCGGTTCCACGAAGCCCGCCGGGTGCTTCCGCGACGAAGTAGCCGTGGTCGAGATGCACCGTTGCACCGAGGGCCTCGAGGCCTGCCTGATGCATGTCGAGGCCGCGGGAGCCGATCGCGTCGCCGCCGGGCAGCGCTACGTGCGCTGAACGCATCCGTGCGGTCAGGGGGCCGAGGACCGAGATGGATGCCCGCATTGCGCGCACCAATTCGTAATCGGCTTGGATGCCGACCTCAGCAGGAACGTCGATGCTGACCGTGCCGCGATCGGCATCGTAGTCGACGACGCAGCCCAGCCGCATGAGCAGCTGAGCCATGATTCGCACGTCGAGGATCGCGGGCACATTGGTGATCGTTGTCCGGCCAACGGCCAGCAGACTGGCCGCCATGAGTTTGAGGACGCTGTTCTTCGCTCCCCTGATGTCGACATCGCCGAGCAGTCGACTCGGACCGGTCAAACGAAAGACATCCATCAGGTGAACCTTCCCATCGTCGGGTTGAATCCAGGCGGCGATGATTCCAACCAGGAGGCCATTGTCGACAGTGACTCGGTGTCCATGGCCAGTGATACGGAACGAGGGCGGCCGTCGGCCTTCCCGTAGGAGCAGTCCACCACAACTGCATCGGGCAGCACCGAGTACTGTTCCCCGGACGTGGGCTTGCGGCGGACGAGAATATCGAGATCGGCGCGCGGCAGACGAACTGCGGCGCGCCGAGTCAAGGCAAAGACGGGGTACCAGTCCAGTGATGCCACCGAGAACACTGCTACGCCCAAACGCCAACGTGGGCGAGAAGCGGATTCCTCGCCCACGTTGATGGAGCAGTCAAAAGCACCGGACAGCTTCGAAATCGACCTGCGTCGAATCGTCACCACAACGATCAGAGCAAGGGCGAGTCCCACTAACGAGAGCAGAACGATCAGCAGGACGGAAGGGTTCACGGTTGCCAGTGTAATTGACGGATCAGAGAAGTTCGGCCTGATCAGCGGCGATGATGACGCGATTATTCTCGACTGAGAGGAATCCGCCATCGGCCTGGACCCGGATGGTCTCCTCATTGCTCGTGAGAATACGTGCTTCACCATCGGCTACAACACCCAGGACAGGCTCGTGGCCTGGGAGTATGCCGATCTCACCGTCCGAGGTACGGGCGATGACGCGCTTGGCCTCACCGGCCCATACCTGCTGGTCGGCTGCTACGACGTTCACATCGAGGACAGCCATGGCTTACTTCTGCATCTCTTCGTAGTTGCGCATGACGTCGTCAAGCCCACCTACGTTGTAGAACGCCTGTTCCGGAATGTGATCGACCTCGCCCGCGCAGAGCTTCGAGAACCCTTCGATGGTGTCGGCCAGCGGAACCGTCGAGCCGGGCACCTGGGTGAACTTCTCAGCGGTGTAGGTGTTTTGTGACAGGAACTGCTCGATGCGACGCGCACGGTGCACGACGAGCTTGTCCTCTTCACCGAGTTCGTCGACGCCGAGGATGGCGATGATGTCCTGCAGCTCCTTGTTCTTCTGCAGAATCGCCTTGACCTCATTGGCCACGCGGTAGTGCTCGTCACCGACGATCAGCGGATCGAGGATGCGCGAGGTAGAGGTCAACGGGTCGATGGCCGGGTACAGGCCACGCGAGGCGATGTCACGGTTGAGCTCGGTCGTGGCGTCCAGGTGAGCGAACGTCGTTGCCGGTGCCGGGTCGGTGTAGTCATCGGCGGGAACGTAGATCGCCTGCATCGAGGTGATCGAGTGACCACGCGTCGAGGTGATGCGCTCCTGCAGAAGTCCCATCTCGTCAGCCAGGTTGGGCTGGTAGCCCACGGCCGACGGCATGCGGCCCAGCAGGGTCGAGACCTCGGAGCCGGCCTGCGTGAAACGGAAGATGTTGTCGATGAACAGCAGCACGTCCTGATTCTGGACATCGCGGAAGTACTCCGCCATGGTCAGCGCCGACAGCGCCACGCGCAGACGGGTGCCTGGCGGCTCGTCCATCTGGCCGAAGACCAGGGCGGTGTCCTTGAACACGCCTGCTTCGTCCATCTCCATGATGAGGTCGTTGCCCTCACGGGTGCGCTCACCCACACCGGCGAACACCGAGGTGCCGCTGTGGTTGTGTGCGATACGGAAGATCATCTCCTGGATGAGGACGGTCTTGCCGACGCCCGCACCACCGAAGAGACCGATCTTTCCACCCTGGACATACGGGGTGAGGAGGTCGATGCTCTTGATGCCGACCTCGAGCATCTCAGTCTTCGACTCGAGTTCGTCGAAGGCAGGCGCGGGCCGGTGGATCGGCCAGCGCTCACTGATCTCGAGCTGTTCACCGTCCTCGAGGTTGAGGCAGTCACCGGTGACGTTCCACACATGGTTCTTGGTCACGTCGCCGACCGGAACGGTGATCGGAGCGCCGGAGTCGACGACCTCCTGGCCGCGGACCAGTCCATCGGTGGGCTGCAGGGACACGGCACGCACGATGCCGTTGCCCAGGTGCAGTGCAGTCTCGAAGGTCAGCTTGCGCGTGCCTTCGGAGAGTTCCACCGACGTGGACAGGGAGTTGTAGATCGCTGGCACGGAGTCGAGCGGAAACTCGATGTCGACAACCGGGCCAATGACTCGGGAAATCCGGCCGAGGGCTGTGCCCTGCGCCGGGGAGGTATCCGTAGCTGTGGCAGTCATGGTCTCTTTCTTCTCTGCTCTCGCCGGTCAGTCGCCGGCTGACGATGCCGCGAGGGCATCGGCCCCACCGACGATCTCGGTGAGTTCCTGGGTGATTTCCGCCTGGCGAGCCGTGTTGGCCAACCGGGTATAGGTCTTGATGAGATCATCCGCATTTTCGGTCGCGGTGTGCATCGCAGCCTGACGCGAAGCCTGTTCGGATGCCGACGCGCTCAACAGCGCGGACAGGATCCGCGAGTCGATGTAGCGCGGCAGCAATGAGTCCAGGACGGCCTCGGCACTGGGTTCGAACTCGTAGAGAGGAAACGCAGCCGAGTCCTTCGCCGGTTCGGACGCGCCGTCGGAGGCGACCTCGTCCGCATCGACGACCTCGAGCGGAAGCAATCGCCGGTATTCCGGATCATGCTTGACGCTGGAGACGAACTTCGTGAACACAATGTAGATCTCATCCACACCGTTCTCCGCGGAGTCGGCGTTGAAGCTCTGCAAGAGGGCTTCGCCGATCTCCCGAGCATTCTCAGGAGTCGGCATCTCGGAGATGCCGGTCCAGGCCTGTTCGATCGCACGATCGCGGAACGTGTAGTAGTTCTCAGCCTTACCGCCGACGGTGAAGAGCGCAACGTCCTTGCCCTCGCTGCGCAGCAGCCGAATGAGTTCCTCGGCTTCGCGCAACAGGTTCGCCGAGTAAGCACCGGCGAATCCACGGTCTGGGCCGACCACCAGCACTGCGGCTCGGCTGACAGACTCAGGCTCGGTCGTCAACACGTGGTCGACGTTGGACTCACTCGACACCGCCGAGACCGCACGGGTCAGGGCGTTGGCGTATGGGCTGGCAGACTGCGAACGTGCAATGGCCTTCTGAATCCGTGAAGCAGCGATGAGCTCCATGGCCTTGAAGATCTTCCTCAAGGACGAGGTGGAGCGGATCTTCTGCTTGAAGACCCTCTGCTGGGCTCCCATCAGTTCTTCCTTTCGCTGTTACGGATCAGATTCAACGCTTCTGCCGAACGATCTGCTCCTGCTCGACCTCATCGGAGGAGGCGGCGGCAGTGTCTTCGCTGCCGGCCTTGGATCCGCTGGAGTCGGAGCTGACGAAGTTCTTGGTGAACTCGGCCAGGGCTTTGTCCAGCTCTGCCGAGGTGTCGTCATCGAGCTTGAGCGTCTCACGAATGGTCGTGAAGACGCCGGTCCTGCGCTCGATATGATCATGGAGCTCGGTTTCGAACTTGAGCACGTCCGATACAGGAATCTCATCCAGGTAGCCATGAGTACCGGCGAAGATCGACACGGTCTGCTTCTCGAAGGGCATCGGGGTGAACTGAGACTGCTTGAGCAGCTCCGTCAGGCGTGCACCACGAGCCAGATCGCGCTTGGTCGTCTCGTCGAGGTCGGAGGCGAACATAGCGAACGCTTCGAGAGAACGATACTGGGCCAGCGAGATCTTCAATGTGCCGGAGACACTCTTGAGTGCCTTCGTCTGTGCAGCGCCGCCGACACGGGACACGGACACACCGACATCGACAGCTGGACGCTGGCCTGCGTTGAAGAGGTCCGACTGCAGGAATATCTGACCGTCGGTGATCGAGATCACGTTGGTCGGAATGAACGCACCGACGTCGTTCGCCTTGGTCTCGATGATCGGCAATCCGGTCATCGAACCGCCGCCGAACTCATCGGAGAGTTTGGCACAACGCTCCAGCAGACGCGAGTGCAGGTAGAAGACGTCACCAGGGAAGGCCTCACGGCCCGGCGGACGACGCAGCAGAAGGGAGACTGCACGGTATGCTTCTGCCTGCTTCGAGAGATCATCGAACACGATGAGGACGTGCTTGCCGTCGTACATCCAGTGCTGGCCGATAGCCGAACCTGAGTACGGGGCGAGGTATTTGAAGCCTGCAGGGTCGGAAGCGGGAGAGGACACGATCGTGGTGTATTCCAGGGCACCCGCTTCTTCGAGCGAACGGCGGACGCCGGCGATGGTCGAACCCTTCTGGCCGACGGCGACGTAGATGCAGCGGACCTGCTGCTTCGGATCGCCCGTCTCCCAGTTGGCCTTCTGGTTGATGATCGTGTCGATCGCCAGAGCGGTCTTACCCGTCTTGCGGTCGCCGATGACGAGCTGACGCTGACCACGGCCAACCGGGATCATCGCGTCGATGCTCTTGTAGCCGGTCTGCAGAGGCTCGCGCACCTCCTGGCGATCCATCACACCTGCGGCCTGGAGCTCGAGCTCACGCTGACCGACGGTCTCGATATCACCGAGGCCGTCGACCGGCTGACCCAGAGGATCGACCACGCGACCGAGGTATCCGTCGCCGACGGGAATGGAGAGAACCTCACCGGTCCGGTAGACGTTCTGCTCCTCCGCGATCCCGGAGAACTCTCCGAGGACGACGACGCCGATCTCGCGCTCGTCCAGGTTCTGTGCCAAGCCCAAAGTGCCGTCTTCGAACCGGAGGAGTTCGTTGGCCATGGTGCCGGGCAGACCCGATACGTGGGCAATTCCGTCACCAGCGGTGACGACCTTGCCGACTTCGGACTTTACCGAGCTCTCGGGGTTGTACGAGTCAACGAACTTCCCAAGAGCGTCCCGGATCTCCTCCGGGCGAATTGTCAGTTCCGCCATCTGGTTTCCCTGCTTCCTTTACTCAAAACTTGTGTCCGACGACCGGTGGGCCGCCTGTGCTGCCGGACTGACCGGCCCCTCGATTTACTTAGCGAGCTTGCGCTGTACTTCGGCCAGACGATCAGCCACTGTGGAGCTCATCATCTCGTCGCCGACCTGGACCCGGACTCCCCCGACGACTGCGGGATCGACCTGGACGTTGAGGACGAGCTCACGTCCATAACTCGCAGCCAGAGCGGTGCCGAGCTTCTGGGTCTGGGCTTCGCTCAGCGGTTTGGCGACTGTGACATCGGCAACGGAACGCTGCTGTCGTGCGGCGAGGATATCGCTGTACTGATCCAGAGCCACTGCCACGTGGAGTCCACGCGGGTAGAGCGCCGCCTGCTCGATCAGCGTGATGGTGTCGGCCTGCGCCTTACCTGCCAGCAAGTCTGCGATCAGCGCACGTTTCGTCTCTGCCGACGCATCGGAATCCAAGGCGCGCGCCAGCTCATGTTCGCTTTCGCACAGACGGGCGAAGCGGAAGACCTCTTCTTCCACCTGTCCGAGTTGACCATTCGCCTGAGCAGCGGCAGCCATCGCTGTCACTCCGACGACTTCAAGGCTGGTCACCAAGTCCTGAGTTCTGGCCCAACGCTGACTCACGGCCAGTTCGCCCAGACGCAGAACAGTTTCGGTGGTCCGAGTCGAGAACAGAGTCCGCAGCAGCTGCTGCTTCTTCTCGGCTGACTCGGACGAGTCGGCCAAGGCCTTGCGCAGCGTCACGTTCTCGGCGAGAACCGCAACGATTGCCAGCTCCCCCGTACCGATTTCTCGCGCGTCGCCACGAGAGATCTCAGCATTGGCGGCTTCGAGTACGGCCTGCAGGGACAATCTGCTCGACTGGAGCATCACGCCCCCTTGACCGGCTGTGCCGAAGACTGTGACTCAAGATCGGAGATGAAGCGGTCGACCACGTTGGCAGAACGCTGATCGTCGGTGAGAGATTCGCCGACGATGCGCGATGCCAGATCAGTGGCGAGCGTTCCGACTTCCGAGCGCAGCGACACCATGGCGGACTGACGCTCAGCTTCAATCTGGGTCTGAGCCTGAGCGACGATGCGCTCGGACTCCGAATGAGCCTGTGTCTTCATATTGGCGATGATCTGGGCGCCTTCTTCCTGAGCCTCGGCGCGCAGTCGTGCAGCTTCTGCACGGCCGTCGGCGAGCTGCTTCTGATACTCAGCCAGAGCCTGATCGGCTTCGGCCTGCACCTTCTCGGCCTTCTCAATTCCACCCTGAATGCGCTGGGCGCGCTCGTCAAGGGTTTTGTTGAAGGCCGGGAGGACGTACTTCCAGACAACCAGGAAGACGATCAGCAGACAGATGGCACTCCAGATGATGTCGTACCAGGCCGGGAGAAGCGGGTTCTCAGCCGAGGCAAGAATGTGTACCGGAGTCATCGATTAGTCCTCTTCGTGATCAGGGCAGGAAGAACGGGGTGGCGATGCCGATCAGGGCCAGGGCCTCGATCAGCGCGATGCCGAGGAACATGTTTCCGCGCAGTGCGCCGGCCATTTCAGGCTGACGTGCGGTTCCCTCGATGGTCTTGCCGATGACGATACCGACACCGACGCCCGGGCCGATAGCGGCAAGGCCGTATCCGATAGTGCTGACACTGCCGGAGACTTCAGCGAGCATATCCATTGAATGCTTTTCCTTTCATAAAGAAGTCGGGTGGTTGGCCCGACCGTGCAACTCGTGAGTTACGGTTCTGGGTGTTAAATCAGTGGTCGTCCGCGATAGCGGCATTGATGTAGACGCAGGACAGAAGAGCGAAGATGTAGGCCTGCAGGACGACGATGAGCATCTCGAGGATGAAGACGAAGAATCCGCCGGCGAAGGTGATGATCGAGAAGAACTGGAAGCCGTTGGCCGCATCGATGAGGAAGAAGCTCGTCGCTGAGAAGCAGAGCACGAGAAGCAGGTGGCCGACCATCATGTTGGCGAAGAGTCGGATCGCCAGGGTGAACGGCTGAGTGACGAACTTCGTGATGAACTCGATCGGGATGAGAAGAATGTGCATCGGCCATGGGACGCCGGGCAGGATGAGCGAATCCTTGAGGTAGCCGCCGAGTCCTTTCTCGGCGATGCCGGCCCAGTGATAGGTCACGTAGACGACGAGGGTGAGGACGATCGGCAGACCGATGACGCCGGTGCCCGGCATATTGAGGAATGGGATGAGCTTCGTGACGTTCCAGAACAGAATGCCGAAGAAGATCGCCACGATGAGCGGCATGAACTTCTTCGCCTTTTCCTTGCCCATGGTGTCCTCGGCAATGCCGACGGTGACGAATTCCATGGCCAGCTCCATCGCGGACTGGAAGCGACTGGGAACGAGCTTCATCCTCTTCGCCCACACTGCGAGCAGAACGACGACTGCCACTGTGGCAATGACGCGAATGAGCATCACCCGGTTCATTTCAAAGGGAGTGCCTTCGAAGAGGAACGCGGCGGGGAAGAACTCCGCCATGGACGGGGCGTGATAACCACCTTCAGCGGCTTGGATCATTGTGTTCGCAGCGTTGAGTGTTCCCACGTTTCCTTAACTCTCCCATGGTCAAAAGCCTTGATGGCCTGGCCTCATCCACGCATGACCTGCGTGGCATTAGGTTCAGGAGCGACATGGAGCGACAAATGGCTCCAGCACCGCAACAACTCTACCAATTGTAGAGAGCTGCCGACAAATCCATCACCTTTGACTGTACATCTTCTGGCAGCGGTTTTCGTGCTGGTCGCGCGCGTCTATTTCGCCTCGGGATCCACATAGGGCACGCGCCCTTTGACCACTGTCAGGGCTTCGACCAGCGAGGATCCGATCACGGCGGCGACAATCGTGAAGAATGCCACAGTTCCGTCCAGCCAGACTGCGTCTTTGAGCCGCCAGATCACGATCATGAAGATGAAGGCCTTGAAGAGAAAGCCCATCCCTAAGAATCCGGCGATCGCTGTCAGCCCCATGTTGCGGCCCGCATACATGATGACCAGAGTGATGATGATGAAGACCGCGGCCAGGCCCCCGCCCACGGCGCCGCCGTTGAGGCCCTGTGTTCCGGCGGCCAGGTATCCGATGCCCATTCCGAGCACGGCGACCGCGACGACCAGAATGATGCCGCGGACAAGCATCGTCTTCCAGACTCTGGTCCACGCTGCCTGAACGTAGGTTTCCTGACGGGCAGACTCATCGGTCATGAGATTTCCTCTCTGGCTTTCTGTCGGACCCGCAGTGGGTAGAAGGTGAAGATCAGGGTGATGGCGAACAGTCCGCCGACGATGCAGACCACGTAGATCCAGGGCATCAGCAGCAGCATGACGGACCCGAATGCGATGAGCGCGGTCCACGTGTAGAGGATGAGCACCGCCCGCGCATGCGAATGTCCCAGGCTGAGCATTCTGTGGTGGAGATGTTTCGCGTCTGCGGAGAAGGGAGATTGACCGGCCAGGAGTCGACGGACGACTGCCAGTCCCAGATCGAGCAGGGGCAGGAACATCACCGCGATCGGCAGGATGATGGGCAGGAAGGTCGCGAATGCTCGTTCTTCGCCGATCAGCGCCGGGTCGACCTGTCCGGTCACGCGGATCGTGGAAGCGGCGAGCAGCAGGCCGATCAGCATCGAGCCGGAGTCGCCCATGAAGATCCGTGCCGGGTTGAAGTTGTGCGGCAGGAATCCGACGCAGGCGCCGACGAGAATCGCGGTGATCAGCGACGCGAGATTCGCGTACGAATCGGGTGAGGCATCGCGGGCCAAACCGTATGAGTAGATGAAGAATGCGCTGCCGCCGATCGCGACCACTCCAGCCGCCAGTCCGTCGAGACCGTCGACGAAGTTCACGGCGTTGATCGTCACCAGGACCACCAGGATGGTGATGATGATCGACATCCTCGGCGACCCGATGATGACTCCGCCGAAAGGGATCGACAGCAGGGCCACACCGTTGATCGCCATGAAGCCGGCAGCCAGCGCCTGCCCGGCCAGCTTGGTGATCCAGTGGAGGTCCCAGATGTCGTCGATGATGCCCAGTATGCACAGCACGGTGGCGGCGCCGGCGATGCCGATGATAGGGGCCATATCGACGAAGATCCGCTGCAGGAACGGCGTCTGTGAAGCAAAGGCGAGGGCCACGATCACTGCGCCGAACATTGCAACTCCGCCCAGCCTCGGCGTCGGAACGGAATGGACATCCCGTTCGCGCAGGGGCGAGAAGATGAGGCCGCGTTCGGCCACCCGCTTGACCATCGGGGTCAACAGGTAGGCCACAAGGGCCGAGATGATGAGGATGAAGAGGTAGGCGCGCACTCAGCCGTCCAGGTCGAGGATGTCGGGGACGATCTCGCGCAGCTCGGCGATGGAAACCGGCCCCTCGCGCACGATTCGCGGGACATCGCCGGTGAGGTCGATGATCGTCGAGGATGCTCCCGACGTCCGCGCTCCCCCGTCGACGTAGATGTCGACGTCATCGCCCAACATCTCCATTGCCTCATCCGCCGAGGTGGCCGCGGGCTCTCCGGATATGTTGGCACTCGATACGGCCAGTGGGCCGGTTCGGCCCAACAGTGCCAGAGCGTATTCGTCATCGGGCATGCGCACCGCGACGGTGCCGTGAGTGTCGCCGAGGTCCCAATCCAAGGACGGCTGGGCATTCGCGATGATCGTCAACGGTCCGGGCCAGAAACGGGAGGTCAGCGCCAGCATCGTCTCATTGACCCCGTCGACGAGGCCGAACACGGTTTCCGCACGCGGCACGAGGACGGGCGGCGGCATGTCGCGTCCGCGTCCCTTCGCTGCGAGAAGAGCGGATACCGCGGAGGCGCTGAACGCGTCTGCGGCGATCCCGTACACGGTGTCCGTGGGTATGACGAGCAGGTTGCCCGTCTCACTGACCCTGGCGCATTCGTCAAGGACAAGATCACGGATGTCGCTTTGTGTGACGTCGAATCGTCTCGACACGAATTCTCCGTTTCGAATCGTGGTTGTCAGTGGCCGGAACCGGGCTGTCCACGGTCACGGGTCGACCTCGCTGACACGGTGAGCCACCGTGTAGCGGTCGCGTCCAGTGTAGTCCGGGTAGGTGACGGGGTGTCTGAGACTGGCCGTCGACATGATGAGTTCACAGGCTGCGCGGCCCTGTTCCTCGGAATGCTCCATGATGAAGAACCCACCGGGTCGCAGCAGCTTCTCGGCCTGCAGCAGGATGAGTGCCGGGATCTCAAGGCCGGTCGAACCTCCGTAGAGTGCGGCCGAGGGATCGTGATCGCGCACCTCGGCGTCGCGGGGAACAGCCTCATCAGGCACGTAGGGAGGGTTGGTCACGACGACATCGGCGCTGCCCCACAGCTCGGGACTGTCATCGGCGAATGTCGTCGCGTCGCCGGAGATCAGGTCGACGATGGAGCCGGAGAGGTTCACCGCCGCCAGATTCTTCAGCGACCAGTCGAGGGCCTCGGCTTCACGCTCGACGCCGATGATGCGAAGTTGCGGATATTCGGTGGCCAGGGACAACGTGATCGCGCCCGAACCCGAGCACAGATCGATGACGAAGGGCACGTGTGTGTTCTGCTGCCGCTCCAGCTCCTCGAGGACCTCTGTGACGAGCAGTTCGGTCTCGGGCCGTGGAACGAAGACACCGGGCCCGACCTGCAGCTCGAGGTGGCGGAAGGCCGCGGTGCCGATGAGGTGCTGGAGGGGAACACGCAGACGTCGCCGATCGATCAGCTGAGCGAAGATCTCGGTGACCTCAGTGGGAACGGTATCGCCCAAGAGTCGTCTGTGTGCCAGCACGGAGGCATCGATCCCCCACGCGTGGGCGAGCAACGCGGTGGAGTCGGGGTCGGGATTGGGCACGTACGAGTCGGCCAGCAGTCTTGCCGCACCGCGCAGAACCGTCGACACGTCCCCCTCGGGGGCGGGCGGGCGCTGATTCAGGTCAGTCCCCCAGCGCGTCGAGTCGCGCGGCTTTGTCAGCCGCACGGCATGAATCGATGACAGGATCGAGCTCGCCGCCGAGAACCTGGTCGAGGTTGTAGGCCTTGTACCCGGTCCGATGGTCGGTGATCCGGTTCTCGGGGAAGTTGTAGGTGCGGATCCGTTCCGAACGGTCAACAGTGCGTATTTGGGAACGTCGAATGTCCGCCGCCTCGGCTGCGGCTTCCTCCGCTTGCTTGGCCAGGATGCGGGCCCGGAGCATGCGCAGTGCCGCCTCTTTGTTCTGCAGCTGCGATTTTTCGTTCTGGCAGCTCGCGGTGATGCCTGTGGGCACGTGGGTGATGCGCACAGCGGAGTCGGTGGTGTTCACGGACTGACCGCCCGGGCCCGAGGACCGGTAGACGTCGATGCGCAGATCGTTGTCGTCGAGCGCGACTTCCTCTGGTTCGTCCACTTCGGGAAACACCAGCACTCCGGCAGCGGAGGTGTGGATGCGTCCTTGGGATTCGGTCACGGGAACGCGTTGGACCCGGTGGACTCCGCCTTCGAATTTCACCCACCCGTAGGCACCGTCGTCCTTGGCCTTCAGCGCCAGGGTCACGTCTTTGTATCCGCCGAGATCCGAATGCGTGGCATCCAGGATCTGGGCGGACCATCCGCGCGAGTCGCTCCAACGCTGGTACATGCGCAGGAGATCTCCGGCGAACAGCGCCGATTCGTCTCCACCCTCACCAGCCTTGATCTCGATGATGGCATCACGCGCATCGTCGGGGTCGCTGGGAACCAAGAGGTCTCTGAGTTCGGCCTCCACGTCGGTGGCCTCTTCATGCAGGCGTGCGGCCTCAGCGCCGAAATCGGCGTCGTCGGCGGCGAGTTCTTCCGCGGCGACGGCGTCGTCTTCGAGCTGGGCGAACCGACGGGCGGCGATCGCCACCTTGTCGAGTTCTGCGTAGCGCCTTGTCAGCTTCTTGGCGCGGCCAGCGTCAGCGTGCACGGCAGGATCGGAGAGTTCCGCCTGCACACGCGCATGCTCGTCGAGCAGTGCGCTGACGCTGGCCTTGAGGGTGTCATCGTCAGCCATCTCAGTTGTTGTCGGTGGAGGACTTCTGCAACGGTGTCGTCTTCTGCACCTGCATGAGGAATTCGACGTTCGAGCCGGTTTCCTTCAGCTTCGACATGAGGAGCTCGACAGCCTGCTGCTGTTCGAGTCCGGCCAGCAGACGACGCAGCTGCCACATGACCTTGGTCTCTTCGGACGTCATCAGCATCTCTTCGCGACGGGTGCTCGACGCGTTGACGTCGACTGCCGGGAAGATGCGCTTGTCGGCGAGCTGACGCGACAGGCGCAGCTCCATATTGCCGGTGCCCTTGAACTCCTCGAAGATGACCTCGTCCATCTTGGATCCGGTCTCGACGAGCGCCGTGGCCAGAATGGTCAACGAGCCGCCGTTCTCGATGTTGCGGGCAGCACCGAAGAATCGCTTCGGCGGGTAGAGCGCGTTCGCGTCGACACCACCGGAGAGGATCCGACCCGAAGCGGGCTGAGCAATGTTGTAGGCGCGGCCGAGGCGAGTGAGGTTGTCAAGGAGCACGACGACGTCGGAGCCCATTTCGACGAGACGCTTGGCGCGTTCGATCGCCAGTTCTGCGATCGTCGTGTGGTCATCGGCTGGACGGTCGAAGGTCGAAGCGATGACTTCACCCTGCACCGCCCGCTGCATGTCCGTGACTTCCTCGGGACGTTCGTCGACGAGGACGACCATCAGGTGGACTTCCGGGTTGTTCTCGGTGATCGCGTTGGCCACCTGCTGCATGATCATCGTCTTGCCCGCCTTCGGAGGCGCCACGATGAGACCACGCTGGCCCTTGCCGATGGGAGTCACGAGATCGATGAGTCGCGTCGAGTGCAGCTTCGAGGTCGTTTCGAGACGCAGCCGCTCCTGTGGGTAGAGCGGTGTCAGCTTGGAGAAGTCGACACGGCTTCGCGCGTCGTCGATGGTCAGACCGTTGACGGAATCGAGGCGCACCAGGGCGTCGAACTTCTCACGCTTGCTGTTGCGGTCGTTGTCTCGCGGCTGCCGGATGGCACCGGCGACGGCGTCGCCCTTGCGCAGCTGGTTCTTGCGCACCATCGAGGCCGAGACGTAGACATCGTTGGGGCCGGGCAGGTAGCCCGAGGTGCGCAGGAATGCATAGTTGTCATGCACGTCGAGGATGCCGCCGACCGGGATGAGCACGTCATCATTGCGGATCTCCGGCTCGTCGTTGCCGCGTCCTCCGCGACGTTTGCGGTCGCGTCCGCGGCCGCGGCGGTTGCCGCGATCGTCGTCATCGTTGTTGCTGCGGCCCCGACGGCCGTTGTTCCGGTCGTTGTTGCGATCGTTCCCACGGTCGTTGCGGTCGTTGTCGTCGTTCTGACGGTTGCGACCATTTCCGCGGTCGTTGTTGCGGTCATTCCCACGGTCGTTGCGATCGTTGCTGCGGTCATTCCCACGGTCGTTGCGATCGTTCCCACGGTCGTTGCGGTCGTTGTCGTCGTTCTGACGGTTGCGACCATTTCCGCGATCGTTGCTGCGGTCATTCCCACGGTCATTGCCGCGGTCGTTGCGATCATTGCCGCGGTCACTGCGGTCGTTGCCGCGGTCGCTGTCATCGTCCTGACGACTGCGGTCGTTTCCGCGATCGCTGTGGTCCGAACGTTCGCCCGAGTCTTCGGAGCTGTGTCCGCTGTCCTCGTTCTGGCCCTCGGAGCCACGTGAACGCGAGCGGCCGCGACGCGAACGCTGTTTGTCGGGTTCACCAGCCGAGTCGGACGAGGTGTCGTCTGCGTCCGAGGTCTCGGTGACCGCGGAGGAATCGGCGGAAGTCGAGGCGGCATCTGCGTTCTGCGAGCCGGCGGCGTCATCCTTCGACGCCGAGGCTGTGCTGCGACGAGACGGACGTCCCTTTGCTTCGGCCGGTGCCTCGTCGGAACCGCCGGAATCTTCCTTAGCTTCCTTCTCGGAGGCTGCAGATGAGGCCGGTGCGGTCTTCGGGGCTGCTTGAGCCTGGCCCGAACCGCCCTCTGAGCCTTTGTGGTTGTTGATGGCGTCGATCAGTTCGCCTTTGCGAAGTCGACGGTACCCTTTGATCCCGAGTCCCGCCGCCATTTCCTGGAGCTGGGGCAGACGCAAAGCGGTCAGACTGCCGGTGCGTGGTGTGGAATCTTGAGTAGTGGTTTCAGACACGAAGGTCCTTCTCCCTCTTTCGGCCGTGCGGCAAGAGCCGTTTACTCACGGCGACGGAAACACCGTTGACGGTGCATTGTGAAAGATAACCTGCCTAAGAATGAGCAGGAGACGTTCCAGAATGTGTGAAATAGACAGTGGGTTCTCGATGCATACCGCAGAACCCGATCACTGACGGAACTCCCTCAGTTTACGTGCTCAACGGCGATCATGCGAATCCGATGCCTAATTCTTTTGCTTCACCCGATATCCTCCAAGGTCAATGGAGGTGTGTATGAGCGTGACTGCTGCAGGAACCAGCGTCCGGGGAACCGACCCCGCAAGCACGAGGACGGTTGGTCCGGCGCCTGAGATCACCGCGGGCAGGCCATCGGCTCGCAGCGCGTCGACGAGTGCCATCGATTCCGGGTACGCGTCACGCCGGTATTCCTGATGCAGGCGTTCGTCGGTGGCCTCCAGCAGAACTGAGGCATCGGTGACGAAACCGTGGATGAGCAGCGCGGCTCGAGCGGAGTTCTCCGCAGCGACTGAATGGTCGACGGATGCGGGGATCACGCTGCGGGCGATCTGGGTGTCCAGTCGCACATCGGGCACCAGCACGGTCACCTCGGCGACGGTGTTTGCCGGGATCTGCCACGACCGTGCAGGGTCCGGAAGGGCGATCGTCAGTCCCCCGGAGACTGCGGGCGCTGCATTGTCCGGGTGTCCCTCGAGATCGGAGGCGAGTTCGAGCACCCGCTGTCTGCTCAGTCTCTCACCACCGGCATGGGCACCGACCTCACCGGCCAATGCGATTGCACCCACGATCGCGGCCGCTGAGGAACCGAGACCGCGGGAATGCGGTATCCGATTGACACACTCCAGGCTGAGTCGCTCCACCAGATCGACGGGAGCCTTCGGGTACTCGGCTCGGAGCACATCGCCGATCACTCGCATGATGAGATGGGACCGATCCGTCGGCAGGGTCTCGGCACTCTCCCCCGCCACTCTCACGCAGCTGCTGGGGTCGACGGGTCCGTCATGGATCGTCAGGGTCAGTGTGTCGAAGATCCCCAGTCCGAGACCGAAGGAGTCATAACCGGGGCCCAGGTTCGCCGAGGTGGCAGGAACCTCGATCTGGATCCTCACGCTCACCTGTCTTCGAGCCCGAGAGCCCGTGCGGCACTGACGGCATCGACAGAGACCCGCTGCGGCTCGATCTCGGATCCATCGGCCATGTGCAGTGCCCAGCTGGGATCCTTGAGCCCGTGACCGGTCACGGTGACCGCGATCCTCGCCCCGGCAGGGACCTTCCCCGCTTCGGACATCTTCAGCAGTCCAGCCACCGATGATGCCGAACCGGGTTCGACGAAGATGCCCTCTTCTCGGGACAGGATCTTGTGTGCGCGAAGGATTTCGTCGTCAGTGACCGAGTCGATGACTCCGCCGGAGGAGTCACGGGCCTCGATGGCCTGCTGCCAACTGGCCGGATTGCCGATCCGGATGGCTGTGGCAATCGTGTCGGGTTCGTCCACGGGGTGGCCGAGCACGATCGGAGCCGAGCCTGCGGCCTGGAATCCCCACATCTGCGGCAGTCGAGTCGAGGCTCCGATCTCCTGGTACTGGCGGTAGCCCTTCCAGTATGCGGTGATGTTGCCCGCGTTGCCCACGGGCAGCACGTGGATGTCAGGGGCGTCGCCCAGGACGTCGACGACCTCGAAGGACGCGGTCTTCTGACCCTCGATGCGATCCGGGTTGACGGAGTTGACGAGGTGGACGGGGTAGGACTCGGAGAGCTTCCGGCACAGAGTCAGACAGTCATCGAAGTTTCCGTCGACCTCCAGCAACGTGGCCCCATGGGCGATGGCCTGGCTCATCTTGCCCGGAGCGATCTTGCCCGTGGGCACAAGCACGGCGCAGGTCAGTCCGGCCTTGGTCGCGTACGCCGCCGCTGAAGCCGAGGTATTGCCTGTCGATGCGCAGATCACGGCCTTTGCACCGTGGGCCGCGGCCTTCGTGATGGCCATCGTCATGCCCCGGTCCTTGAAGGACGCTGTCGGGTTGAGGCCTTCGTACTTCACCCACACCTCGGCGCCGGTGAGCTCACTGAGCTTCTGCGCGCGGATGAGCGGAGTTCCGCCCTCCCCCAGCGTCACGGCCGGTGTGGTTTCGGCGATGTCGAGGAGGCTGCGGTATTCCTCGACGACACCCTGCCACTGCTTTTTGGGGAATTCGCTCATTGGGATTGTCCTTCTACGCGGATCACGGAGTTGACGGCGCGCACCACGGAGAGATCGCCGAGGCGCTCGACGGTCCCCCGCAGGATCGCGTCGGTATTCGAGTGAGTGGCGAGCACGAGCTTCGCGTGCTGAGTGCCCTGGTCGTCGGTCTCGCCCACCGTTTGACGCATGAGCTCGATCGACGCGCCTTCGTCGGAGAAGACCTCGGAGACGGCGGCGAGGACACCCGGGCGATCGACGACGTCGAGTGTGATGTGGTACCGGGTGGTGATCGCCGATATCGGCAGGATCGTCGAGTCCTTGTGGAAGGGGCGCTCGTACTGGCCACGACCGCCGAGGACCTTCCGACGGGCCACGGAGACGACATCGCCGAGGACCGCAGACGCCGTCGGCTCGCCGCCGGCACCTTGCCCGTAGAACATCAGCGAGCCTGCCGCTTCGGCCTCGATGAAGACCGCGTTGAAGGCACCGCGGACTGTCGCCAGCGGATGACTGCGCCCGAGCAGGGCCGGGTAGACGCGTGCCGAGAGGCCGGCGCCCGCGGACGAGTCGCTGACACGTTCGCAGACGGCGAGGAGTTTGATGACGAATCCCTGGTCCCGAGCCGTAGCGACCATGTCGGGGGTGATGTCTGCGATGCCTTCGACGTGGACATCGTCAATCGTGACCGGAGCGTGGAAAGCCAGCGAAGCGAGGATGGCGGCCTTGGCGGCGGCATCGTGGCCACCGACGTCGGCAGTCGGGTCCGCCTCGGCGAATCCCAGCTCCTGCGCGGTCCCAAGCGCCTCATCGAAGCTCCAGCCCTCGGAGTCCATCTGATCGAGGATGTAGTTGGTCGTGCCATTGACGATGCCCATGATCCGATCGATCCGGTCCCCCGCCAGTGAGTCGCCGACCGGGCGGATGATCGGAATGGCACCGGCCACTGCGGCTTCATGTTCGAGGCGAACGCCGGCGGTGTCTGCTGCGGACATGAGCTCACCGTAATTGGCTGCCAGCAGTGCCTTATTGGCGGTGACGACGGAGGAACCGTGGTCGAGCGCCGACCGGATGAGGGTTTTGGCCGGCTCGATGCCGCCCATCAGCTCGATGACGATATCGGCGCCGGCGATGGCAGTCTCTGCATCCGTCGTCAGCAGGCTCGGGTCGATCCCCGGACGCTGCCTCGAGGTGTCGCGGACGACAATGGCGCTCAACTCGAGGGGCGCACCGATCCTTTCAGCCAGAGCCTCGTTCCGGTTCTGGATGCGGGCGGCCACTTCGGCGCCGACGACTCCACATCCGAGCATGGCAACTTTCAAAGCCTGCATATGTTCACCTTTTCACTGTCTTCAATGGCACTCACACTTACTCTCCGGCGCTCATTCCCGGGTCGCTGCGCAACATCTGAGAGTAGTCCTCGGGCGTCACGATCCACTCAACCTTATCCGCTGTCACGGCTAGGACTCCTGGTTTGGGCAGGTGGTTGTAGTTATTGGCCAGTGACCGGCAGTAGGCGCCGGTGCTCGGGACCGCGACGAGGTCGCCCGAGGACACATCGGCTCCCATGTATTCGTCTCGGACGATGATGTCGCCGGACTCACAGTGCTTGCCCACGACACGCACGATGGCCGGTTCGGCACTGGAGTTCCGATTGGCCAAGCTACACGAATAGTCAGCATCATAGAGAGCTGTCCGGATATTGTCGCTCATCCCACCGTCGACTGCGACGTAGGTCCGGATCCCGTTGTCCGTGTCGACCTCTTTGACGGTGCCGACCCGATAGAGGGTGAACATGGACGGGGACACGATCGCACGTCCGGGCTCGATGGAGATGCGGGGCACGTTCGTGCCCAGTCCACGGCATTCCTTGGCGACCACCTCGGCGAGTTCCTGCGCCATCTCTGCCACTGGAATCGGTGTGTCCTGTGAGGTGTAGCGGATGCCGAAGCCACCGCCCAGATCGACATCGGGCAGATCGACACCGTGTTCGGCCATGATTTCGGCCCGCAGTCCCAGCACGCGGGCGGCAGCCACCTGGAAGCCGGAGATGTCGAAGATCTGTGAGCCGATGTGGGAGTGAAGTCCGTCGAAGCGCAGGTGAGCGGAATTCGCGACCGCCTCGGCGGCCTTCGCTGCTGTGCCGGCCGATACGGACAGGCCGAACTTCTGGTCCTCATGAGCTGTGGCGATGAAGTCGTGGGTGTGTGCCTCGACTCCCACCGTGACGCGCAGCATGACCGGGGCAACGGTTCCCTTTGCGGCCGCAATCGATTCGAGGAGCGTGATCTCGTCGAGGCTGTCGACGAAGATCCGACCCACGCCGTAGTCGAGAGCATATTCGAGCTCGGCGACAGACTTGTTGTTGCCGTGCAGGCCGACCCGGTCCCCAGGGACTCCGGCTGCACGGGCCACCATCATCTCCCCCAGGGAGCACGTGTCGAGGCCCAGGCCGGCTTCGTGGACCCAGCGGGCGACAGCGGTGCACAGAAAGGCCTTTCCCGCATAGAAGACATCGACTCCGGCCAGACCCTTCTCCGTGGAGAAGGCGGCCGAGTACGCACTGAGGTAGTTCTGCGCGCGGGCGGTGAAGTCCGCAACGTCCATCACCAGGGTCGGGGTGCCATAGCGTTCGGCGAGGTCGGTGACACTGTGCCCGGCAACGGTGAGGACACCGGAATCGGATTTCGTCACATTGTCCGACCAGAGGCTGGGCAGGAGCGCGTTGACGTCATCGGGATAAGGCAGCCACACGGGTGCGGGGGTGGCATGCATGGGGCCGGCGATGTGGGCAGGCATTTACATCCTCTCGGGGGCGGAAGCGCCCAGTAGTCGGAGTCCTGTGGCCAGGACGATGATGGCGGCACGGTCGAGGACCAGCCGGGAAGCGTGGAGTCTCGTGATGTCCTCATCAAGGTTCGGGGTCACGGGGCAGGTATTCGCCCAGTCGTGGAACAGCTGGGAGGTGGTCTCGAGGAGGTCGGTGATGAGCTGTGGTTCGCGTAAGTCCGCGGCGCGGCGGACCGTGGAGACGAAATCGCACAGTGCGGCAGTCAGCGCGGTCTCTGCGGAATCGATCAGGGTGTCCGGGTCGAAGGCGAAGGCCCCGATTCCCGCCGAGGCACCTCGGCGTTCGACTCGACAGGCTGCTGCGTGTGCGACCTGAACGAAGTAGACAGGATTGTCTGGATGGGCTGTGCGCAGAAACCCCTTGTCGCGCAGATGCATTGACGCGGTGGTCCCTCGCGCGGCCATGAAGCGGCGCACATCCGTACCGATCGCCGGATGCGGCACACGCAGTTCGGGGCTGGCGGCGAGGCGTTCATTGACCGTGGTCTCGATCCGCTGCGCTGTGGCGCGATCCGGGCCGAATTCCCGGTTGGCATCGACGATGTCCGCGGCGCTCCGGGCGAGGCTGCGAGTGCTGACTGTGATGTTGAGGAAGCCAGGTCCCGCCACATCGACTCCGGCCACCCTGGTGTCTTCGCGCAGAATCGACGCGATCTCCTCTGCCAGGTTCCTGGGGTCGGTGCACAGAGCCTGAGCGCTGCGCAGTGCGATGGTTGAGGTCCAGTCCCCGTGGTGCCGTGCCCTCGACCGGCGGAGGGTCGGGTCCGGAACACGGTCGCTGACGATTCCTCGTGCGGCGGCGATGCTGGCCAGCGCACGCGCCAGAGCGGTCTGCAGAAGTTCCGGGGTCACCCGATCAGATTACTCGTCTCCGCTTGTCGACGGCGAATCAGACTTCACAGTCGTCATCATCGTCTCGGTTGACGACGTCTCCCGATCAGATCGAGCCGGGGCGGCAGGCCGAGAAGCTGACGGTGAACTTCACCGCGGTGGAGGCCAGCACCACGGCATAGGCAGGCCACATCGCATCGACGCTCTGGATCAGGAACGCGAAGATCAGTGGCCCGGTTGCGGCCATCAGGTAGCCGCCGCCCTGGACGAAACCGGACAGCGCGGCCGAGGCTTCGGCACTGCGAGAGCGCAAGGTGATCAGGGTCAGTGCCAGTGGGAAGGTCGAGATCCCGATGCCCAGCAGGACCGTCCACAGCACGGGCGCGGCTTGGGGGATGAGCCACAGACCGATGTATCCGACTGCCAGGCACAGGCAGAAGGCCGCGACGATCGGTGATGCGGTGCGCATCTTCTGCGCGAGCAGCGGCAGAACGAACCCGAGGACAAGCGGAATCGCAGTCACCAGGGCGAGCATGGCTCCCGCGAATGCCGCGTCGAAGCCCGAACGCGTCAGCAGGGTGGGCAGCCAGGTGAATAGGATGAAATTGTTGAACGAGGTCAGCCCGGTCATCGTCATCAGCGCCCAAGCACGGCGGCTCCTGATCAACCGCCGCAGTTCGCTTCCGCCGACGACCGTTGCTGAGACCTGTGAACGGGGTACAGGCTTGAGCACCGCGATGACGGTCCAGACGACGACCCCCACTGCGGCCGAGCCTGCCCATACGAGCAGGGACCCTCGCCATTCGAGTTTCCCCGCCAGAGGCACTGCCACGAGCGGGGGGATGAATGTCCCCAGCTGCAGCAGACCCACGTGCACTGTCGACAGCAGTGCGACGCGGTCGGGGAAATAGGACTTCACGATGGGAGGCACGACCACGTTGCCGATGCCCATGCCCAGCAGGGCGAGAACGCTGAGGCCGAGGAAGATCGCAGGAGAGTCGACAACCGCGCGCACGCCCAGCCCCACCGTGATCATGATCATCACGGCCAGAGTGATCGTCAGTCCGGAGAAGCGATTGTACAGTCGTGGCGTGATGAAGCCGCTGAGTCCGTAGAGCAGCGGCGGCAGCATCCCGATGATTGCGAGGAAGACCGCGCTGAGGTGGATGTCGGAGCCCATGGCATCCAACAACGGTGAGAGTCCTGTCACGCCAGGACGGAGGTTGAATGCGGCGACAACGATTCCGATGACGATCAGAGCCGGTGCCCACGCGGATTTCATGCTTGCATTTCTATCATCTTGTCCGCTGCGCCGGCACCGGCGGGGTCAGTTCTCCTGCTTGAGCCCCTCGACCGGCGACAGCCGCGCAGCGCGTCTCGCCGGTGCCAGAGCGGAGAGCAGTCCCGCGAGGGTCGCCACGAACAGGATGCCCAGAGCTGCGGGAAGAGACCAGTCGACGATGAGCTGATCGGAATAGTCGTTCGTCATCAGCGAAGTGCCGACGACGCCGAGTGCCCCGCCGAGGACGAGCCCGATCAGTGCCGACACCGAGGAGATGAGAGCGGCTTCGAGTGCGAGGAGCATTCTCAGCTGGGCGATGCTCAGCCCTAGGGCTCGGAGCAGAGAATTCTCACGCCGACGCTCGATCACCGACAGACTCACCGTGTTTGAGACACCGAGCAGGGCGATGAGGACCGCGACGAACAGCAGCGCCACGGCAGAGATGAGGAGGATGTCGATGAGTTCGGAGTATTGCCCCCGGGCCACTGCCGAACCGACGACCTCGTCGCTGGTGACGTCGAGTTCTTCCGCGACGTCCTGTTGGATCCGGAAGATGTCGGAGACCGTGGCATTCGGATCGACCTTGACCAGGACCGAAGTCGAGGTTGGGGACACGCCCAGGTCGTTGCCGACGTCCGGAGTGGTGAAGAACACCAGACTCGAGTCACCCGCCTTCTCGACGGGAACCGTCGCTTCGGTGAGGCCCTTGATGCGAATGCTCTCAGAAGTGAAATCGCTGGGTACGAGCACTTTCCCTGCGACGGGTGTCTCGGCGCCCTCGCTCAGAACGGTCTGCGCGGAATCGGGGTCGATGACATAAAGATCAGGCGGCGAATCCCCGTGATCGCCGAGAACCTGTGCCCGATGAGCGACGGCGACGGCCTCCACGCCCGCGATCTCACGCACGCCATCGGATTCGTCCCGGTCGACCGTCGTTTCGAGCGGGACAGCGATGTCGACGGGATAGCGCTGGTCGAGGCCGAAGGCCAACGTTGCCTTCGTCGACATTCCGCCGACCAGAATCGTAGCCACCAGGGTGACACCGATGATGAGTGCGGTTGCAGTCGCCGCTGTTCGTCGGCGATTGCGCAGGGTGTTCAGTGTGGCCAGTCGACCCGGGAGGCCGAATGGGCTCAACGTCAGGTCACCGATTGCCGCCACGATCGGCGGAATGATCATCACCGAGCTCAGGACGAGGCCGAAGACGAGGAGCACGCCCCCGACTGCTCCGCCCAGGATCCAGCTCTCCGAGTGCTCGATCAGACAGACAGAGGCGACGAGGAGCACCACTCCGAGTCCGATGCTCGACCATCCGATGATGGTGCGCAGCCTGCTGTGGCGCGATGGAGCCAGGGATTCGTCGAGGGGCTCAAGTGCTTCCAGAGGCGTTACCGCGATCGCGCTGCGAGCAGGTCGGATGGTGGCGAGGACCGTCAGAAGCACGCCGACGGCGATGCCGATCAACAGCGCTGAGGGTGGCACGCTGAGGCGCAGGTAATCGAAGTCGTCGGACCAGATGCGTTTGGCCCCTGCGGCGAGGCAGAAACTGAGGCCTGCACCCGCAGCCACCCCGACGATCGAACCCAGCAACCCGACGACGGTCCCCTCTGCGACCACAGACCCGTAGAGCTGAATTCGTGAGGCGCCCAGGCAGCGCAACAGGGCCAGTTCGCGTCTGCGCCCAGCCACGATGACGGAGAAGATGTTCGAGACGACCAGGATCGCCACGATGACGGAGATGCCGGCGAAGACCAGAAGCAGCGAGGTGATGACCTCATTTCCGCCGGAGAGGCGATCGGCTTTGACGTCGATGGCGTCACCGACCGTCATCGCCTCCAGACTTCCGTGCAAGGCGGAATCATCGATCGTCGATTGCAGGCGCGTACGGACAGCAGCCGGGTCGGCATCGTCATCAAGCGCGATCTGGATCGCGATGACATCCCCCTGCTGGGCGAAGTACTCCTGATAGCTCGCCGAGGTGGTCATCGCGCGGTGCATCCCGGCTGTCGACGGACTGCTGCCCATGGAGGCCAGACCGACGACCGTGAACATCGTATTGCTCTGGCTCGGCCCTCGATAGACGGGCATGGCATCGTCGTCGGGTTCGACGGACACCGAGTCGACGGAGAACCGGATCTCGTCTCCGATGCCCACGCCCAGATCCTTCGCAGTTGCTTCGTCCAGAACCAGATCCGTGATCGAATCGGGGCGGGTGCCGTCGATGATGGAGAACGTGTCCAGCCCCGAGTCCGCAGGAGCGGGGCTCAGAGCGAACGTGCTCTCCGAGAACGATTGACCTCGTCCGGTCGTCATCGTACGAGCGTTGACGGCCGCCGAGTTCACCCCGTCGACCTGTCTCAGCGGATCCGCCAGAGGAGAGACCTCTTGACCGTTGACGAAGACGTCTTGGGCAGGAACGATGACGAGGTCGGACGCGGAGAACGTCTGCCCGACGGTCTCCTTCAGACTGGCCTGCAAAGATGAGCTGATGATGAGGGTCGAGGCGACGAAGCCGGCCGCCAGAGCAATGCCGAGAGCCACCGCGAGGAAACGCGCCCAGTGGATTCGAATCTCCGCCAGAGCGACTGCGATCACAGATCGCTCAGTTCGCCCAGCGCGGAGACCACGGATTCCCTTGACGGCTGCTGCACCTCTCCCCCGGCACGGCCGTCTTTGAGGAGCACGACTCGGTCGGCGTGTGAGGCGGCCACGGGGTCGTGGGTGACCAAAATGATCGTCTGCCCGTATCGGGCGGTTGCTCCGTGCAGCAGAGCCAGCACTTCCGCTCCCGACTGTGAGTCGAGGTTGCCGGTGGGTTCGTCAGCGAAGATCACGTCCGGGCGGGTCAGGAGTGCGCGAGCGACGGCAACACGCTGCTGCTGTCCGCCCGAGAGTTCGTGCGGGCGGTGGTTCAGCCGGTCCCCCAGCTCGAGGCGTTCGACGACTTCGGCCTTCCACGCCGAATCGATCCTCTTGCGCGCCAGGGACACGGGCAGTTCGATGTTCTGTTCGGCACTGAGCGTGGGAACCAGATTGAATGCCTGGAAGATGAATCCGACCCGGTCGCGGCGCAGCTGGGTGAGTTGTTTGTCATTGAGTCCGGTGATGTCCTGTCCACCGATGGAGATGGTGCCGGAGTCCACTCTGTCGAGGCCTGCGAGGACATGCATGAAAGTGGATTTTCCCGAACCTGAGGGCCCCATGATCGCGCTGAACCTGCCGGCTTCGAAGTTCACGCTGATGTCATCGAGTGCTGTCACGGCGGTGTCGCCTCGGCCGAAGCTCTTGTGCACCGATTGTGCTCTGAGCACGACATCGCCGCTCGTCATATCCGGAGAAATCGACATCACGGCCTTCGTCAGCTGGTTGAGGTTCGTTGCAGACCACCTTAGTCGGTGGTAGCAGAAACCGCCCGCCTCAGAGATTGAGGAGGGCGGTGCGTGGTGCCCGCGACAGGATTCGAACCTACGACCTTCTGCTCCGGAGGCAGACGCTCTATCCACTGAGCTACGCGGGCAACGGATGCAATGCTATCACCGTCGTGTGGTGCTTCCCAAAACGAAACCGCGTGCAATCGAGTCTCGATCGCACG
The DNA here is from genome assembly GCF_030453725.1 of Brevibacterium picturae. Taxonomy (GTDB): domain Bacteria; phylum Actinomycetota; class Actinomycetes; order Actinomycetales; family Brevibacteriaceae; genus Brevibacterium; species Brevibacterium sandarakinum_A. Next base: position 40,985 of record NZ_JAKDJU010000003.1, read on the forward strand.
CGGTCTCAAGTATCAGGCGCCCTTCAGATCCTTGCGCCCTGGAACGTATTCCCAGTGCCAGAGTTCGTAGGCGTTGCGCTTCGCCCAGTCCGGGTTCTCCCAGCCGTACTTCTCACCGTTGGCGACGAGCCAGTCATACTGGACGCCGGTTCCGTTCTGAGTTCCTGCACCGAGATCGAGCGCAATTCCCCAACCGTGGTTGGAGGTGCCGGGGCGAGCGGCGAAACCGGGTTTGCGTTCTGCGACGGAGATCTGAGATTCCAGTGAGCGATACGAGTCGGTGACTGCCAGTTCCTTGCCTGTGTCCTTCTTGAATGCAGCGTTCATCTTGGCGAAGGACACTGCGGCGTCTGAGCGCAGTTTGTGGTTGCCGACGCCGATCTCGCACAGCCAGTCCTCGGGGACCTCACCGTTCGATGCCTCACCCTTGGGCGCTTCGCCTTCGCATCCGGGCAGAACTGTTTTGGTGATGGCACGCGAAGCGGCCTTAACCTTGGTCTGTTTGGCACTCGGGGCGCCGATGGCCATGCTCGTCTTCTCGTCGTCTGCCTTGATGTCGGCCGAGACGGATTCGGAGTTGATGGCGCGTGTCTGGGTATCGGCCGCAGTCTCGTCGACCTTGACTTCCTGATTGCCGCTCATGTTGCCGGCGACCATGACGGCGGCGATCGCGGTTCCTGTCACGGACACGGTAGCCAATGCGGAGAAGGTCGTGACACGACGTCGACGCACGGAGCGCAGAAGCGATCCGTCTGATCCGCGGCTGCCCATGTGAGCGGCGACGAAAGCGGAACCGTTGTGGGCAGGTCGTGCTTCGGCTTCCTTGGCCATCGCGGCCCGTCGCGGCGAACCGGCGGACGCTCTGGCCTCTGCCGCCATCGCGGCGCGGCGCGGCGACAGTGTTGCTGAGGGGTTCGGATCCGAGTGCCGTGACACCGATGTCGCACTCTGCTTGGAGAAGACAGTTGGAACGCTTGAAGAGGTGTGCTGCTTACGCAGATCGCGTCGGCGAACCAATGGCGCCTCTGCGGTCGAGGACTCACTCGACATATTACTCCGTACTGTTGTCCGTATTTCGGCCGCCATGTATCCGGGCGAACGAAAACCTTATGTCACAACACTATAACGAGCTCGTTACAGATTGTCACCTTGCGTTCACACTTGGCGTGTGACCTGGTGTTTAACACGTTTTGGCCCCCCACCAGAGCGTCGCAGAACGCGTATCTGCGGGCTCCGTCGGGGGCCATTAGTAACATATTGTTACAAAAGAACGGGCCTTTGGATGACGCGTGTCACACATTCATCGCCGTACCTGCGTGATGTCATGCTCAATATTGGTATCGGCCCCGCTGCATGGCGTCCTGAACTTCGCCGACGAGCTCTTCCAGAACATCTTCGAGGAAGAGCAGACCCAGCACATTCCCCTCCGCAGACACGACCCTGGCCACGTGGATGCCGGCCTTCTGCATCTGGGACAGGGCCTCTTCCACCTCATCGCCCGATGTCACAGTGAACAGGGGACGGAACCGTTTTCCGGGAATCGGCGCACCGTATTCGAGGTCGCTGTCGGCGTAGAGGACGTCCTTGATGTGGAGATAGTCCTGCGGGTACCCATCCTCGTCGACGACGAAATAGCGGGAGAAGCCAGTCTTGCCGACCAATGTCACTAGCTCATCAGGGGTCACCCTCGAGGAGATGGTGATCAGCTCGGACATGGGCACCATGATGTCGGCGGCGGTCTTGTCGCTGAACTCCAATGCCCCCTTGAGCAGCCCTGTGTCGTCGGTGAGCAGACCTTCGCGCTTGGACTCGGCGACGATCGACTCAACCTGCTCGATCGTGAACGCCTCGTTGACCTCGTCGCGAGCCTCGATCTTGAACAGATGCAGGATCGAGTTGGCGAGACCATTCAGCGGTCGGATCACGAAGCCGAACACTCGCGACAGGAAGACGAGCGGGGGCGCCAACAGCATCACGGCGCGAGCCGAAGCGGCCAGAGCCATATTCTTCGGCACCATCTCACCGATCACCACATGCAGGTAGGTGACGACGCCGAGCGCCAGGACGAACGAGATCGTCGAGGACAGACCTGCGGGAATTCCCAGTCCTTCAAGGGGACCGGAGAGAAGATGGTGAATTGCCGGTTCTGCGACGTTACCCAGCAACAGGGAGCAGACGGTGATACCCAGCTGACAGATCGCCAGCATCACCGACACATGCTCCATCGCGTAGAGAGCGGTCTTCGCTGCGCTCGAGCCCTCCAGCGCCCGCGGCTCGAGCTGCGAACGTTTGGCCGCGACCACGGCGAACTCGGCCGCGACGAAGAAGGAGTTGCCCAGCAGCAGGACCACGAGCCAGACGAGGCCCATCCAGTCAGCACTCATCAGAATTCACCACCCTGCTCATAGCCGACCGTGTCGGTCGCCCGAAGGAGAATGCGCAGTCGCTCGATGCGCCGGCCGTGCATCCGCTCGACGCGGATCAGTGCGTCATCGGTGCGGATCTGGTCACCGGGTTCAGGTATTCGGCCCAACTCTTTGAGGACGAAACCGGCCAGAGTCTCGTAGTCGGAATCTTCCGGTATTTCCAGCCCGATAGTCGACGTGACTTCGTCGGGACGAAGCTGTCCGGGGACGATCCACGTTCCATCACGCGCGGGCCGCGCAGCCACTCGCATCCGATCGTGTTCGTCGGCGACCTCGCCGACGAGCTCTTCGACGACGTCTTCGAGTGTCACGACACCGGCTGTGCCGCCGAATTCGTCGACGACCACGGCCATCTGCAGGCCCTTGGCACGAAGTTCCATGAGGAGCGGATCGAGCAGAAGCGTTTCGGGAATCTCGGTCACCTCGGTCATCAGTCCCCCAGCATAGGCATCGTCTCGGTTCGACAGGGGAACCGCGAACGCCTGTTTGACGTGAACGACGCCGACGATGTGGTCCTTGTCCTCCCCCGCGACCGGGAATCGCGAGAATCCGGTCTCGCGGGCCTGTTCGATGATCGCTCGCGCGGTCGTGTCCTTGACCACCGATGACATCCGGGTGCGAGGAGTCATCACGTCCTCTGCCGTGCGCTCAGAGAAGCTCAGAGTCCGCTGCAGAAGATCGGCAGTCTGCTCGTCGAGCATTCCCTCCTCCGCGGAGTGCCGAACCAGAGACGTGAGCTCTTCGGGTGACCGACCGACCGAGCCCTCCTCCTGAGGTTCGATGTCGAAGGACAGCAGGATCTTGTTCGCGGTGCCGTTGAGCACGCTGATCACGGGCTTGAATGCGACGGAGAAGAGATACTGCATCGGCGCGGCGATGCGACCGGTGGCCAGCGGCACTGCGATCGCCAGATTCTTGGGCACCAGTTCGCCGAAGATCATCGACAGGAACGTGGAGACGATGAGTGCGATAGTCAGAGCAATCGGAGCCGCGAGTCCCGGGCTGACACCCATCGCTTCGAAGACCGGAGCCAAGAGCTTGCCCAGGGACGGCTCCATCAGGTACCCGGTCAGCAGAGTGGTGATCGTGATGCCCACCTGGGCCGCGGACAGCTGCGTCGACAGGTGGGTCATCGATCGGCGCAGCGTCTTGGCGCCGAACACGCCCTGCTCCACCGCCTTATCGGCAGTGTGACGGTCGAGAGTGAGAAGGGAGAACTCCGCTGCGACGAAGACGCCGGTGCCGCAGATGAGCAGGAGTGCTAGTGCAAGGTACAGCCATTCCATCAGTGACTATCCCTGCCGTTCACGGTCAGGAAATCACTGTGAGTGATGCGATCAGCCCCCGAGGGGTGAGGATCATCGTCTGGGGCGCCGGCTTCCCGCCGGCTGGGACTGTCACTGTGCATGAGGAGATCTTACCAACTCCGAGACAGAGGTCGTCCCTCGTCATATCCGGCAGCGCTCTGGACTCCGACCGTAGCGAGTTCCGCGAATTCTCTGAGACTGCGGGCCCCCGCATAGGTGAAGGAGCTGCGCACTCCCGAAGTGATGCCGTCGAGCAGGTCCTCGACTCCAGGGGATTCAGGGTCGATGTACATCGTTGACGAAGAAATCCCTTCTTCGAACAGTCCCTTGCGCGCGCGGGAGAATGCGGATTCGGTCCGAGTTCTGTTGGCCACCGCTCGAGCCGAGGCCATGCCGAAGCTCTCTTTGTACTTCCGACCTTCACCGTCGACGAGAAGATCCCCCGGGGACTCATGGGTGCCGGCGAACCACGAACCGACCATGACCTGCGAAGCCCCGGCCGCCAGAGCCAGCGCCACATCACGGGGATAGCGCACTCCCCCGTCCGCCCACACATGAGCCCCCATCTCCCGGGCTGCCTCGGCACATTCGCGAACCGCCGAGAACTGCGGACGCCCGACTGCGGTCATCATGCGCGTGGTGCACATAGCACCGGGGCCCACACCGACCTTGATGATCTGGGCACCGGCGGACACGAGGTCCCGAACGCCGTCAGCGGTGACGACGTTGCCGGCGACGATGGGCACTCCGAGGTCAGCAGCCGCGATCGAACTCAAGGTGTCGAGCATCTTCGCCTGGTGGCCGTGCGCAGTGTCAACGACAAGCACGTCGGCACCGGCGGCGACCAGGGCAGAGGCCCGCTCAACGGCGTTGCCGTTGACTCCGACCGCGACTGCGATCTTCAATCTGTTCTGATCATCGAGGTTGGGGGCGTAGATCGAGGACCGCAGCAGCGACTTGGGAGTCAGGGAACCCAGCACTCTGTCATCATCATCGACCACGGCGGCGAACGGTGTCCTGGATTCGTTCATGGTTTCGAACAGCGACTCCAGCTGTGCGCCGTCTGACCAGTCGACGTCTGTGGACCTGATCACATGCGGTGTCGCTTCGAGCAGTTCGGACACCGATGTGAACCGGTCGACGTCCTTGAGATTCGCCGAATCGATCACGCCTTCGAGCCTGCCCGTCTCGTCGACGACGACTCCGAAGCCGTGGGCGCGCTTGGCCAGAACGTGCAATGCGCTCAGCACCGTGTCTTCAGGGGAGAAGCGCAGCGCTGAATCGAAGACGCGATCGCGGCTCTTCACCCAGGCGATCGTGTCCTGAGCCGCAGACAGGGGAATGTCCTGCGGCAGAACAGCGAGGCCGCCTCGGCGGGCCATGGTCTCAGCCATTCGCCGGCCGGAGACTGCGGTCATATTCGCGGCCACGATCGGGGTTGTGGAGCCGGTGGGGTCGGTCGTGGACAGGTCGACGTCGAACCGGGAAGTCAGCGAAGACGCGTTGGGTACCAGGAAGACATCCGAGTACGTCAGATCATTATTCGGGTCATTTGAGATGAAACGCATAACACTATTGTCCCCTATGCGGACATACGCGGGCACATCGCGTTAGGCTGGTCATGTCGTTAAGCAGCAATTCTTGAATCAGGAAGTAGGCGATCAACGCCGTGTCCGTCAATACTCCGAACCGCACCGTCGACGACTTCGGGTCGAATGAGTGGTTGGTCGAGGAATTGTATGAACAGTACAAGTCCGATAAGAACTCCGTCGACCAGTCGTGGTGGCCGTTCTTCGACAAGTACGAAAAGAACGGGGGTGGGGCAGCAGCGAAGACTGCGGACGCCGAACCCACCGAGAAGACCGGCACCAAGGCAACCGCAAAGCCCAAGGCGAAATCGACCGCGAAGACTCAGACGAAAGCCGCGGACAAGTCCGCCAAATCAACAGCGGACTCCGCACCCGACGACAGCCCCCGCGGGGTGTCCCCTTCCTCCGCTCAGGCAGAGACCCTGAAGGCAGAGACCAAATCCGTGCCGACGGTCGTCGTCAAGGACACCGAACCCAAACCGGCTCCCGAAGAGACAGTGACGCCGCTGCGCGGCCCGGCGAAGCTGATCGCCAAGAACATGGACGATTCGATTGAGGTTCCCACGGCAACCTCGGTGCGCGCTATGCCCGCCAAGGCCCTCATCGACAACCGCATCGTCATCAACTCGCATCTCAAGCGGACCCGAGGTGGAAAGGTCTCCTTCACCCACCTCATCGGCTTCGCCGTCATTCGGGCACTGCGGAACTTCCCCTCGCAGAACGTCTCCTATGACACCCGCGACGGCAAACCAGTCATGGTCTCCCCTGCTCACATCAACTTCGGCCTCGCGATCGACGTGCCCAAGAAGGACGGTTCGCGCACGCTCATGGTGCCGAACGTCAAGAAGGCCGAGACACTGACCTTCCGCCAGTTCGTCGATGCCTATGACGGCATCGTCGACAAGGCTCGGCAGGGGAAGCTCACGGGCGACGACTTCGCCGGCACCACGGTGTCACTGACCAACCCCGGCGGAATCGGAACCGTGCACTCCGTGCCGCGTCTGACCAAGGGCCAGGGATGCATCATCGGGGTCGGGGCACTCGACTACCCGGCAGAGTTCCAGGGTGCCAGTCAGAACACGATCAACAAGCTGGCAGTGTCCAAGGTGCTCACGCTGACGTCGACCTACGACCACCGTGTGATTCAAGGTGCAGGGTCCGGTGAATTCCTCAAACTCGTCCACAGCTACCTCCTCGGCGAAGATGGCTTCTACGACGACGTCTTCGAGTCGCTGCGTCTGCCCTACGAACCCGTGCGCTGGGTTCCCGATGTCTCCGCCGAGGACCAGGACGATGTCAACAAGACCGCACGCGTCATCGAACTCATCGATGCCTACCGCACCCGCGGTCACCTCATGGCGAACACCGACCCGCTCGTGTACCGCCAGCGCTCGCACCCCGATCTCGACATCAACCAACACGGACTGACTCTGTGGGACCTCGAACGCGAGTTCCCAACGGGCGGCTTCGGCACCACTCCGATGATGCCCTTCCGCAACATCCTCGGACTCCTGCGCGAAAGCTACTGCCGCACGATCGGCTTCGAGTACATGCACATCGCCGATCCGCTGCAGCGCCGCTGGTTCCAGGCCAAGATCGAGGTCCCCCACCAGGAGCTGACACGCTCGGAGCAGGGTCACATCCTCGGTCGTCTCAACGCGGCTGAAGCATTCGAGACCTTCCTGCAGACGAAGTACATCGGGCAGAAGCGCTTCAGCCTCGAGGGTGGAGAGTCAGCAATTGTGCTCCTCGACGAGGTCCTCAACCAGTCGGCAGACACCGGCATGGAACAGGTCGCCATCGGCATGGCTCACCGGGGACGCCTCAACGTGCTCACCAACATCGCAGGCAAGTCCTATGCGCAGATGTTCCGCGAGTTCGACGGAACGATGTCCCCGGACAGCGTCCAGGGCTCCGGCGACGTCAAGTACCACCTGGGCACTGAAGGGTCGTTCACCTCGCCGGCCGGCAATTCGACCGACGTCTACGTCGCCGCCAACCCCAGCCACCTCGAGACGGTCAACCCGATCCTCGAAGGCATCGTGCGCGCCAAGCAGGACTTCATCGACCAGGGAGAAGCCGGCTTCACGGTGCTCCCCGTCCTCGTCCACGGTGACGCGGCCTTCGCCGGTCAGGGTGTCGTGACCGAAACCCTCAACCTCTCGGAACTGCGTGGCTACAGGACCGGTGGAACGATCCACATCATCATCAACAACCAGGTCGGATTCACCACGCCCCCGGCCTCGGCCCGTTCGTCCTTCTACTGCACCGACGTCGCGAAGTCGATCAACGCACCGATCTTCCACGTCAACGGTGATGACCCCGAATCCGTCGTGAGGGCAGCACGTCTTGCGTTCGAATACCGTCAGGAATTCAATCGCGACGTCGTCATCGACCTCGTGTGCTACCGTCGTCGCGGTCACAACGAGGGCGACGATCCGTCGATGACCCAGCCGCAGATGTACTCGCTCATCGAAAAGAAGGGTTCGGTGCGCAAGCTCTACACCGAATCGCTCGTCGGCAGGAAATGCATCACCGACGAAGAAGCCAGCGAAGCGCTCAAGGACTACCAGTCGAAGCTGGAATCGGCATTCGCCGAGACCAAGGAGGCCGAGACCGGCTCCTCCGATGGTGATGCCTTCAACGCCCCGCACGTACCCAGCGACATCGAGGCATTCAACAATGCCGAGACCGCGATCAGCACCGAGACACTGCAGCACATCGGAGAAACCTTCGCCGCGGTTCCGGAGAACTTCACCATCCACAAGAAGCTGCGAGCCCTCCTCGAGAAGCGCAAGGAGATGTCGCTGTCCGGGGGCATCGACTGGGGCTTCGCGGAGCTCCTGGCGTTCGGATCGCTGCTCATGGACGGAATCCCGGTCCGCCTCGCCGGCCAGGATTCCCGTCGCGGCACCTTCGTGCAGCGTCACTCGGTGCTCATCGACGCAGTCAACGGCAACGAGTGGACTCCTCTGCAGAATCTCAGCGATGAACAGGCCCGGTTCTGGATCTACGATTCGCTGCTGAGCGAATACGCGGCGGTCGGATTCGAATACGGCTATTCGGTCGAGCGCAAGGACGCCCTGGTCGCTTGGGAAGCCCAGTTCGGCGACTTCGCTCAGGGCGCCCAGACCGTGATCGATGAGTTCATCTCGTCCTCCGAGCAGAAGTGGCAGCAGAATTCCGGAGTCGTCATGCTCCTGCCTCACGGCTACGAGGGACAGGGGCCCGATCACTCCTCTGCTCGCATCGAGCGCTACCTGCAGCTGTGCGCCGAGTCGAACATGACCGTGGCTCTGCCATCGGACGGCGCCTCGTACTTCCACCTCCTGCGTCGCCACGCGATGACGACGAACAAACGTCCGCTCATCGTCATCACGCCGAAGTCGATGCTCCGGCTCAAGGCCGCAGCGAACTCCCCCGAGGATTTCACCACGGGAACGTTCGAGCCCGTCATCGACGATGCCGTCGTCGACCCCGAGCAGGTCGACCGCGTCGTGCTGGTCTCCGGCAAGCTCTACTGGGAGCTGCTGGCTCAGCGTGAGAAGAGTGAGGACACGAAGACAGCACTCGTCCGCGTCGAGCAGCTCTACCCGCTCGATGAGGACTCCATCGCGGCTCTGCTCGATCGGTATCCGGACAGCGCGCAGCTGGTCTGGGCACAGGAGGAGCCTGAGAATCAGGGCGCTTGGCCGTTCATGGCACTGAATATGCCACAGCTCCTGGGCGATCGTGAACTCACTGTGATCTCCCGTCCTGCCTCGGCGGCGACCGCCACCGGGCTCAAGCATGTCCACGAGGTCCAGCAGCAGGAGGTCATCGACAGGGTCTTCCGCCGGTGAGCTCCGCGACCCCGACGACCGTTGCTGTGATCGGTGGCCCTCTGGTCGCCGGTCTCGGCGACGGTCGTGGCCTCGGATGGGTCGGACGTGTCACGGCCAGGACGCTGCCCAGCCTCCCCGATCTCAGAGTCTTCCCCCTGGCTGTACCGCAGGAAGACTCGTCAGGGCTGCATGCTCGCACCATCGCAGAGGCATCACTGCGGTTCACCGACGACGGCGACAATCGGCTGGTGCTGGCTCTGGGTTCAGGCGACCTCGACTCGGGTCGTTCAGTTGCCCGCGCCCGTCTCGATGTGGCCAATGTCCTCGATGAGGCGCTGGCACGGAAGGTGTCGGCGTTCGTCATCGGCCCTCCCCCGGAGTACAACTCCGAACGGAATCGTGCGATCGCTGAGCTCAATACGAGCTTCTCAGATGTCGCAAAGCGACGCGGCATCGCCTATGTCGATACGTTCACACCTCTGCTCGGCCATCCCGTGTGGCAGCGTGAGATCGCTTCCTCGAGAGACCATCTTCCTGCTCAGGAAGGCTACGGCCTGCTCGCCTGGCTGGTGTTGCACCGTGGGTGGTTCCCGTGGCTGGGCGTCCAGGATGCCATGGGTGAGGCCTGACTCGATCTGACCGGCGGCGCTTTGCCCCGGCAGGACGGTCATGAAAGAATGGAACATCTAGCGAAGGAGTGTAATCATGAGCAAACGCAGCCGTAAGCGTCACGACCGCCGCCGCAACAAGGCGAACCACGGAAAGCGTCCGCTCGGCTGATTCTTCGGAATCACGCGAGCACATGAAAGTGGGCGGGAAGAGCAATGCTCTTCCCGCCCACTTTCATGTGCTCGGTCTTTCATGCGTTCGGTACGGCAACTATGCGTCGGCTCCCGGCCAGACCGTCTGCTCGGTGGCGATTCGCTGGCGAATCTTCTCCCGCAGTCCCATCGGTGCCTCTTCCCGGCTGCAGGACCGGCGCACCAACTCTTTGAGCAGCGCTTCGATCTCGTACTCGTCATGGCACGACGGGCAGTGTTCAAGGTGCACGGAGATCTCTCGGATCTCCGTCGTCGTCAGTTCTCCGTCAAGATAGTGGTAGATGCGCATCAGAGATTCCGCGCGCACATTCTCACAGCACTCATCGCTCATTTCGCACCTCCCACAGGTTTCGAGAAGCCGCGATCCGCTGCATAATCGGCGAGCATGTCGCGCAGCTGACGGCGCCCACGGTGCAACCGCGACATCACGGTGCCGATCGGCGTATCCATGATCTCGGCGATCTCCTTGTACGGCAGACCTTCGACATCGGCATAGTAGACGACCATGCGGAAGTCCTCCGGGAGCTCCGAGAGCGCGTCCTTGACGTCGGAGTCAGGCAGATGGTCGAGGGCTTCGAGCTCCGCCGAGCGACCGCCGGAGGACGAATGACTCGCAGCCTGGGCGATCTGCCAGTCTTCGATGTCTTCGCTGCCGTGTTCCAGCGGCTGTCGCTGCTTCTTCCGGTAGTTGTTGATGAAGGTGTTCGTCAGAATCCGATACAGCCAAGCCTTGAGGTTGGTTCCCGGCTTGTACTGGTGGAATGCCGCATAGGCCTTCGCATAGGCCTCTTGGACGAGGTCCTCAGCATCGGCGGGGTTTCGGGTCATTCGCAGCGCAGCTGCGTAGAGCTGATTGAGATACTCCAGAGCGTCACGCTCGAAACGAGCCGAACGTTCGGCCTTCGTCTCGGGGACTTCTTTGACTGATTCGGTCATCGTAGTCAATGGTACGCCCGTTCTCTCGAGGACGGCAGTGGCGTTCACAGACTTCTCCTTCTGCCTTTCGACTCGGCACCGACAAGAGCCTGCCCGCCGGTGCGTGTTCTCTCATTCAACACCGGGGCGAGGCCCCACTATTCCCGGACAACCGTTATGCTTGCCAGTGAGATGCCCGACACGTAGGAAGGACCATAGTGTCTCCAATCAGATTCCTCGCACGGCCCATGCTGGCCGCCGGTTACATCAGCAATGGGGTCGACCGTCTGCGCCGACCGGAAGCTGCGGCCGCCTCGATCGGCCCGCTGCTGAACATGGCGCGCAAACGCATTGACGTGCCCATTGATGCTCCTACCCTGGCACGTGCCACCGGAGCGGCTCAGGTCGCTGCGGGATCGCTGCTGGCGATCGGCAGATTCCCCCGGGTGAGTGCGACGATCCTCGTCGGCACCTACCTCCTCGACACCGTCGGCGAACGCATTGCCGCGGACAAGGCGACGTCGAAGGAGGACAAGCGCGAACGCACGGAGCGCACCCTCATCCGGACGTCGATGCTCGGCGGCGCGCTGCTGGCCAGCGTCGACACAGCGGGCAAGCCCGGTCTCTGGTGGCGCACACAGCATGCTGCCGAAGATCTCTGGTCGTCGGTCGAAGGCACCTCCAAACAGGCGATGAGTGCGCTTGGCGTTGACTGACACACCCGATTTCAGTGCACCCGCCACCGGTGACTGGCTCGCGCCGGTCGCCGGTGGCGTCGTCACCGCGAATGTCAGCGTTCCCGGTTCGAAGTCCCTGACCAACCGCTATCTCATCCTCGCAGCATTGGCCGAGTCCGAGTCATTCGTCCGTGGCTGGCTTCGCAGCCGCGACACGCAGCTCATGGTCGAAGCGCTCAAGGCCCTCGGGGCCGACATCGACGAGGTCGACGACAGCCTCCGCATCACTCCCATCGACTTCTCAGCCCACCTCGACGGTCCGCCGATCACCATCGACTGCGGTCTGGCCGGGACCGTCATGCGCTTCATTCCCCCGCTTGCGGCCGCCACCGGGCGCGAAGTCGTCCTCGACGGCGACGAGCAGGCCAGGGTCAGGCCGATGTCGGTGATCATCGATGCGCTGACCCGCCTCGGCGCATCCATCACGGCGGAGGACAACCTGCTGCCGATGACGATCCATGCACAGTCCCACCTTCGCGGTGGCCACCTCGCGATCGACGCCAGCGCCTCCAGCCAATTCGTGTCGGGCATGCTCCTGACCGCACCTGTGATGCCCCTGGGAATCGAGCTCGTCAACCGCGGTGAGTCCGTACCCAGCCGCGCCCACGTCGATATGACGCTCGAGGTCCTCGCCGATGCGGGAGTCGACGTCACGGAGCCCGAACCCGAACGATGGATCGTCGAACCGGGCCTCCCCCGGGGACTCGACGTCCAGGTCGAACCGGACCTGTCCAACGCTGCCGCCTTCGTCGCTGCCGCCCTGGCCACCAACGGCGACGTCACCGTCCTCGACTGGCCGGCCCATACGACACAGGCCGGCGATGGGTTCCGTGCCATCGCCGAAGCCTTCGGCGCCACCGTGACGCTGGACCGAAACGGTTTGCGCGTCCGAGGCCCCGAGGTCCTGCGAGCCGTCGACCTCGACCTCTCCGCCGTCGGCGAACTCACACCCGTCGTGGCTGCTTTGGCGGCCCTGGCCGACGGCACGTCGAACCTGACTGGCATCGGGCATCTCCGCGGGCATGAGACCGATCGACTCTCGGCCCTGCGCCGCGAACTCGGGGCCGTCGGTGTCGACGTCGATGAACATTCCACGGCACTGACGATCACCGGCTCGCGACTGCGCAGTGGGACGTGGCACACCTACAACGATCACCGCATGGTCATGGCCGGAGCCATCCTCGGTCTGAACGTCGACGGGCTGGTCATCGAGAATGCTGACACCGTGGCCAAGACCCTGCCGGAATTCACCCAGTTGTGGGAAGCCATGCTGAATCGCGGCGTCTGAGATGGCACGGATCTACCGCGACGAGGACTACCGCCCTCGCCCCAGCAAACGCGGTTCCCGGCCGCGGACGAAGAACAGGCCCAACCACGACGCTGCGATCGACGGACTCGTCACGGCCGTCGACAGGGGGCGGTATCGGGTTGTCGTCGCCGACGACTCCAGCAGTGTCCGTGACCTCACCGCATCGGGTGCGGCCACGTCCGACATCACGGCGGTGAGAGCCTCCCACCTGCGCAAGGACGCAGTGGTGCCCGGCGATATCGTCAAGCTCGTCGGCGACACTTCGGGCAGGAAGGGCTCGCTGGCACGCCTTGTCGAGATCAGCGAACGACGGACCGTGCTGCGGCGCAGCGCCGATGACACGGACCCGACGGAGCGGGTCATCGTCGCCAATGTCGACATCATGGGCATCGTCACCGCAACCGAGGATCCCGAGCCCTCCTACGGGCTCATCGATCGGGCCCTGACAGCGGCCTTCGATGCCGGCATCGTTCCCCTGCTCATCGTCACCAAGACTGATCTGAAATCGTCCGATGAGATCACACAACGATTCTCGGAGACCGGGGTCGAGATCGTGTCCTCCGGACTCCGACCCGACGGGTCACTCACCGATGCGAGGGTGTTCGACCGCCTGCAGAGCAAGGTCAGCGTCCTGGTCGGACATTCCGGTGTCGGCAAATCGACCCTGATGAATGCCCTGGTCCCCCGTGCTGAGCGAGCGACCGGCCACGTCAATGACGTCACCGGGCGGGGTCGGCACACCTCTTCGTCTGCGATCTGCCTTCGTCTTGACGGCGGGGGCTGGCTCGTCGACACTCCCGGGGTGCGCAGCTTCGGACTGGCCCACGTCGACCGCAGCACACTGCTCTCGGCCTTCCCAGAGCTCGTCGATGCCACTGCCGAATGTCCGCGTGGCTGCACTCATCAGGCTGATGCACCGGGCTGTCGGCTCGATGCCTGGGTCGCCGCGGGCAACGCCGGCTCTGGTGGAGTCTCACGGTTGGAATCACTGCGCAGGCTGCTGCCCACGACTGGATAAGGTGGAGGAATGAACGATCTCGACCTGGCGACCGAACTCGCCGAACTCGCCGACTCCATCAGCTATCCCCATTTCGTGGCACAGGACTTCACCGTCGAGACCAAACCCGATCTGACTCCCGTCACCGAATGCGACCGCGCAGTGGAGTCCGCGATCATGGAGCGCCTCAACCGCGAACGCCCGGAAGACAGTGTCCTGGGCGAGGAATTTGGCTCTCACGGGACCTCGCCGAGGCGGTGGATCGTCGACCCGATCGACGGCACGAAGAACTTCGTGCGCGGCGTCCCGATCTGGGCCACTCTCATCTCCCTGTACGACGGGCAGACACCGATCATCGGCATGGTCTCGGCCCCTGCCCTCGGGCGTCGCTGGTGGGCCGAGGCCGGGCACGGTGCCTTCACCTCGGCGCTGGGCGAACCGGCCAAACCGATCCAGGTCTCTGACATCGATTCGCTCGAGGATGCCTCCATGTCCTACGCGTCTCTGTCCGGGTGGAAGGACCTCGGGGTCCTCGACGAATTCCTCGGTCTCTGTGATTCGCTGTGGCGCACACGCGGCTATGGCGACTTCTACTCATACATGCTGCTGGCTGAGGGTGCGGTCGACATCGCGTGCGAGCCCGAGCTGGAGCTCTACGACATGGGCGCACTCGTTCCGATCGTTCTTGAAGCAGGTGGAACGTTCACGAACACGGCTGGGTTCCCCGGTCCATTCGGCGGCAATGCACTCGCCAGCAATTCCCGCCTGCAGGAACGTGCCCTTGATCGGCTGGGTCGAATCGCTCCTGCCGCCCGTCCTCCCCGCACTCAAGTATGAGTTCTCACCGAAACCCAATCATTTCAGAGGAAGAGGAACCGATGCCCGATGTGATGCGTGCCGATCTCTGGCATTCGATGGCTGATGCAGCCGGTCTGATCAGGGCCGACGGAACAATCGGTGAAACCATCTACGGACAGATGACGGCATTGGCCGAGCGGACCGGAGCCGTCAATCTGGGGCAGGGCGCACCGGGCACTGCCCCTCCTGCCGAGCTCATCGACGCCGCCGCTGATGCCATGCGCGAGGGATACAACCAGTACGCTCCGGGTCGGGGCTTTCCTGCTCTGCTCGAGGCTGTGGCTCAACAGCGGCGGCGGGACTTCGGTCACGAGATCTCGGCGGAGGACGTGCTGTATACGTGTGGGGCCACAGAAGGCCTCACCGCAGCCATTCTCGCGCTCCTGCCCCGTGGAGGCACCGTTCTCACTTTCGAGCCGTTCTACGACGGCTACCCGGCGGCTGTCGCCGCGGCGGGAGGCTCTTTGGTCACTGTGCCGATCCTGCCCACCGACAAGGGAGGCTTCGAACCGGACTGGGTTCGCTTCGACGACGCTGTCGGTGATGCCGAAGCCACTCCTTCGATCATCATTGTCAACACCCCACACAATCCCACTGGGTTCATGTTCAGCGCCGAAGACCTGGCTCGAATCGGCCATGCGGCAGTCGCCGCGGATGCTTGGGTTCTCACCGACGAGGTTTACGAGCAGCTCATCCTCGACGACGCGCCGCACGTGGCTCCGGCGGTTGCCATGGACGACAGTTCACGGGTTGTCACTGTCTCTTCGGCGGGAAAGTCATGGAACGCCACCGGCTGGAAGGTCGGATGGGTGATTGCTGAGCCCGAGGTCCTCCGCGCCATCCAAGCAGTCAAACAATTCCTCACGTTCACCGCGAGCGGCCCCCTGCAGATAGGTGTGGCGCGCAGCCTGGCCGACACCTCCGACTTCATCACCGAGAACCGTGCCTCGCTGCAGCAGCGCGCAGACGTTTTGGTGCCGGCATGTCGTGCCGTTGCCGGAATCATCGCGTCAACGCCGGCAGCCGGGTACTTCACCGTCGTCGACTTCTCGGCCCTGACCGATCTTGACGCCTTCGAGCTCAACGACCTGTTGGCCAGGCGGTACTCGATCGTCGGGATTCCCGTTCCTGCCCTGTGCCGGACCGGTTCCCCTGCACATACGGCATACCGGTCATCCATCCGCTACTCATTCTGCAAGTCTGCAGCCGATGTCGATCGCGGGGCACAGCTGTTCTACGACCTCGCCGCCGAGTTGGACCAGAATCCCGATGCGTTGCGCAGGGAGAGCTGATCTCACTGGCGCCGCTTGAGCACTGAAACAACTGCCCAGCGCAGATAGAGCAGGGGGCGGGACGGCATGATGGGCTACGCGCCCCCCCGATTTTTTTGGTGCGACCCCCACGCGG
>NZ_JAKDJU010000125.1 GCF_030453725.1 Brevibacterium picturae
CGTTCTGCGCAGCCCCCGCGTTCTGCGCGGACTTCGAGCCGTGGGTGCTGTTCTCGGCGCCCTTGACTCGGGTGTTCTTGTCACTGCTCATCGGCGCACCTCACTTCATCGGAGGCACAGAAGTACTTCGCGAATTCCTCCTGGGACTGGTGCGGTTCGGTCACCAGTGCGCGCCACCCGACCGGTACGGGTTGGATGTTCGGTCGTTCGGCATTGTCGTCGTTGCGCTGCGCGAACGGCACGACGTTCTGGCGGGCGGCCTGGTACTGAACGCGCTGGACGTCCTCACCCCAGATCGCTTGGGCCACCTGCGTGGCATAGGCCGTGGCCAAGTGCTCGCTTTCCAGGTACTCGTCGACGGTCCCGTCGGGATCGTCGTACTCTTCCAGCTTCGACGTGAGCCGGTCGACGGAGTCATCGCCCTTGAAGTAGTCGAGTTTGACGATCGCCTTCTGATCGTTGGGCAGATCCTCCCACGACCCCTTGATGTCTGAGGCGACCCCGACGCCCAGGCCGGCCGACCGGGGTGGGAAGAGCCTGTAGGTCGAATGGTCGAGTTCGACATCGGTTGCACGAACCCACTCGGTGACCTTCTCTCCGCCGTCGGCAGTCTTCACGACCGCACGAACGTCGAAGTAGTAGTCGCCGTTGATCGGTTCGGGAGCGAACACGCTCCACGACTGACCCCACAGCGGAATCATGTACTCGGAGAGAAGGTTCCCCGGCATCACCTGCCGCATCGTCGATGACGGTGCGATCCACAAAAAGCTTGCGAACAGGTGAAACGCCGTCAGCAGCATGGCAACAACCATCAGCACGCGTTTGACGGCGGGCCGACCGGCGGCCTTCGTCTCAGTCTTGTCTGTGTCCATCTCAGTCCTGGAATCTGGTGCGCCACTTTGCGAAATCCGCCTTGACCAGAAGTGGACTGCTCAGGATTTCCCCAGTGACTAGGGTGCTTTCATACAGACTCTAGGGTACGTCAGTGATTCCGGAGTTTCAGCCCGAGCAACCGCAGTCTTTCGCGAACCCACCCTGCCAGAGTCTGTGTGCAGAAGTCCATCAGATCTTCTGCGGGAGCCAGACCCGCATGCCTCGGTGCCTGACCCGGGCATGACGCGGACGTGACTGCGAAGTGACCAACCGCGCCACCATGCGGATTCCGCCTCACAGTCGGCTGCGCAGCCAGTCCTTGACCGCCTCGGTGCTGTCTCCCAACTTCGGCGGCGCGAGATCGTAGCTGGCCGGAGTCTCGGACAGACGGATCGGATTGGCCACCGTCGGGATCACACGATCCCCGGCCCCCGCCTCGGCGACGGGCGCGAGACCCAGCGATGTCGCCAGGTCGAGGCCCTGGGCGATCGTGTTGATCGGGGCACACGGCAGACCGGCCGCGGACAGGATGTCGAACCATTCCTGGTTCGTCTTCTGACTCAATGCCGCGATGAGTTCGGGTTCGAGTTCGGCCCGGTTCTCGTTGCGGTCGGAGAAGTTCGCGAAGCGTTCATCCTCGGCCCACTCGGGGTGGCCCAGCACTGCGGCCAGCGACCGGAACTGGTTGTCGTTGCCGACGGCGATGATGATCTGCCCCTCGGCCGTGGGCATCGGCTGGTAGGGGTACAGGCTCGGGTGGGCGTTGCCCATGGCCTGCGGGACGACGCCGCCGGCCACATACGCCGAGGTCTGGTTCGCCAGCCCCGACAGTGCCGAGGACAGCAGGTTCGTCTCCACCAGCTGTCCTTCGCCGGTGTCCTTGCGGTGGGCCAGTGCGGCGAGGATTCCGACCGTGGTGTGCAGGCCGGTGAACACGTCGACGACCGCCACTCCTGCCTTCACCGGGCCCGACTCCTGCGATCCGGTGACGCTCATGAAGCCGGACAGCCCCTGGATGAGCAGGTCGTAGCCGGGCTGCGGGTTGTCGCGGCCGAATCCGGTCACCGAGGCGTAGATGATGCCCGGGTTCTCGGCCTTGACGGTGTCGTAGTCGAGCCCGTACTTCGTCAGCCCACCGGCCTTGAAGTTCTCCACCAGAACGTCGGACCGCCTGGCCAGCTCCTGCGCCAGGCCCAGGTCCTCATCGTCTTTGAAGTCGAGGACCACGGAGTGCTTGTTCCGGTTCGCCGTGAGGAAGTACGTCGCATCATCGCCTCGCCGAGGCGGCGCCCAGTGCCGTGTATCGTCACCGGTCCTGCCCTCGACCTTGATCACCGTGGCACCGAGATCGGCCAGCATCATCGTCGCGTAGGGACCGGCCAGGACACGGGAGAAATCGGCGACGACCACACCCGCCAACGGACCGGTGCCCGACCGAGAGAAGAGTTCCTGCAGATCCTGCTGTTCCACGTGCTGCCTCCCATGGCGAGTACGAACCCGGATATCCGGGCTTCCTGTCATTCACGCCAGACTATACGGAGACCGAGAGCTCACTTCTCAATGAGGCATCTCGCCGCCGGGCAGGTGCGGAATCCGTTGCCCTCCGTCAGTCGATCCTCGCTAGACTCAAGGACAAGCCAACGCTTCCTCTGACTCGAAGGGATGAACGATGACGTTTCACATGCCCGCGGAAACTGCCGCCCATGACCGCATCTGGATGGCGTTCCCATCCTCCGGATACGCCTTGGGCGACACCGAAGCTGAGGCAGAGGCGGCCCGCCGCACCTGGGCCGCCGTGGCACGTGCCACCAGCGAGTTCACGCCGGTGACCGTCGTCGTCTCACCGTCGCAGACAGACAGCGCCCGCCGCCACCTCGGCGAGGGGATCAAGCATCCGATCACCGTCGTCAACGCCGAACTCGACGACGCGTGGATGCGTGACATCGGTCCGAGCTTCGTCGTCGACGACAACCGAAAACTGCATGCGGTGGACTGGGTCTTCAACGGCTGGGGTGCCCAGGAATGGGCGAGATGGGATCACGATCAGCACATCGGCCGCTTTGTCGCGAACCAGGCAGGCGTCCCGATCCTGGACTCCCAGCTGCGCAACGAGGGCGGCGGCTTCCACGTCGACGGACGGGGCACCGTGCTGGCCACACGCAGTGTGCAGTTGGATCCGGGCCGCAACACCGATCTGACCGAAGCCGATGTGGAAGCCGAATTCGCCCGCACCATCGGGGCGAAGAAGGTCATCTGGCTCGACCACGGCCTCTACCGCGACAATCAGACCTTCGGCACGCGCGGCCACGTCGACATCGTCGCGGCCATGCCCAGCCCCGGCGTCGTCCTCATCCACGATCAGCGCAATCCCGAACACCCTGACTTCGAATTCTCTCAGCAGCTCAAGACCCGCTTCACCGCTGAGACCACCGCGGACGGTCAGCACTTCGAGATCGTGGCGATCCCCGCCCCCGAGGTGCTGCGCGATGACGAGGACTGGGTCGACTATTCCTACGTCAACCACCTCGTCACCAATGACGGGGTCATCGCCTGCACCTTCGACGATCCGATGGACGCCGAGGCCGTCGCGGTCCTGGAGAAGGTCTACCCGGGGCGCACGGTCGTCGGCGTCGACGCCCGCGAACTCTATGCCCGCGGCGGTGGAATCCACTGCATCACCCAGCAGCAGCCCACGGTCAGCTGAACGCAGAAGCACTGTACCTTTTCCACAAACCTGAGACGATATCCTTTCACTGTGGAACCATCGGCAGTATAAGGTGGTGAACCAGGGCACAGCGCCGATGCGCACGACCGTCGACCATCGTCGGTCGTCGCACTCGACAGTGTCGCATGCAGTCACGGCACGCTGAGAAGGAGAGCAGGAAGATGAAGAAGCGATTGATTCTCCTGGCTGGTCTGGGAGTCGGTTACGTACTCGGATCACGCACCGGACGTCAGAGCTACGAAAAGCTCAAGGCCCAGGCACAGGATCTCTGGACCGACCCGCGAGTGCAGGACACCGTTGAGAAGGCCAACCAGTCGATCCGCGACAAGTCCCCGGCCGTCGCCGATGCCGTCCAGACGGCAGCCGACAAGGTCAACGCCGCAACCGGAAACGGCGCAGCCGGCGCTGGAGCAGGCACGGGTGCAGCGGGCAGCAGGCCCGCAGGAACCCCGCCGGTCAAGGACGATGTCATCGCCGATCCCGAACGCGACCTCGACGACGAGGGCCCTGCCGGCCTCTCCGAGGACACCTGACCTGCAGTCTCAGGCAACAGCCGACAACGCTCCCGCACGCTGCTCCAGTGTGCGGGAGCGTTGTCGTTGCCGGCCGAATCCCGCGCGCCGTCGAGCTCTCTAGAGCAGTGAGCTCGTGAGCCTGGCGACGTTCTCCACATACTTGTGCAGCAGCGGCCGGTCGCTCCACTCGTCGGCGTCGAGCTCGACCGAGTTCGGCGCATACCTCTGCGCTTCGAGCTCGTACATCCGCGTGGTGAACTCCTTGTCGACGATGAACATGGTGACCTCCATGTTCATCGCGAACGACCGCTCATCCATGTTCGAGGATCCGATGATCGAGACCTCGTCGTCGATCATGAGGAACTTCGAATGCAGCACGGTCGGGGCGTGATAGAGGAAGATCCGGACTCCGGCTCGCACGAGATCGGCGTAATAGGACTGCTGTGCCCGCTGGGTGACCCAATGGTCGCTCGTCGCTCCCACATACAGGCGCACGTCGACTCCGGACCGGGCCTCGGTCGTGAGCGCGTGCATCAGTGATTCGTCGGGCACGAAGTACGGTGAGCAGACGACGACGCTGCGGTTCGCGTTGTAGATGAGATGGTTGAACAGACGCAGGTTGTTCTCGTCTTCGAACCCGGGCCCCGACGGAACCACCTGCGCCTGGATGCCGCCGTTCTGCGGTGCCCGCAGCTCTCCCTGTGAGGGTTCGTCGAAGAGCTCACCCGTCTCCGAATACCAGTCCGTGACGAACACCGCATCGAGTTCGTCGACGACCGGCCCGGTGCATCTCAACGACAGATCCATCCACTGGAAGCCCTTCCGCCGGTTGCGCCGCTTGTTGTACGACCGGTCGATGATGTTCTGCGAGCCGGTGAAGGCGACCTCGGCGTCGACGACGAGGATCTTCCGGTGGTTGCGCAGGTCGGGTCGCTGATACTCGCCCTTCCAGGGCCGGATCGGCAGGGCCCGTCGCCAGGCCACACCCGAAGAATCGAGCCTCTTGACCAGCTCCGAGTACCCCGGATACCCCAATGAGCCCAGGTGGTCGATGAGGATCCGCACCTCCACCCCACGCTCGTGCGCGGCCAGCAGCGATTCGAAGAGCCGCCTCGTCGTGTCATCGATCGCGACGATGTAGAACTCGAAGTGGACGAAGCTCGTGGCCGCGTCGATCCGATCGGCCATCGCCTCCATGCAGGCGTGATTGTCGGTGTGGAGTTCGAAGGCATTGCCGTGTGTCATCGGCAGTGCGCCCAGATCGTAGTTCAGCTGCGCTGCCGTGTTCAGCGGTTCGGGCATGTGGGCGGAATCGCCGATGATCGCCTGGTCATCGGTCTGATCACGGAAGATGTCGTTGACGAGCATCTGCTTGCTCCGACGACGCTTCGGCAGCTTCGCGGATCCGAGCAGCAGGAACGCAAGAATCCCGACATAGGGGATAAGGAAGATCGCGAGCAGCCACCCGAGCGCGACCGACGGTCTGCGGTTGTGCGGAATCCAACCCAGCGCGACGATGCGGATGATCATGTCGACTGCCAGGAGTGTGAATATCAGCCAGTTGGGCCACGCCTGGTCGATCGTGAAGAAGGGGTAGATCTCCAATCCTCTCATTTCCGCGCCCTACCGGTCTGCGGGCTGTCGGTGCCCGGTGCCGCTCGCCGACTCTCATGACGCAGCACTCAAGACGGCTTGAGGAATTCGCCGTCGTTCCTCTCTGCTGCCCATCGTATCCTGCCGCGTGAATCCTCCGATTCCTGCCGCTGCGGCCCACCCCGCTTCTGCCTGGCCCGCCGCTGCGGGGCATACTGGGAGGTGACGACCAGACCGAGAAGCGAAGGTGCTGACAGTGATTCGAGATATCTCCCCCGAGGGATCCGACCGTTCGGACCTCGCCGACTCCTCCAGCCGCGGCCCGGATGTGCCCGAACCGAGCGCCGTGCCGATCAGGCCCGCCGTCAGCGTGCTCATGATCCGCGACGGCAGCAGCGGACTCGAAGTCTTCGTCCAGCACCGAGTCTCGACGATGGACTTCGCCGCCGGCGTCGTCGTCTTCCCCGGCGGTCGCGTCGACCCCATCGATGAGCAGACCGCGGCATCCATCAATGTCCCCGACCCGCAGACCCACCAGGCAGCGTGGAAGGACTCCACCATCGCCGAGGCGGCCGATGGGTGGCGCGTCCTGCTGGCCACCGCCGTGCGTGAGGTCGAAGAGGAAACCGGGGCAGTGCTCGACCCGGCCGGCCTGAAACCGTGGGCGAATTGGGTGACCCCGGCGGGGCGGCCGAAGCGCTTCGACACCTACTTCTATGTGCTCTCAGCCGGCGACCTGGAGTCTGCGCATCACCAGACCACGGAGGCTCATACGAGCGAGTGGATGTCGGTGGGTGAGATCCTCACCGCTGAAACCGAGGAGCGGCTCAAGCTCATGCGCCCGACCTTGGTCCTGCTGCGTGAACTCGCCGCGTTCAAGACCGTCGCCGAGGTGGTCGGATTCGACCGGACCATCGACCCGGTCCGCCCGGAGTTCCCCGGCAAACACGGCTGAGTCCCCACCGGCCACGGTCGGATCGCTTGGCGTCAGCCCTTCGACTTCTGGGCCATGCGAGCCAAACGCTCTGCCACGACCTGGCGCTGCTCGTCCGTGCCGATGAGTGAGGCCAACGCCTCCTGTTCGGCATCGAGGCCCGTGGCCAGATCGGCCTCGTAGGAGAGGTCGACGAGTTTCTTCGCCCAGACGAGTGCCGAGCGTGATTTCCCGGCGATATCGGCCGCCAGTTCGAGCGCTCGCTCCACCGGGTCATCGGCCACCTCTTCGACGAGACCGCTCCGCAGAGCCTCATCGGCTCCGATGGCCTCACCTGTGGCGATGAGCTTCTTCGCCGTTCCGGGCCCGACCAGGCGGGGCAGGAGCTGAGTCCCGCACATGTCCGGGATGATTCCCCATTTGATCTCCATCAGCGAGAGCCGAGCATCCAGGCCTGCGATGCGGATGTCAGCGCCCAGCGCGATCTGCATCCCGCCGCCGAGGGCCGGTCCTCTGATACCGGCGATGACGGGCACCTCGATCAGTGACCACACATGCACGGCCTTCTGCGCCAGAGCCCGAGCGGACCCCAGACGCTCACCGACGTCGTCGGCGCTGCCGGTCGCTGACGATGACCCCGCACCCACCTCGGCGGTGGTCGGGGTCTCGGCATCCGCCTCGGCGGTGGTCGCTGTCCCCTCGTCGGCAAGCCGGGCCATTTCGGTGAAATCCAGGCCGGCGCTGAAGGCCCGCCCGCGGCCGGAGAGGACGACGGCCCTGACCTCGGTCGATTCCTTGAGGGCGAGGCCGACCTCGACGAGGTCTTCGAACACCTCTCGCGTGAGGGAATTGAGCTTCTCGGCGCGGTCGATCTCCACATGGGCGACGCCTCGGTCGATCGCATAGGTGACGTTCGAATGTGTCGCCTGGGGCATGATGTCCTCCGGTCCTTGAGCTGAACAATTGATCAGTTGCGTTTCCTGAACCCTATCGAAGCTCCGGTCAGGGTCAAGATGAGAACGGCGAACAGAGCGGTCATGCACATGACGACGACGCCCGGCCACGCGTAGTCGGTGAACAGGACCGCCGACAGCCAGGCGCCCAGGCTGGTGCCCAGGTAGTAGACGGTGAGGTAGATGGCCGCCGAGCGAGTGGAGTCGACTCCCGGCCGTGAGGCGCTGGCGGCCGCGGACGCGCCCGTGTGGCCGAGGAAGAACCCGGCGGTGAGCAGGGACATGCCGATGATGACCACGGTCAGGGAGTCGACGAGGGTGAGTCCGGCGCCGGCGAGCGCCGTGACCATCCCGAGCAGCGTCAGCCAGGTGCGCGAGTACTTCGTCGCCAGGCGCCCGTAGTACGTGGTGACGACGGTGCCGACGAGGTAGATGAGGAAGAACAGCGCGACCGCACCTTCGCTCAGGTGCCAGGGATCGTGCTGCAGTCGGGTGCCGAGCATCGTGAAGGATCCCCCGAAGACGATCATGCAGAGGAAGCCGGTGAGGTAGATCCGCCACAGCCCCGAGCCCAGCGGAATGATCGCTCGCCGAGGTGGCTGTGCGGTGTCCGCTGTCGCCGAGTCTCCCTGTCCGGTGGTCGAAGCGTCCCGGGCAGTGGCCACGCCATCGCGTGCGGCGAGTGCTCGTGAGGTGGTGAACAGATCATGGCGGAGCAGCCAAACGACGATGAGTCCGAAGGCCAGGGAGACTGCTGCGGTGAAGGCCAGGCCGCCGTGCCAGCCGAGGACCTCCGCGGCCAGACCGGTGAGGAGCCGGGAGGAGAGCCCGCCGATCGTGTTGCCGGCGATGTAGACGCCGATCGCACCGGGCAGTGCCGCCGCCGGCAGCCGCAGCGACAGATAGGCCATCGCGGTGGCCGGCACCGCAGCGATCGCCACACCCTGGAGGAACCTCACGGCGATGAGCAGTTCGGGACTCGGCATGAAGGGCAGGATGAGAGCGAGGAGCGCGGCCAGGACCACACCTCCGGCTATCTGCCTGGCGTGGCCGATGCGCGGTGCGAGCAGGGAGAACGGGATGAGGAAGACGGCCATGGCCACATTCGTGGCGGAGACGGTCAGGCTCGCGGTGGGGGCGTCGATGCCATAGGCTCCGCGGATCGCGGGCAGGAGTCCCTGCGTCTCATAGAGGACGAGGAAGACCGAGACTCCGGCGAGGAACACAGCAATGACGGTGCGCCGAGTACTCGTCGCGCTCGGCCCAGCAGTACTCATGGCCCCACGCTATGCCGACATTGGGGAAAACCCCAATGCGCTCACGTTCACGAGTTTCCTAGGCTGTACTCAGGTCCCCACCTGACCCCCGTCCCCAGCCCCTCCGTGACTCGCCATTCGAA
>NZ_JAKDJU010000126.1 GCF_030453725.1 Brevibacterium picturae
GCAGGATCAGTCCTCGGCGGCACTCGTCTTCGCCGAAGGTGCGGTCTCCTCCGCCACAAGCTCCTTCCCGGGCGACCTCCGAGCGAGGACGACGGCCACGATCAGGCCCACGAGCACCGCTCCGAAGACGACGGTCCCGGCGTTGAACCCGAGTCCGTTGATGCCGACGAAGGCCAGGGCACCGGCGGTGAGCGAATAGACGAGCATCGGGATGGAGGTGCGTCTGATCAGCTCCCCCTCGCGTCCGACGAGGCCGACCGTGGCCGAGGCCGCCACGACGTTGTGCACGGCGACCATGTTTCCGGCGGCCCCGCCGACAGCCTGCGCCGCAACCACTGTCTCGGGGCTGGCCGCTCCGATGGCGGTTCCGGTGGAGAACTGGAACTGCGAGAACATGATGTTGGAGACGGTGTTCGACCCCGCGACGAACGCGCCCAGGGCACCGACGAACGGCGCCAGGAGCGGCCAGCCGCTGCCCACCGTGCTTGCGGCGGCTTCGGCCAGAGTCACGGGCATCGACTCCAGGCCCGAGGTGTTGTAATCGCCTCCAGAGTTGATGAACACGCGCACCAGCGGCAGCGAACACAGCAGAGCCACGGCGGCCGCGGCGATCTGGCCCCCGGCGATCTTCCACGAGCCGGCGATCTGGCCACCGGTCATCCGGTGGATGAGGTAGGTGAGCAGGCAGGCGATGACGAAGATGGCGCCCGGGGACCACAGGAGATCCATGTCGGAACTGATCGGAGTGCCGAAGATCTCTTGGATCTTGATGACGGCCGGGCCGGTCAGGAACTCTTTGACCGGGGGCACATTGCGGGTGAACAGCAGGAGTGCGACCACGATGAGGTAGGGCGACCACGCGCGGATCATCGACATCTTCTTCGTCAGCTCGGCCGCCTCATCGGCCGGGTCCACGGTGCCCATCCAGTGTTTGGGCCACATCTCCCGTGGCGCGAAGTCCCAGGTCTTCTTCGGCATGAGGAAGCCGGCCTTGCTCGCCGAGACTACGATCGCGAGGCCGACGAGACCGCCGATGAGGGAGGGGAACTCAGGGCCGAGCAGGTTAGCCACGAGGAGGTAGGGCACGATCATGGCCAACGCGGAGAAGAGGGCGAACGGAGCGATCGCCAAACCGTCGGCGAAGCGTCGATTGCGGCCGAAGAACCCGGTCATCAGGCAGGACAGCAGCAGTGGGATGAGGATGCCGCAGATGCCGTGCATGAGGGCGACCTGGGCGGCGGTGTGCGCGACGAACTCACTCTGATTGAGTCCGAGCTCGGCGGCCCGGGCGGCCACCTCGGAGGACATGCTGCCGTCCTCCTGGGACAGCCCCGTGCCGATTCCGACGACCATGGGCGTGCCCACGGCGCCGAAGCTCACGGGGGTGGATTGGATGATGAGGCCGGCGAGGACTGCGGCGATGGCAGGGAAGCCGAGGGCGAGCAGCAGCGGCGCGACGACTGCGGCGGGAGTGCCGAAGCCTGCCGCACCTTCGATGAAGGAGCCGAAGAGCCACGCGATGATGATGACCTGGACGCGCCGGTCGGGGGAGATGGAGACGAAACCGGCGCGGATCGTCTGGATCGCTCCGGAGCGGGTGACCGTGGCCAGGAGCAGGAGTGCGCCGAAGACGATCCACAGCAGTCCGATGGCAGTGAGCAGGCCCTGCACCACAGAGGCGCCGATCGTCACCCACTCGATCTGCCAGGCGAAGTTCGCCACCAGTGCGGCCGCCACCAGGCCGATCGGCATCGCATACTTCGCCGGCCAGCGAAAGCCGATGAGCAGGATTCCTGCCAGGAGGATGGGAGACAGCGCCAAAAGCGCTGCGAGGGCGAGGTTGTCCATCGTGATTCCGATCCGCGGCGTCCTTGCCGCTTGGTCGAGGAGCCTGGCCCGGCGACCGCCACCGGATGGTGAACAGTCGACACGGTTTCGACTCCACTGACGAAGTACCTGCGATCATCGTGCCTGGTCGGTGTCGTACCGTCAAGGTATTCTCGTGTCTCACCTCGAGGGAAGCGTTTGACGAGATGTGCATCACCTCCTATTCTTTTCGTTGTGTGAACAATAAATTTCACGATGTGAAAGTTTCGCAGGCCAAACCCCGTTGCCAGCGATCAGCGATGCACTAGTGAATGTGCCGACTAAGGAGAACCACCGATGACTGCTCATATCGAGAATCTGGACATTCCAGCAGGCATGGAGATCACCGGCGAACTGCCGGACGGGGCAGAGAAGGTACTCACCCCGAAGGCCCTCGAGCTCATCGTCGAACTCAACCGGAAGTTCAATGGGGACCGCCTCGAACGTCTGGAGGCCCGCAAGGAGCGCCAGGCTCAGATCGCGGCCGGTGCCGACCTCGACTTCCTCCCCGAGACCGCCGAGATCCGCAATGATCCGAGCTGGCAGGTCGCACCACCGGCTCCCGGCCTCGAGGACCGTCGTGTGGAGATGACCGGGCCGACGTACAAGAAGATGACGATCAATGCCCTGAATTCCGGGGCCAAGGTGTGGCTGGCTGACCAGGAGGATGCGAACACCCCGGAGTGGGGCTCGGTCATCGGCGGGCAGCTCAACCTGCTCGATTCGCTCAATCGCGAGATCGACTTCACCTCGCCCGAGGGCAAGTCCTACACCCTGGCCCCCGATGAGGAGCTGCCGACCATCGTCGTCCGCCCCCGCGGCTGGCACATGCCCGAGAAGCACATCCTCGTCGACGGCGAGGAGACCTCGGGGTCCCTTGTGGACTTCGCGCTCTACTTCGCCACTGCCGGGCAGATCCAGATCGAGAAGGGCAAAGGCCCGTACTTCTACCTGCCGAAGATGGAATCGCACCTCGAGGCGCGCCTGTGGAATCAGGTCTTCGACCACGCCGAGGACGCCTTCGACCTGGCCCGGGGCACCGTCCGCGCCACCGTGCTCATCGAAACCTACCCCGCAGCCTTCGAAATGGAAGAGATCCTCTACGAGCTGCGCGAGCACTCCTCAGGGCTCAACGCAGGTCGCTGGGACTACATCTTCTCCGTGATCAAGAACTTCCGCTCCCGCGGCTCCGACTACCTGCTGCCCGATCGCTCAGATGTCACGATGACGGTGCCGTTCATGCGCGCCTACACCGAACTCCTCGTGCGCACCTGCCACAAGCGCGGCGCGCACGCGATCGGTGGTATGTCCGCCTTCGTCCCATCGAAGGACAAGGACGAGAACGAGGCGGCCTTCAACAAGGTCCGCGAAGACAAGTCACGCGAGGCCAGCAAGGGCTTCGACGGCTCCTGGGTCGCCCACCCCGGCATGGTCGCCCTCTGCAAGGAGGTCTTCACCGAGACTCTGGGTGCCAACGCCAACCAGATCGAGAACAAGCGCGAGGACGTCTCCGTGACTGCGGCCGACCTCCTCGACGTGAAGTCGACCCCGGGGTCGATGACGGAGAAGGGTCTGCGGACCAACGTCTCCGTGGGCATCCAGTACCTGCGCGCCTGGCTCGAAGGCAACGGTGCTGTCGCCATCAACGGGCTCATGGAAGACGCCGCGACCGCCGAGATCTCACGGTCCCAGGTCTGGCAGTGGATGGACGCCGGAGTCGAACTCGACACCGGAGCCACGGTCACCGCGGACCTCGTGCGCCAGGTCGTGGCCGAAGAGGTCGCGAAGCTGCCGGGCGAGGAGTCGGACTGGAAGGACGCCACCGACACGTTCCTGTCCGTGGCCGTTGCCGATGAGTACGTCGACTTCCTCACGCTGCCGGCCTACGCCCGCATGCCCTGAGTCTGGCCCGCATGCCCTGAGTCGACTCGGTTCATGAGTCTCACCAGGTAAGAACGCCGTCGAAAATGTGCCGTGGAGCACATTTTCGGCGGCGTTCTTCGTTAAGCTCGACACCATCAGCGCAATGGAGGCGGAAGTGGACACGAGCAGAATCGAGTCGATTCTCGGACGGATCGAAGCGCATTTGCCACCGCAGGCGATCGTCACCGACGAGAACGAACGCAAGACCTACGAGTGTGACGGTCTGGCTGTGCACCGCACCGTGCCGGCCCTGGTCGTCCGCGTCACCTCCACCGCCGAGGTGGCCCTGACCGTGCGTGCCTGCCACGAGTTCGACGTCCCCTTCGTCGCCCGAGGATCGGGCACCGGCCTGTCCGGTGGCGCCCAGCCGCATGCAGAGGGCGTGCTCATCGTCATGTCGACGATGCGAGACATCCTCGACATCGATCCTCTGGCCCAGCGTGCGGTCGTGCAGCCCGGGGTCATCAACCTCAATCTGTCCAACGAGGCCAACCCTCACGGCTACTACTTCGCGCCGGACCCTTCGAGCCAGAGCGTGTGCTCGATCGGCGGCAACGTCGCCGAGAACTCCGGCGGTGCCCACTGCCTCAAATACGGTTTCACCACCAATCACGTCACCGGGGCCACTCTCGTCACCGCCCAGGGAGACATCGTCGAGATCGGGGGACAGGCCCCCGAATACCCGGGCTACGACCTCCTCGGCGTGCTCTGCGGATCCGAAGGGACGCTGGGGATCGTGACCGAGGTGACCGTACGGCTGACCCGGCTTCCCGAAGCCGTGGAGACGCTGCTGATCGGATTCGAGTCAACCGATGCGGCAGGGGAGGCGGTCAGTGACATCATCTCGGCCGGGATCATGCCCGCCGCCATCGAAATGATGGATGCGCTGGCCATTGAGGCTGCAGAGAGGGCCGTGGCCTGCAACTACCCCGAGGGCGCCGGTGCGGTCCTCGTCGTCGAACTCGACGGACCGGCCATCGACGTCGAACTCGAGCGGGAGACGGTCATCGCCCGGGCGAAGGATCACGGTGCCGGCGAGATCAGGGTCGCCGTCGACGATGTCGAACGCGGTCTGATCTGGAAGGGCCGGAAATCGGCCTTCGCGGCCGTCGGCCGGATCAGCCCCGACTACATCGTCCAGGACGGAGTCATCCCACGGTCTCGGCTCGGACCCGTGCTCGCCTCCATCTCGACGATCGCTGAGGAATGCGGTGTGCGCGTGGCCAACGTCTTCCACGCCGGAGACGGCAACCTGCATCCGCTCGTGCTCTTCGACGGCGGTGTCGAGGGCCAGACCGATCTGGCCGAGACCGCCTCGGGGCGGATCCTCGACCTGTGCCTGAGCGAAGGCGGTTCGATCACCGGGGAGCACGGGGTCGGCTCCGACAAGGCCAAATTCATGCCGCGCATGTTCACGAATGAGGATCTCGACACGATGCAGATCCTGCGGTGTGCCTTCGATCCCGACTATCTGTCCAACCCGGGAAAGGTCTTCCCGACACCACGGCTGTGCGGGGAACCACCTCGGCGGACATCGGGGGAGCACCCATTGCAGGCGGCAGGAAAGGCGGAGCTGTTTTGACCGAGGAACTTCCCCGGCTCGCCCGGCCGGACAGCGTTGAGGAGCTGTCCGAACTCGTGACCGGCGCACATCGCGACTCTCGCTCGATCGGCGTCTACGGCGGTGGGACCGCGCTCGATGATCATCCGCCGGGACACACTCCGGGCCTCCTCCTCGACATGGGAGGACTCGACCAGGTCAGCGAACATTCTCCCGACGACCTCATCCTCGTCGCCGGGGCAGGGGCCACGATCTCCGAACTCAACGACGTCGCCGCCACCGGAGATCAGGAGCTCCTCCCGGACTTTCCAGCCGACCGCTCGGACTCAGGGTCGACATTGGGCGGAGCCATCGCCACCCGGGCTGTGGGGCCACGGCGCATCGGCCGCCTGCCTCTGCGCGAAGTCGTCCTCGGAGTCACCGTCGTCCTCGCCGACGGCACGATCGCGAAGGCCGGCGGCAAGGTCGTGAAGAACGTCGCCGGCTACGACCTCGCCAAACTCATGACCGGATCCTGGGGGACGCTGGGGATCATCGCCAGCGCCGCAGTCCGGCTGTACCCGAAACCGGAGACCCAAGGTTACGTCGAGATCCCCGGCGCCGAGGCTGCGCTCGGAGTCCTCGGCTCCCAGGTGGCGCCGGCGGCAGTCGAAATCGACCGGTCGCCGGGCACACAGGCCACGACCGTCGTCATGGTCGAAGGACTCCCGGAGTCGGTCGAGTCCCGAACCCGGCAGATCATCGAGGCCAATCCCGGCGCGAAGGCGGGCTTCGAGCCGAGCTGGTGGGCACGACGGGCTCAGGCCCCCGTGACGATACGGGCCTCGGTCTCGCCGGCGCTGGTGCCGGAGCTGGTGGCTCAGATCGCCCGCCTCGAGGACACCATCGGGTACCCGATCCAGCTGCGTGGGTCCGCTATGGGGGTCTTCGACCTCGGCGTCGGCGGCCTCGACACCGATCCCACCATCGCGACCCGAGTCGTACTCGAGCATCTGCGCACGTGGGGGCAGAAGCAGCTGAGCGCGACCGTTCTGTGCGCCCCCGCCTCGGTGTGGGGCGACGTCGATGCCTGGGGCGAGATCCCCGGGTTCGGACTCATGCGCACCATCAAAGACCAGTTCGATCCGGATGGTCTGCTTTCACCCGGACGTGGAATAGGAGGACTGTGATGTCATGCGATTGCGGTGGAGCAGGAGGCTGCCAGGGCGGCGATGGCGGCGCAGCGTCCGTCCCCGACGACACGTCCGCCTGGGGTGCAACGTCAGCACAGGGTGCAACGTCGGAGTCGACACCTCTGGAGGCGACGATGGCGACCGCGGGCCAGGCCACGATGGAGATGGCCCCGCCGACGATGGACCATTCGGCCTTCGACGTCTTCAACCCACCGGACCCGGGGCTCATCGCCGACTGCGTCCACTGCGGCTTCTGCCTTCCCGCGTGTCCGACCTACCAACTCTGGGGAAATGAGGAGGACTCACCGCGCGGACGCATCTACCTCATGGAGAAGGGCCTGGAAGAGGGGCCGATGACCGCCTCCATGGTCGAGCACTTCGACGCCTGCCTGGGCTGCATGGCCTGCGTCAGCGCCTGCCCGTCCGGGGTCCAGTACGACAAGCTCATCGAAGCCACCCGCGGTCAGGTCGAGCGCAACGGCAAGGAGCACCGCAGCCGCGCCGAGGTGGCTCTGCGGGAGGCGATCTTCCAACTGTTCCCGTACCCGGAGCGTCTGGGAACCCTGTTGGCACCGCTCAAGCTCTACCAGCGGACGGGAATTTCCAATGTCATCCGCAAGTCCAAGATCCTCGAGAAGCTCTCACCGACCCTGGCCACGATGGAGGCCATCGCACCGCCGGTGACGAAGAAGGTCAGCATTCCCGAGTCGAACCCGCCGCGCACCGCCGAAGGTGCGAGTGTGCCTGTCAGGGCGCGGGTGGGGATGCTGCTCGGCTGTGTCCAGCGGACCTTCTATCCGCAGGTCAATGCCGCGACGGTGCGCGTGCTCAATATGGAAGGCTGTGAAGTCGTGGTGCCCCAGTCGCAGGGGTGCTGCGGTGCGCTGTCGGTCCATGCCGGGCGCAGCGAGGAAGGGGAGGACTTCGCACGCAGAATCGTGGATACCTTCACCTCGGCGGACGTGGACTATCTGGTCGTCAACTCCGCCGGATGCGGGTCGACGATGAAGGAATACGCCGACATCCTCTCCGATGACCCCGCCTACGCCCAGCGCGCGAAGGAGCTGGCCGACAAGGTCAGAGACGTGACCGAGATCCTCGTCGAAATCGGGCCCAGCGCCCCACGGCATCCGGTGGCCGACGGTGGGCTGCGCGTGGCCTACCACGACGCCTGCCACCTCTCCCACGCCCAAGGGGTGCGCAACCCGCCACGCGAACTGCTGGGCCAGATCCCCGGGATCGAACTGGCTGCGATCAAGGACGCCGACACGTGCTGCGGCTCGGCCGGCATCTACAACCTGGTGCGCCCGGAGGCCGCCCGCGAGCTGGGGGACAAGAAGGCCACGAACATCGCCGCCACCGGAGCCGAACTCGTCGTCACCGGCAACCCCGGATGCTTGCTGCAGGTCACCGACGCGCTGCGCAGACAGGGAGAGGCGACCCTGCCGACGGGCCACACGATCGAACTCCTCGATGCCTCACTCACCGGAGCGGGAGCCGGGGACCTGCTGGCCCGGTGAAGTTGGACTCTACTTGACGATGAGGACCGGGCACTCGGCCTCGAGGATCACCCTCTGAGTGCTCGAGCCCAGAAGCAGCTTGACCACGGGGGAGCGGCGCTTGGACGACATCACGATGAGCTTCGCCTGCCGGGCTTCGGCGAGGTCGAGGATCTGGGAGGCCACATCGGAATCGGCGCGTTGGATCTCGAACTCGAGGTCCGCCTCGGCGAGCCGATCGGCAAGCTCCCTCGTCTGGGACAGTGCCCCAACCGAGGGAGCGGTCGTCGTGTCGGACTCGTAGTGGACCGCGCGCACTGCCGCGTTCTCCCGGCGGGCGCCGGCGATCGCCTCATCGAGGACCGACGTCGAGGCATCCGACCGGTAAGCCAGGATGACCGTGGCCCGTGCATCGTCGATGCCGGCCGAGGCCGCCACCCGCAGCGAGGGCGCGGCGAACCTGTGACGAGGAGCTGAGTAGAAATCAGTCATATCTGCCGCGGTCCTATCCGATTGCGATGACGCCGATGAGGACGCCGACGGTCAGCATCACCAGAGAGACGATCAGCGCACGCCAGAGAACCCTCTTGTGGTGGTCTCCGAGCTCGACTCCCGAGAGTGAGACGAGGAGCAGGATCGCTGGCACCAGCGGTGACTGCATGTGCACCGGCTGGCCCGTGATGGAGGCTCTGGCCATATCGGCCGCGGAGATGCCGAAGTGACCGGCGGTCTCGGCCAACACCGGAAGGATGCCGAAGTAGAAGGCGTCGTTGCTCATGAAGAACGTCATCGGGA
>NZ_JAKDJU010000019.1 GCF_030453725.1 Brevibacterium picturae
CCTGCGCTGAGGCACGGCTGAGTCAGGCCATGCCGAATCAGGTGGCCGCGAGCACCCCGGTGCCCAGCAGGACGTAGAGCACGATGCCCAGTGCCACGCGGTACCAGACGAAGAGAGCGAAGGACTTCGTCTTGACGTAGCCGAGGAACCAGTGGATGACGAGGAGTCCGAGTCCGAAGGCAATGATCGTGGCCAGGATTGTGGGTCCCCAGCCGATGACCATCTCCTCGCTGCCGATCGTCTGGAAGACAGAGTAGAAGCCTGATCCCAGAACCGCGGGTATGGCGAGCAGGAAAGAATATCGAGCGGCGGCGGGACGGTCGAAGCCCATGAAACGGCCGGCCATGATCGTGCCGCCCGACCGCGACACGCCCGGGACGAGGGCCAACGCCTGAGCGAGACCGTAGACGATGCCCTGTCCCCAGGTCATATCCTCGAGGGTGCGCTCCCTCTTGCCCACCCAGTCGGCGAGGCCGATGATGAGACCGAAGACGATGAGCATGGTCGCGGTGATCCACAGACTGCGCAGGGCACCCTGGATCGCGTCCTCGAACAGCAGGCCGAGGATGACGATCGGAATCGAACCGACGATGATCAGCCAGCCCAGTCGGACCTCGGGATCCTTGCGGTCGTGCTTGCCGACCAGGGCCTTGCACCACTTGGAGATGATCGAGACGATATCGCGCCAGAAGTAGACGACGACAGCGGCCTCGGTGCCGATCTGAATGATCGCAGTGAAGAACGCACCCGGATCCTGGCCCGGCAGCATGAACTCACCGACGATGCGCACGTGTGCCGAGGATGAGATCGGCAGAAATTCCGTCAGTGCCTGAACGATGCCGAGCACTGCGGCGACCAACCAGTCGTACATGCGTCTCCTAGAGAAAGCGGTGTGGGAACAAAACCACGGTAGTCGCCGAATCAGGTAACCTCAACAACCATGAAGCAACAACGCCTCGGCAGCACCGGTCTTGATGTCAGCGATGTGGGTCTCGGCACATTCGAGTGGGGACACCGGGTCGACGTTCCGGTCGCACAGCGGCTCGTCGATGACTACGTCGCCGCTGGTGGGAACCTCATCGAGCTTCCCACCTCCGGAGTGCACGCGACCGGAGTGCTGTCTCAGCTGAGTCTTCCTGAGCAGATCATGCTGGTTGCCCGAGTGGGCGTGTCCATGAGTGAGTCATCCCACATCGAGGTGGGTCTGGGCCGGGCCCGCATCCTCAACCAGGTGGATGCGCTGCTGGCGGCCACCGGTCGTTCCCACATCGACGTGCTCATCCTCGATGTCTTCGATCCTGAGGTGGACAGGGCAGAGACCGCCTCGGCGATCGATACCCTGCTCACATTGGGCAAGATCCGCTACGTCGGCGTATCCCACCATGCCGGTTGGGAGTTGGCGGAGATGCGCGGAGCAGGAGTGCCGATCGCCTGCGCCATCGCCGAATACTCCCTGTTGAACAGGGAGGCAGAGGACGATCTGCTTCCTGCCGCGAACTACGCGGGCGTGGGCCTCATCGCCGGTGCCGGCCTGGGCAGGGGAGTGCTGAGTGACAAGTATCGTCGGGGAACCCCACAGGACTCACGCTTCGCCGCAGGCGAACTCTCCGACTATGTCGGTGCCTATCTCGATGAACGATCGACTCGGGTGCTGGCTGGAGTCCGCAAAGCCGCAGCGGCACTGGGCGTGACCGCTGCCGACATCGCGTTGGCCTTCAACAGGTATCAGGGTGTGGCGTCTTCACTGGTCTCTGCCCGCACGCCTGAACAATTGGCTCAGGTGCTCGACAGTGACGTCGAACTCGAACCCGAGATCGCCGAGGTGCTCGACCAGATATCCTGAGAGTTCAGGATTGCCGGGGTCTCAGCCGGTTCGGGGAGACCTCAGTCGTCGGGTTCATCGTCGTCGACGGAGAAGTCCCCGTCGAGCTCATTGTCTTCGTCGTCCTCTTTGGCGTCTTCGACATCGTCGAAGAGTTCGAATGGGGTGACCTCGTCATACGCGGTGTAGATCGCGTCTTCATAGATTTCGAAGGCATCGGCCAAGGCCATGTAGGCGGCTTCGACACGAGGATCTTGGTCTCCATTGCGGTGTGCGGATGCAGCGAAGTGTTCTCCCACTGCTTCGAGGAATGCGTCCAGGGCCTCACGAGGATCAGTGCTCATGACTCAAATGTATCCCAGTGAAGTCGGACATGTAAGTCTTTGAACTAGGCTGAAGCCATGGCAGCTTTGTACGACCACCCCACCCCAGAACGATTCGTCGTCGGCACGATCGGTCTGCCCGGCGAGCGCACGTTCCTTCTGCAGGCGAAATCAGGAACCGCTCTGACCACAGTGGTGGTGGAGAAGGAGCAGGTCGAGATCCTCGCCGATCGGGTCACTGAACTCCTCGATATGGTCATGGTCAAGGACCCTGCGGCGCGAGTGCCCCAGTCTGCGATCGACGAACGCATCGACAATGCCGGCCTCAACGTTCCGATCGAACCCGAATTCCGAGTCGGCACCATGAGCCTCGGCTGGGACACGGTCGCCCATGAACTCGTGGTCGAATGCTTCGAACTCACCGAAGAGGATGCTCAGACGGGCACCTCGGCGGAACCTGACGACGATGAGGTCGAAAGGGACGTGCTGCGCATCGTCCTCGACGCCGCCGGTTCTCGTGAATTCGCCCGCCGGGCCGATCAGGTCGTGTCCGCCGGTCGGGGCGACTGCCCCTTCTGCTCGCTGCCGCTGGAGCCCGAGGGCCACCTGTGCCCCCGTGCCAACGGCATCGCGCGTGTGTGACGAAGTGATGCACTCTGCTTTCGCCCGACAAGCCCTGGAACAGGGATCCTGCACCGTGATGGGCGCGATCCCGCGGGCCAGCAACGACACCCGTCTCGTGGTCGTCGACCATGCCGGCACGCACCTCAAAGCCGTGTACAAACCGGCATCGGGGGAGCGACCGCTGGCAGATTTTCCACCTCATTCCCTATCGCTGCGCGAGGTCGCCTCCTACCGTCTGAGCGCCCACCTCGACCTCAACGTGGTCCCGCCGACCGTCCTGCGTGGCGATCTGGGAGCAGGGCTCGGATCCCTCCAGGCCTATGTCGAGGATTCCGGCGACGACGACGCCGTCACGCTCACCGGGGTCGACGGCATCCCTGCCGATCACACCCCGATGTTCGCTCTGCGCACCGAGGAGGGCACCGACCTGGTGCTGTCCCACGACACCCGTGACGGGCTTCGGGCGATCGCCTTCTTCGACCTGCTCGCAAACAACGCCGACCGGAAGGCGGGCCACATCATCACCGGCAGCTACGTGCCGGGCAGCGGCCCGAGCAGCATCGGCACCTACGGCATCGACAACGGTCTGACCTTCCACGCCGAGGAGAAGGTGCGCACCGTCTTGTGGGGTTTCTCTCGTTCGTCGTTCCGGGTCGAGGAGCTCGACGCCCTCGACGAGGTGGCTCGAATGTCGGCGGAGCTGCGCTCGGTGCTCGATGACTGTCTGGAAGTCGCGGAGATCGAGAGCCTGCGCGACCGCGCCGAGCAGTTGGCAGAGGCCGGAACCTTCCCCGAACCGCCCGAAGATCGGACCGTCATTCCCTGGCCGCCGATCTAGGAAGAGCAGTGCCGGAGGCAGGAGGTGCCGTTCTGCTATGACTCGGTTAGGCTGGTCTGCGTGAAGTCATGGTCCGAACCTCAGCTACCCCGCCTCACCAGCTCCGGAAAGGTGCCGACAGTCTTCGACACCGGCACTCGGAGCCCACGCAGACTCAAAGGGCGTGACCAGGCGGCCGGTCTCTATGTATGTGGAATCACCCCGTACGACGCCACCCATCTCGGTCACGCGGCAACCTATGTCGCCTTCGACCTGCTCAACCGGGTATGGCGCGACGCGGGCCTCGACGTCGTCTATGTGCAGAACACGACCGACGTCGATGACCCGCTGCTCGAACGCGCCGCTGCCACAGGAGTCGACTGGCAAGAGCTCGCCGAATCGCAGATCGAGCTGTTCCGGCAGGACATGAGCGCACTGCGCGTGCTTCCGCCCCGGAGCTACATCGGCGTCGTCGAGTCGGTCGAGCAGATCGTCACAGCGGTCGAGGACCTCGTCGAATCGCGAGCCGCCTACACACTCGACAACGGAGATGTGTACTACCGCGTCTCAACCCCGATCCATCCGGCTTTCGGCAGCGTCAGCCACGATGACCGGGCCACGATGGCCAAGCTCTCCGCCGAACGCGGCGGCGACCCGGAGACACCTGGCAAGGACAACGAGATCGATCCTCTGCTGTGGAAAGCCGCACGCGAGGGCGAACCGTCCTGGGACGGCGGAAAGCTCGGCCCGGGTCGCCCCGGTTGGCACATCGAATGCACCGTCATCGCCAACAACCATGCAGGGCTGCCCGTCGACGTTCAGGGCGGCGGCAGCGACCTCGTGTTCCCGCACCACGAAATGAGCGCAGCACATGCAGCGGCGTGGAAGCAGGCACCGCTGGCCCGGACCTATATGCACACAGGCATGGTCGGCTACCAGGGCGAGAAGATGAGCAAGTCGAAGGGCAACCTCGTCCTCGTCTCAAAGCTGCGCGAACAGGGCGTCGACCCCATGGTGATCCGCACAGTGCTGCTGTCGAACCACTATCGCAGCGACTGGATCTTCACCGACGATCTGCTCGAATCCGCCTCGGCGCGACTGCAGGCCTGGAAGCATGCGGCAATGTGCGAGGCCGAGTGCCGGGAGGGGCTGCGCGGACACATCATCGGTCTGCTGCGCGAATCTCTGGCCGATGACCTCGACAGTCCCCGCGCCTTGGGCATCCTCGACGAATGGGCCGAACACTATGCGGACTCGCCCGCGGCAGAGACCGCGCCGGTCTGCGGTGATCGGGTCGCAGACGCCGTCGATGCCCTCCTCGGCATCGACCTGCACGCCTGAGAGCCTCCGACCGCTTCCTCCGCGCCTCCGGCTCAGAGACGCG
This sequence comes from Brevibacterium picturae, assembly GCF_030453725.1. Classification (GTDB taxonomy): domain Bacteria; phylum Actinomycetota; class Actinomycetes; order Actinomycetales; family Brevibacteriaceae; genus Brevibacterium; species Brevibacterium sandarakinum_A. Next base: position 4,971 of record NZ_JAKDJU010000019.1, read on the forward strand.
GCTTCGCGGCCTGCTCATCTCTCGCGGCCGCGTTTGCGCAGGTAGCGCTCGAATTCGGCGGCGATCGCATCGCCGCTGGCTTCGGGCAGCTCCGTGGAATCATTGAGCTGCTCGAGTCCCTTGAGCAGCTCGACGAGGTGCGGGTTGAGAGCAACCAGTTCATCGGCACCGAGTTCCCAGGCTCGGCTCTCCTCCTCGAGGATGGGGATGTCGATCTCGAGGCCCGTGTGTTTCTCCACTGCTGAGGCCAAGGCCAGTTCCGCCTTGGGCGAGGGGGAGTCGGTGAGGTAGTCGGGCACGCCCACCCACAGGTTGATCGCATGCAGCCCTCTCCTGTCGCATTCGACGCCGAGGAGGCCGAGGATGCCGATCGGGCCCGCATAGCCGTTGACCTCGATGTCCAGATCCGCGGCAAGCGATGCATCCTCGGTGTTCGCGACGACGGGCAGAGGTCGCGTGTGCGGGACCTCCGCATGCAGACCTCCGAGCAGGACCACACGATCAGCGGCGGTGACCTCGGAGAGGATGAGTGAGAGGAATTCGCGCCATTTCAGTCCTGGCTCGTGTCCTTGGATGACGGTGACCGGTGTGCCCAGACGCTGCCCTCGGTGGATTTCGATTCCCGGCCACGCAATTGCGGCCCGACCCGTTTCGTCCCGAACGATCTCAGGCTCTGAGAATCTGAACTCGTAGAAGCCGTCGGTGTCCAAGATCTCACTGTCGCCGAGTCCCCATGCCTCGATGAGATCCTTGACCAGTGAACTGGCGGCCTCGGAGGCATCCGCGTCCTGTCCCTCGAAGGCGATGAACACGAGTGCCCCGGACCCTGATGGAAGAAAAGTCATGGTTCAAGATTACGCTGGAATCATGACGAATCCTGCCGCAGTCCTCTGGGACATGGACGGAACTCTGGTCGATACGGAACCGTACTGGATCAGAGCCGAGACCGAACTGATGAACGCACACGGAATCGCCTGGAGCGAAGAGCAGGGCTTGGAGTTCGTGGGCAACGATCTGCTCACCTCCGCGGCGATGATGCAGGACGCCGGACTTGACCTGCCGGCGGCGGTCATCGTCGACACGCTGCTCAACGAGGTCGTGGAGAAGATCGAGGAGGCAGTGCCGTTTCGACCCGGGGCCCTTGAGTTCCTCGCTGCGATCGTCACCGCCGGCATCCCGTGCGTGATGGTCACGATGTCCTACCGGCGTCTCGCCGAGGCGGTCATTGCGGCGTGTCCGGCTCACAGTTTCGTCGGGCTCGTCTCCGGGGACGAGGTCAGCGCCGGCAAACCCGACCCCGAGCCTTACCTGACGGGCGCGGCGCTGCTCGGGCTGGAGCCGGGAACCTGCGTGGCTCTCGAAGACTCAAGGCCCGGTCTGGCCAGCGCGGAGGCAGCAGGAACCATCGCCATCGGGGTGCCGCACCTGGTCGACCTCGAGGAACGCCCGGGTCGGATCCTGTGGTCCAGCCTGGAAGGACGCTCCGTTGCCGACCTGAGGGAGCTCACGCCCCGACTATCCGTGTGATCTCCGGTGTCGGCGGGGGAGTGTTGCCCCACGCCGGACACAGCGGTTTGAACGTGCACCAATTGCACAACGGTGACTTCTTAGGACGCCAGCGATCCGCCTCGGCGGAGGCGATGATGTCCTTCCAGATCGACTCGATCTCGAATTGCGTGCGTTCGATGTCACCCATCGTGGGATGGGACTTGAGGATGGACTGCGATCCCAGGTACATGAGCTGGAGCGTGTGCACGAGCTCACCTGTGAGGCGATACTCGACGAGGGCGTAGAAGCCCATCTGGAAATTCGCTTCCCTGCCGTACTGCGGTTTGGGCTGCTTGCCGGTCTTGTAGTCGACGAGACGCTTCTCACCGCCGGGGGCGACATCGACCCGATCGATGAAGCCCCGCAGCTCGAGGCCGTTGTCGAGCTGCGTGCGGACGTATTTCTCCGTCTCATCAGGTTCCAGGTGCTCAGGGAATTCGAGTGTGAAGTAGGCGCGCAGCAGTTTGCCGGCGGTTGTGAAGAATGTCTCCTGCTCTCGCTCATCGTCGAAGATCGCGAGCACTTCGGGATCCTTTTCGACGAGTTCGTTCCAACTGGGACGCAACAGCGACTCGGCGACATCCTGTGTTCGCTGTGCAGCGGGTAAGGCGAAGAGCTTCTCGAGCACAGAATGGACGACGGTCCCTCTGAAAGCGGCCTGGGAGGGCGGTTCCGGCAGCTTGTCGATGCTGCGGAAGCGGAATTTCAAGGGACATTGTACGAAGTCGTTGGCCCGTGAGGGCGAAAGACTGATCAGCTCGGCCATGGAACCACTCTAACGACTTCGTCTGACACGACGCGTCAGACCATTCTGGCGACCGTGTCGCTGTTAGGCTGAGTAGACCCGACCCCAAGCAAGAGGAACTCCTTCGATGGCCGCGAAAAATCACCAGACTGGTGCCTCTTCGGGCTTGCGCCTGGGGACTGTTCTCGGCGCCCCGGTGATCCTGGCCTGGTCATGGTTCCTGGCCGCCATCGTCATCACGATCCTGTTCGCCCCGTGGCTGAACACTGTCCGACCTGACCTCGGTGTCTGGGCCTGGTTCGTGGCATTCGCGTATGCGGTTCTGCTGTTCGCCTCGGTCTTTCTCCACGAGTTGGCACACGGTGTCGCCGGACAGTTCTACGGGCTCAAGGTTGCCGCGATCGAGCTCAATATCTGGGGAGGATTCACCCGATTCGAACCTCAGGCCGACAACCCGCGTGACAAGGCCGCGCTCACCAGCTTCGTCATCTCCATCGTCGGCCCGATCGTCAACATCATCCTGGCGCTGCTGGGCTGGTGGTGCCTGTCTGCGGTCTCACCGACTTCGGTTCCGTGGCTCCTCCTCATCGCCGTCACCTTCGCCAACGTTGCACTCGGCGCGATCAACCTGCTGCCGGGCATTCCGCTCGACGGCGGATGGGCGCTGCAGGCCCTGATGTGGAGACTCACGGGTTCGCAGTACCTGGGTACGATCGTCGCCAGCTGGGTCGGTCGGGTCATCGCCATCGGCTTCATCGGCTGGTCGGTCATCACCCCGCTGCTGGCTGGAGAGCGGCCCGACCCGCTGCAAGTGGCGTGGATGTCGCTGATCGCCATCATGCTCTGGTTCTCTGCCGGGGACGCCGCGAACCATGCGAAACGGGCTCGAAAGATGGAGACCTATGACCTTTCACAGGTGATTCAGCCCGCCATCGCCGCAACCTGGGATGCGGATATTGCCGACACACTCGACTTTGCGAACACGCTGGGCAACGCGAAGGAGCGCACCCTCATCGTCGTCCTCGATCAGAAGGGCCTGCCCTACGGTCTCGTCGACAGGCATGCCGCGGCCGGCCGTCTGGCTGAATCGTTGGATCAGGTCCCTGCCGGAGAGGTCGCCCGGCCCCTGGCCGGATGGATCGGCGTACCGAAGGACATCACCGCCCCACATCTGCTCGAGTCGCTGACCCACCGCCCCAAAGCGCAGTTCAGCCTGGTCATGGACGAGAACACCCTCGTGGGCGTGATCGACCTGCAGGAATTCTTCGACGAGCTTCTCGCAGCCTGAGCCAGGTGTGCTGAGACTTCTCATCAGCGTAGAGTGGACGCATCATGACTGAGGCAAGCCATACCGAACCCCGTCGGGCCCTGAAGGCCGGCGAGAAGATTCAGCTCACCGACCCCAAGGGCCGAATGCACACGATCGTGCTGGCTCCCGGAGAGCTGTTCCACACCCACAAGGGGCTGGTCGAACACGACGACATCATCGGCCGCACCGAGGGCATCATCGTGTCGAATACCGGGGGCATCGACTTCCAGGTCTTCCGACCGCGCTATGAGGACTTCGTTCTCTCCATGCCCCGCGGGGCGGCCGTCGTCTACCCCAAGGATTCCGGGCTCATCGTCACTCTCGGCGATATCTTCCCCGGCGCGGTGGTCGTCGAGGCAGGCGTCGGCTCCGGAGCGCTGTCCATGGCTCTGCTCCGGGCAGTGGGCCCGAGAGGAACGGTCCACTCCTTCGAGCTTCGCGAGGAGTTCGCAACCATCGCTGCAGGGAACATCGCAGACTTCTTCGACGGTCGCCCCGACAATTGGTCGGTCACCGTGGGAGACCTCTCCGAGGAGCTGCCACAGGCCTATGAGTCCGGCACCGTCGACAGGGTCGTCCTCGACATGCTCACACCATGGAACACGCTGGGCGCGGTGAGCGGCGCATTGGCTCCTGGGGGAGTCGTCATCGCCTACGTGGCCACCGTCCCTCAGCTCTCTCGCTTCGTGGAGGCACTGCGGGCCACGGAATCCTTCAGCGAACCCCAGTCGATGGAGGCCATGATCCGCGGCTGGCACGTCGACGGACTCGCCGTGCGCCCGGACCACCGGATGATCGCCCACACCGGATTCCTGGTCATCGCCCGCCGTATGGCTCCGGGAGTTCCACCGCTGGAGAAGAAGAAGCGCCCCCAGGGCACTCCGGCAGCGACCGAGGACGTCGACGCGTGGACGAAGCCGGAAGTCACCGATGAAGCCGTCGGAGCCAGAGTCGCACAGGGAAAGAAACTGCGCCGCGTCATGCGCGAGGCGGGAAAGCGGTTGGACCAAGAAGTGCCGACTCCCGAGTCGAAGACCCAAGGGTCGAAGGAGGACCAATGACCGAGACCACGCCCGAAGCAAAACGTCAGCGCGAGGACACTGCGGCATTGCGCCAACAGCTCTTCAGCGCCGGCAAACGCAACGAAGCCCTGTCGAAGACCCTGCGCACAGCTCGTGACGAGCTGAACAGGATCAAGGAGGAGACCCGTCGGCTGACCGAACCGCCCAACAACTGGGGCACCCTCATCGCCCTCGGTGAGAACGGGCTGACCGCCGATGTCATCGTCGGCGGGCGCAGAATGCGCGTCGCCGTCGGCCCCGAGGTGGATCCTGCGCAGCTGCGGGCCGGCACCGACGTGCTGCTCTCGGAGGGCCTCGTCATCATCGGGACCGGCTCCTTCGCGCCCGTCGGCTCGGTCGTCAACGTGCGCGAATTCGTCGACGACACCCGCATCCTCGTCGGCGCACCCGGAGATGACGAGCAGGTCTTCGTCCTCGGCGAAGACCTCATCGATGCCGGACTGCGCGTCGGGGATGCCGTGGTCGTCGACACCCGCACGCACTATGCCCTCCAGGTCGTCGAGAAGCCCGAAGTCTCCTCGCTGCTGCTCGAAGAGGTCCCGGACATCACCTACTCCGACATCGGAGGACTGGCCGATCAGATCGGCCAGATCAAGGACGCAGTGGAACTGCCCTTCGAACATCCGCAGCTCTACACCGAACACGGCCTCAAACCGCCCAAGGGAATCCTGCTCTACGGCCCTCCCGGCTGCGGCAAGACCCTGATCGCGAAGGCCGTGGCGAACTCTTTGGCCGACCGGACCGGCGCCGGCCAGTCACGCAAGACCTACTTCCTCAACATCAAAGGCCCCGAGCTGCTCGACAAGTACGTCGGCGAGACCGAACGTCAGCTGCGTCTCATCTTCGCCCGGGCCAGAGAGAAGGCCTCGGCCGGATTCCCCGTCGTCGTCTTCTTCGACGAGATGGAGTCCCTGTTCCGCACCCGCGGTACGGGCAAGTCCTCGGATGTGGAGACGACGATCGTGCCGCAGCTGCTGACCGAGATCGACGGTGTCGAGAAGCTCGACAATGTCATCGTCATCGGCGCATCGAACCGCGAGGACCTCATCGACCCCGCCATTCTGCGTCCGGGACGCCTCGATGTGAAGATCCGCATCGAACGCCCTGACGTCGAGGCGGCTCGCGACATCTACGAGAAGTACCTCACCGCCGAACTGCCCCTGCACTCGAGCGTGCTGTCAGGGCATGAGACCTCCGCCGAGGCGGTCTCGGCTCTGATCTCGTTCTGTGTCGACCGTATGTATGCCTCGTCGCGGGAGAACGAATTCGTCGAGGTCACCTATGCCGACGGGGCGAAGGAAGTCCTGCACTTCGCGGACTTCGCCTCCGGAGCCATGATCCACAACATCGTGGACCGGGCCAAGAAGAGTGCGATCAAATCGCTGTTGGAGACGGGCGAACGTGGTCTGCAGCCGAAGCACTTCGAAGAGGCCATCGCCGAGGAATTCAGCGAGCACGAAGATCTGCCGAATACGACGAACCCCGACGAATGGGCGCGGATCTCGGGTCGCAAGGGGGAGCGGGTGACCCATCTGCGAATGATGCACCTGGACACGACGCGCGGTGCACCTGCGGTGCCGCTCGAAACGGACATCGCCGAGGTGTACCCGAACTCAGACCTGGTCTGATGCGCTCCGACCAGGTCTGGTTCGATCAGACCTGGTCCGTGATCCTGGGCGGATCACCGGCCTCTGTCACGGTCTCCGGCTCAGCGGCGGCGTCGACGAGGGGTGGACCCGCCGCCGGCCACGGCCGTGGCGATGATCCGCCATCCGACCAAGGTGATGAGATTGAGGCTCGTGGCCACGATCATGAAGCTCACCGGCACCTGACCCGGGTCGCCTCCGGCGCCGGTGATGCCGCGGATGACGAGCCCGACCAGGATGGTGATCGCCCAGACCGCGGTTCCCGTGGCCAGCGGTGCTATCGGCCGATCCCAGACCGCTGCCAGCAGCCAGGCGATACCGAGTCCGACCAGGAACGGCCACGCTGTGGTCAGAAGCCCCTGGGGATCGAAATTATGAGAATGTGTGTAATGACCGATGATGGTGAATAGGACGACCAGAACGAGGTCGACGATCAACGCGATCGGGAGATGAGATTTCTTCGCAGCCACGTCCCCGAGTCTAAACGTTAGAGGGAGTTCAGATGCTCAGTGTCCACCGCGTGATGGGTTCCGAAACCGAGTTCGGACTGAGCCAACCGGGCAATCCGGGAGCGAATCCGATGCGTGACTCGGCGCGTGTCGTCGATGCCTATGCGGGGCCGCGCGGGCTGAAGTCCTCCCAGAACTTCTGGGACTTCGCCACCGAGTCTCCTCTGGCCGACGCACGCGGCTTCTTCATGAATGCCGCCGAGGCCGACATCTCGCAGCTGACTCACATGCCCCAGGAGTCCGTCGAAGCCCAGTACCTGGCCAATGTCGTCACCGAGAACGGCGCCCGCTACTACGTGGACCACGCCCACCCCGAATACTCCTCACCGGAGGTGCTGACCCCGCGCGACCTCGTGACCTACGATCGTGCTGGAGACCTGGTGGCCTTGGCCTCGGTGCGCAGCCTCGAGTCAACTGACGAACCCGTCAACCTCTACAAGAACAACACCGACTCGAAGGGGTCGTCCTACGGCACCCATGAGAACTACCTCGTCGACCGGGCGGTGGATTTCGACTCCCTCTCGGCCGCACTGATTCCGTTCTTCGCCAGCAGGCAGATCCTGTGCGGTTCCGGACGAGTCGGCATCGGCCGGGAAGGAGAGACCGCAGGATTCCAGATCTCATCGCGTGCGGACTTCTTCGAAGCCGAGGTGGGTCTGGAGACCACCCTGCGCAGACCCATCGTCAACACCCGCGACGAACCCCATGCCGATCCGGCCAAATATCGTCGACTGCATGTCATCGTCGGCGATGCGACCATGGCCGAACCCGCCACCCTGGTCAGATTCGGCTCCACCTCCCTGGTCCTCGGCCTCATCGAAGCGGGCCTGGTTCCCCGGCTCGAACTCGCGGATCCGCTGCAGGCGCTGTGGGACATCAGCCATGACCTGACCGTGAGCACGAAGCTGCCCATGTCCGACGGCACCAGGATGACCGCGCTCGAGATCCAGAACACGTACTACTCCGCCTGCCTCGAACACGCCGGCGATGACGCGGAGACTCGCGAGGTGCTCAACGAATGGCAGCGACTCCTCGACGGTCTGGCCACCGACCCACGCAGCCTCGCCGACTCCATCGACTGGGTAGCCAAATGGGTGCTTCTCGAAGGCTATCGGCAGAAGGAGAACCTGGAGTGGGACCACCCGAAGCTCGCCCTCATCGACGTTCAGTACCACGACGTTCGGCCGGAGAAGGGTGTGTTCTACAAACTCGAGAAGGCGGGACGAATCCGACGTCTCACGACCGATGATGAAGTCGAGCAGGCCGTGCGGTTCGCGCCCGATGGCACCCGGGCCTACCTCAGATCCCTGGCCGTGACCCGGTTCTCGGATTCATTGGTCGCCGCCAGCTGGGACTCGCTCGTCCTCAACGCAGGCGACTACGGAATCGTGCGCCTGCCGATGAGCGAACCGCTCAAAGGCACCCGCGAACTCCTGGCAGACAGGCTGGCCGATGTGCACGACGCACAAGCACTGCTCCAGGCGCTGGGAGTCGATAGACTGGCAACGACGAACGATGAAAGAGGTGCGAAATGAGTTCGCAGGAACAGGTTCAGAGGGATCATTCGACAGGCGGGGGAGAACCGCCCGCCGAACCACCGGAGGCCGTGCAGGGCCAGATCAACACGCAGAATGTGGATTCGATCCTTGATGAGATCGACGGAGTCCTCGAATCGAACGCAGAAGAATTCGTGCGCAACTTCGTCCAGAAGGGCGGCCAATGAGATGTCGGGGTTCTCTCCTGCATTTCTGAGTTCGACGAGCAACTCGTTCGTCGAACTCGCTCGAGCGGTGGCACCCGAAGCACTGCCGACCTCCTCGGGCCATGACCTGGTCCACCAGGTCCCGGAGGGAACGACGGCGGCCACCGTACATTCAAACGACTCAGTGACGCCATGATGGCTCAGCTGCGGGAGGACTGATGGCCAGGATCTACGGCCTTGAAACCGAATACGGGCTCGCCCATTCCGCCGGCGCCGGTGACCGCCGTATCGGTCCGGAGGAGATCGCACGCTACCTGTTCCGGCCGATCGTCGAATGGGGACGTTCCTCGAACGTGTTCCTCCCCAATGGGTCTCGGCTCTACCTCGATGTCGGGTCTCACCCGGAATACGCCACCGCCGAATGTGATGACCTACGCGATCTGCTCACACAGGACCGGGCCGGCGAGTCATTGATGATCGACCTGCTGGAGCAGGCCCAGTCGGGCATCGAAGCCGATGGACTCGGCGGCCGCATCCATATGGTCAAGAACAACACCGACGCGGCCGGGAACTCCTACGGATCCCATGAGAACTTCCTCATCCGCCGCAACCTCGATTTCAACCGTCTGACCACGGTGCTGCTGCCATTCCTCGTCTCCAGGCAGCTGCTGGTGGGTGCCGGCGCCATCATTCCCGCGCAGTCCTCATTCCGCCCCGATGTCGAGGCGAACCGCTCGGAGATGATGTTCGGCCTCTCGGCGCGTTCGGATGTGATGTGGGAGGGACTGTCTTCGGCCACAACACGCTCACGACCGATCATCAACGCACGCGACGAACCCCACGCGGACGCGGAGAAGTACCGCCGCCTCCATGTCATCGTCGGTGATTCCTCGATGTCGACGGCAACCTCGGCGCTCAAGATCGGTTCTGCCGTTCTCATGCTCGACCTGATCGAACAGGGCGCACGGATACCCGAACACGGTCTGCGCCACCCCGTGCGCGACATCCGCCTCGTCGCCAGGGACCTCACCGGGTCGGTGAAGCTCGAGCGCACGGACGGGACGACGATCACACCGCTGAACCTGCTCACGGACTACCGCGACCGTGCTCAGGTTCTCGTGGACAAGGGCGACCACAGCCTCGGCGACGATGAGATGGCCGAATACGTCGTCGACCTGTGGACCCGGATGCTCGAGGCCATCGCAGCCCAGGACTTCTCCGCGGTTGACCAGGAGATCGACTGGGTGATGAAGAAGACGCTCATCGATCGAGCCATGGCCCGCGGCATCGACGACCTCACAGATCCCCGGATCTCCCGGCTCGACATCGCCTATCACGACATCACTCCCGACACCGGTCTGTTCCCCAAGCTGGAGCGGACCGGGATGGCCAAGAACCTGGTCTCATCCGAAGCACGGGAGAAGGCGAAGGACATTCCACCGACGACCACGCGAGCCGCTATCCGAGGCGAATTCGTCCGTGCAGCCCATGCCGCACGGCGTGACTACACGGTCGACTGGGTGCATCTGCGACTCAACGACGAATCCGGCCGTGCCGTGGCGCTGAAGAACCCCTTCGAGCCCACACACCCACAGGCCGAGGCTCTCATCGCGGGCCTGTAAGATCTCAGTGATCTGGTCTTGAACGAAAGGAACCACGTGCGCACAAAAGTGCTCGCCGTCATCGCGGCCGCCACACTGCTGCTGTCCGCCTGCGGGCAGGGCGAGGAGGCGGAGGACACGACAAGTGCCCCGCCTTCCGTCTCGGCCGAGGACGCGAAGTCGACCAGCCTCGACGACGTCACGGTCGAAGGCAAGGTCGGTGAGAAGCCGAAGGTCGAATTCGAGGCGCCCCTGGTCGTCGACGAGACCGGCGAATCCGTCATCAGCGAGGGCAAGGGCGACAAGGTCGCAGACGGTGAACAGGTCACTGCGCAGATGACCTTGGTCTCGGGCACGACCGGTGAGGTGATCGAATCGAGCTATGATTCTAAGTCACCGGCCGGGTTCCCCATGGACAAGCAGCAGATCTCCGGGGAACTCTACAATGCACTCCTGGACACAAAGGTCGGCTCCCGCCTGCTCATGTCGCTCAACGGCAGTGCACAGCAGGGCCAGCCGGCGCAGACTCTCGTCTACGTCATCGACATCGAGAAGACCACGAAGCCGCTGACCCACGCCGAAGGCGAGAAGGTCGACCAGTCGAAGAACCCCGTCACCGTCACCTGGGCCGACAACGGTGAACCCTCGATCTCCAAGCCCAAGGGCGAGGCCCCGAAGGAACTCGAATCGTATACGACGATCGAGGGCGAAGGCCCGAAGGTCAAGGAAGGCCAGAGCGTGGCCGTGCACTACTCCGGTTGGCTCTGGGACGACAATTCGGAGTACTTCGACTCGAGCTGGCAGGATGGTCGAGGACCATTCGCCGTTGACCCCGTCGGACAGGCTCAGGTCATCGACGGATGGAACGAAGGCCTGGTCGGGGCGAAGGTCGGCAGCCAGATCGTCCTCGTCGTCCCACCCGACAAGGGATATGGAGAACAGGGCAGCCCGCCGAACATTCCCGGCGACGCCACCCTCGTGTTCGTCATCGATATCCTCTCGGCGCAGGGCTGAGGGGCCGGCAGCCGAGGATGAGGCTCCGCCCGCCGAGGACTGCGTCCATGACCACCACAGAGCTACGACCTAAGGAGACACCATGAGCAAGCAGAAACCAGAAGTCGACTTCCCCGGGGCCGAGGCTCCGACCGAGCTCGTCATCGTCGATGACATCATCGGCGACGGCGCCGAGGCGGGGCCGGGCCATACCGTGAGTGTGAACTACGTGGGCGTCGCCCATTCGACCGGTGAGGAGTTCGACGCCTCCTACAACCGCGGCACCCCGCTCGAATTCCGCCTCGGATCCGGCATGGTCATCTCCGGCTGGGATCAGGGCATCCAGGGCATGAAGGTCGGCGGCAGGCGCACCCTGCAGATCCCACCGCACCTGGCCTACGGGGACCAAGGAGCCGGCGGCGTCATCAAGCCCGGCGAGTCACTGATCTTCGTCTGCGATCTGGAGAACGTGCGCTGAGACATCGATGAGAGATGAGCCTCCTGCGCCACAGGGCTGAGGAGATCTCATTTGCCGAGACTTCAGATCTCGGCGGCCAATCTGCCCGCCGCGGCGGCAGCGAGGAACGCTGCCGCATCGGCGGGCAGTTTGCGTCCCATCGTCGACAGTCCCACAGGGGAGGACTTGAGTCCTGTCCACAGACCCTCCAGGCTCACATCGACCTGATCGTGCATGTGCAGCATCGGCAGCTGCGCGGCAACGACCTCGGCCACGGCGGCAGGGTCGGTGTCCATCTCACGACGGTCCGCCTCGGCGAGGGTGGAGAAGTCCGGGACGGGAATCGTCATACCGGGGCGGGCGATCTCCGTCAGAGACGTGAGCGAATGGTGGGAGACGCCGAAATGCCTGCCGCGCACATCGGCATTCGACATTCGCAGCACCCCGATGGGAGTCCCATCCAGCAGTGCGGCCGCGTTGAGGTGCTCACCGGTGACGAGGCCCGAGAAGCCGTATTTGGTGCCGGTGCCCAGGTTCCCCGGGCCCTGAGCAACGATGGCGATATCGGCGCCCAGAACATGTTTGGCGGCAAGCAGGCCCGTGTGGATCGTCACAGCTTCGAGATCGGCGCCCCAGGACTGGCCGGTGCTGATGGTTCCCTGCAGCCAACCTGCGTCCTTGAGCCCGGCCACAGCCTGAGAGAACCTGGCGGGCAGTGCGGCACCGTCGCTGAGGACATAGGCGATGCGCAGCTCGGGATCCACCGTGCGGATGCCCGCGATGATGGCCGGCAGAGTCGAATGCAGATCGGCGGCGAGTACGGGCATTTCATCCAGGGACTCCTCATTCGCGAGGGTCTCATGATGCTCCGACTCCTGGTCGTCGACGCCGAGGACCATCGTCTGCAGCGGGGAGTAGCGATCCTTGACCAGATGGCCTGGCCCCGCGGGAGGGTCGGTCGGCAGCGCATCGGGCAGAGCCACGATGAGGCCGAAGCCACCGGTGCCCAAGCGCTTGGCCAGAGCCGAGACGTTGACCAGGAGTGTGTCGCCTACCTGCGGATTCCCGACGGCCTCGGTATAGGCGACCGCCCTGATATGGGTGATGGTCGTTCCCGGCAGCGCCTGGTCAATATCGGCCTCGACCTCTGTGTATCCTGGCCGGGTGGAACGAATCGTGGTCACGGTTCCTCTGCGCCAATGAATCATGCTCCTAAGACTATCGCCCGCATTAGGTTACGGTGGAATTGTGAATACACCCCGCCCCAGCAGACAGAGGCAGCAGACCGAGCGTCTGATGAACCTGCTGATCGCCCTGAGAGCCGCCCGCGGTTGGGTCTCGAGGAAGACCCTGATGAGCGCCATCGACGGATACGCGGGCCTGGACGACATCGCCTTCGATCGCAAATTCTCCCGCGACAAGGAACTCCTGCGACACATGGGGATCACGATCGCCACCCGAGCCGAGCACGACGCCTACTCAGACGTGGGGGAGACCGGGTACCGGATCTCCGCCGATGACTATGCGATGGATGACGTCGAGCTCACCCCCGCCGAAGCGGCAGCAGTGGCAGTGGCCGCGCAGTTCTGGTCCGATACCGAACTCGGCGAGTCCAGTTCTCAGGCGCTGACGAAACTGCGCGCCCTGGGCATCGACCTCACCGAGGCGGGTCCCGGGCATGTTGCAACCAACGACGGCCCCGCCGCGCGGAAGCTGGGTAGCGCGAACTTCGCCACTGCACTCCACCACATCAACGCTCGTGAGGCGATCAGCTTCAAGTACCACAAACCCGGGCAGAGCCCCCGCAAGGTCAAGCTCGAACCCTATGCTCTGCTCAGCCGCGGCGACCGAGTCTACCTGCTGGGACACGACATCGATCGCGGGGCCGAACGCACATTCCGGCTCTCCCGGGTCGAGGGCAAGCTGACGAAGCTCGGCGGACGAGACCCGGGCGACTACGACATCCCCGCCGACTTCGCTCCGCACGTGGCGCTGAACTCGAGCACGGAGATGGCTGTCGTCGCCGAGGCGAGGCTGCGCATCCGTGCCCACCGCGCGGACCCGCTGCGCCGCAGACAGGTGCGCACCGACGATGACGCTGTGATCGTGGAGTTCACCGACGCGGCATCGTTGGCCGCAGAGATCGTGAGCTTCGGCACGGCCGTCGAGGTGCTTGGACCTCCGGAACTGGCTCAGGCTGTCGAGGACCGACGTCTCACGGTCAGGACGTCCCTCGAACGACTCGGAGGTCGCAATGTCCTCAGCGCGTGAACGACTCACCCGGCTGCTGAGCCTGGTGCCCTATCTCGACGCCCACCCGGGAGCAGACCTCGAAGAGACAGCGGCGTATTTCAACATCGACTCGGACACCCTCATCGATGATCTGCAGCTTCTGTTCGTGACCGGTCGCCCCGGGCACATGCCCGATGACCTCATCGACGCCAGCTGGGAAGGGGGGAAGGTCTACATCTCCAACGCCGAGGAGGTCTCAGTTCCCGTCCGACTCAGCGCCGAGGAGGCCGGGGTCCTCGTCCTGGCCCTCGAGCTCATCGACACACTGCCGGGACTCGACACCCAAGCTGTACGGGCGGCGGCGCAGAAGCTCAGGCTCGCCGCAGGAGAGAACCTCCACATCCCGGTCGAAGTTAGTCCGATCCCGGCCGACGAGGAGCTCATGGCCTTCCTCAAGCAGGCCATCGACACGGAAGCGGCGGTCGAGATCGACTACTACGTCGGATCCCGGGACGAACTGACACGACGGATCATCGCACCCAGCAGGCTCCTCCCCGGCGCGGACTGGTACCTGGACGCCTGGTGCTACAGTGCCCAGGCTCCGCGGCGGTTCGCACTGAGCAGCATTCGTTCGTGGACGGCGGCCTCACATCCGCCGATGGCCGTCAGCGATTCGCAGCCGAGCGCGCGAGAGGTCACCATGACGCTGTCCGCGGCTGGAGCCTGGCTGGCGGATGAACTCGAGCTGACCGATCGTGAATATCTCGCCAACGGTGAACCACGTGTGCGGATCAGATTCCTTGTGCACTCGGTGGACTGGTTGAGTCGGTTCCTGTTGTGCCATGCCGACGTCATCACCGACATCGACGATCGCGAAGCAGTCGACGCCGCACTGCTGCGACTGGGCTGAGAATTGTCTTCTCGGTCGATCCCTGCTGGGCGACGAGGATGAAAGGCACAGTCACACAGCGTAGAATCGTTCAGAGCAGACAATAGTCAAGGAGTTCCCATGAAACCGAGTTTCGTGCAGATCGCGATCGTGATCCTCATCATCGTGATCATTTTCGGCGCACCCAAGCTGCCGGGGCTGGCCAGGAGCCTGGGCCAGTCGATGAAGATCTTCAAGTCAGAGGTCAAGGATCTCCGTGACGATGACGAGCCCAAGAAGACGGAACCGGGCGAGCTCAATCGCGAGACAGGCGAGAACGACACCTCGACGACCGCCGAGGCTGCCCGCAAGTCCGAGCAGCCCGCGGCGAAGGAAGAACCGGATCCACAGTCTCGCGAGAAGTGAAAGACACCAACGACCAGCGATCGTCCTCATCACGAAGGAAGAACCCCGAGCGGAAGATGCCCGTCCTCGGGCATCTTGTCGAACTTCGGAATCGTTTCTTCATCGCAGCGATCGCGATCGTCCTCGGGGCCGTAGGCGGATGGTTCCTCTACGACCCCGTCCTGGACATCCTGCAGGAGCCGATCCGCAGCATCCGCGCGTCGGGAGATCGCACAGCTGAGATCAACTTCGCCGGGGTCGCCTCTCCGTTCGATCTGAAGATCAAGCTCTCAGTCTTCATCGGCATCTTCATCTCCTGCCCGATCTGGCTCTACGAGGTGTGGGCATTCATCGTTCCGGGACTGACGAAGAAGGAGAAGCTCTACTCGGTCGGATTCCTGGGGGCAGCGATTCCGCTGTTCCTCGCCGGCTCGACCATGGCCTTCTTCGCTCTGCCCAACGCGGTCAGGGCACTGACGTCGTTCACCCCACAGGGCGGCACGAATATCATTCCGGCCCAGGACTACCTGACCTTCGTGATGGTCATCATCGTCGTCTTCGGCCTGGCCTTCGTCCTCCCGGTGCTCATGGTCGGTCTGAACATGATGGGAATCCTCTCGGCTGTCAGAATACAGAAGTCCTGGCGGGTGATCGTGCTGATCGTGTTCCTGTTCGCCGCCATCGCCACGCCCACCCCCGATGCATTGTCGATGTTCTTCCTCGTGATCCCGATGATGACGCTGTTCTGCCTGGCCTGGGTGATCTGCATCTTCAACGACCGGAGACGCAAGAAGCGCCTCATCGCACAGGGCCTGTGGGTCGACCCCGACGAACCGATTGACTGAGAGAAGCATGACTGAATCCGCGAACCCGACCCCACCCTCGGCCGAGACCGAGCCCCTCAGCCCCTCGGCGGCCTACGCTCGCTACCGCGACAGGACGGAAAAGGCACAGACTCCCTTGGGACGGTTCGCGGCCAGAACTGATTTCGAGCTCGATGACTTCCAGGTCGAGGCCTGCACCCAGCTGCAGGAAGGCAAAGACGTCCTCGTCACAGCTCCGACAGGTGCCGGCAAGACCCTCATCGCCGAATTCGCTGTCGAACTCGCCAGAGACGAGGGCAGACGGGTCTTCTACACCACCCCGATCAAGGCACTGAGCAACCAGAAGTTCAACGACCTCATGGACGTCCACGGTGTGGACAGCGTCGGACTGCTCACCGGGGACACCACGATCCGGCGGGACGCACCGATCATCGTCATGACCACAGAGGTTCTGCGGAACATGCTGTACAACGACCTGTCTGGGCTCTCGGACCTGGGGTTCGTCGTGCTTGACGAGGTCCACTACCTGGCCGACCGCTTCCGTGGGCCGGTCTGGGAAGAGGTGATCATCCATCTTCCCGATCGGGTGCAGATGGTGTCGCTGTCGGCGACCGTATCCAACGTCGAAGAATTCGGTGCCTGGCTGCGCGAGGTGCGCGGACCCACAACGGTCGTTTCGACCTCCCACCGGCCCGTGCCGCTGGTCAACCATGTGCTCGTCGGCCACCGCATGTACGATCTGTTCACCCATCACGATTCCGACCGGATCGATCCCGCTCTCAACCATGCGACCCGCACCCACGGAGGTCCCCGGTCGAAGCGCGAACGTGCTACCCGCGCACGGTTCCGCAGGCCCAGTCGGACCCAGGTGGTGTCCTCTCTCGCGGAGACAGGAATGCTTCCGGCGATCATGTTCATCTTCTCCCGCAACGCCTGCGACGAGGCTGTGGAGCAGTACTTGACCTCGGGCTTCGATCTGAACTCCCGTGATGAGAAGGTCATCGTCAATGCCGAACTCGAAAAGCTGCGCGATGAGCTGGCCAGCGAAGATCTGGGCATCCTGGGGTTCCATTCGTTCCGGGAAGGTCTCCTGCTGGGTGTCGCCGCCCATCATGCGGGTATGATCCCGCAGTTCAAACAGCTCGTCGAAGAACTGTTCTCGCAGGGCATCATCAAAGTCATCTTCGCGACGGAGACCCTGGCGCTGGGCATCAACATGCCGGCCCGCACGGTCGTCCTTGAGAAGCTCGTGAAGTTCAATGGTGAGGCCCACGTATCGATCACGCCGGGGGAGTACACGCAGCTGACCGGGCGCGCAGGACGCCGCGGCATCGACCAGATCGGCCACGCCGTCGTCGTCTGGCATCCGAGCTTCGAGGTCAACGAGATCGCAGGGCTCGCCTCCAATCGCTCCTACGCACTCAACTCTGCCTTCGGGCCCACATACAACATGACGGCGAATCTGCTGTCCCGGATGAGCTCGGCGGAGGCCGCGAAGGTCCTTGAGACCTCGTTCGCGCAGTTCCAGGCGGACAAGGCTGTCGTCGGTCTGGCGAAGAAGGTGCGGAAGAACGAGTCGACGATCGAAGCCTACGAGAAGTCGATGGAGTGCGAGCTCGGGGACTTCGCCGAGTATGCGCGGCTGCGGCAGGCGATCAGCGATACCCAGAAGCAGGAGACACGCACCAAGTCGAAGAACCGGCAGCGTGAGATCGTCGAGTCGCTGAGTGCGCTCAAGATCGGCGATGTCGTGACCCTGCCCGCGAAGCGGGTTGAGGGCACTGCTGTCATCATCGCGCCCATGAGTTCCCGTGACGGGGGCTCACGGCTGCCGACGGTATTGACCGAGCAGGGAAAAGTGTGGCACCTGCGGCCCCACGAGGTGACCGAACCGCTGCCGGCACAGGGCCGGGTCCGTGTCCCGAAGAAGTTCAACCACAGGCAGGCAGGGGACCGACGGCAGCTGCTGGGCATCCTCAACGACGCCAAACACGAGGGCAAGGTCGATCTCGAGGCGCACTGGGAATCCTCGCCAGGCGCCCGCGGTGTGAGCGCGAGCGTGGCAGAGATGACCGCACAGCTGCGCGCCCACCCCTGCCACGAGTGCCCGGACCGCGAGATGCACGCCAGGTGGGCCAACCGAGCAGCCAAACTGGTCAAGGACAACGATTCCCTCATTGCCCGCATCGAGGGTCGGACGACGTCGATCGCTCTCGTCTTCGAACGCGTCCAGGACGTGCTGCGGACCCTCGGATTCGACCCTGAACAGTCCGATATGCTGCGCCGAATCTACGGTGAGCGGGACCTGCTCGTGGCCCTGACCATCCGAGCAGGTCTGTGGGACGAGCTCGTCGAACCCGAACTCGCGGCTTTCGCGTCGTGCTTCGTCTTCCAGTCCCGGCGCGGTGACACCCTCCACCCGGAGCGCGCCCCGAGCCGTGACCTCAAGGTCAATGGTGATGAGGCGGTGACGATCTGGCGCAAGCTGTTCCAACTGGAGGAACAGCACGCCCTGTCGACCACGCAGGAACCCGACCGGGGGCTGTTCAAACCGATGTATCGCTGGACCGAAGGCAAGAACCTCGCTGACTCCCTGCGCGGGAGCGACATCGCTGCCGGGGACTTCGTCCGTTGGGCCAAGCAGAGCCTCGACCTTCTCGGTCAGGTCGCCGAGGTGACCGAACCGGAGACTGCTGTGCGCATCCGTCGCACCATCGAAGCGATCCGGCGCGGAGTCGTGGCCGACTCCTGAGCAGCCGATCTTCCCCGGCCTCAGCAGTGGGCCCACCTTCAGATGGGGAGGTGGGCCCAGATGCTCCTCAGCGCTTGACCTTCTTGACGATGTTCTCGATGTCGGAGCCGAATGCGCTCTCCGTGGTCAGGTACGTCCACGTCGACGACGGCCGTTTGAGACCGTGTGAGGCCAAGTCGATACCCGTATCCGTGAACTCGGATTCCTCGATCGTGGACGCGGAATCCTCGATGACATCGGACCAGAACGAAGAGAAGATACGGATCGATTCCGTATTGAACGCCTCATGCGGTTTCTCACGTGCGAATGTGCGCAGATGGATGCCCTCACGCAGATCGTTGAGGAAGGCCAGGTGGTCGACCCAGCGTGCATCGAGATGGAACAGCATCACCTCGCGCAGCGTCGCGTCGACGAGCTCCTGCGGGTGCTTGGCCGACAGTTCCTTCGCCACATCGCCGAGGCGGTCCTTGAGCTCATCGATCGCCTCATCATCGACACGCAGCTCGTGGCGCCTGGCGAGGACGAGATCTCGCTGTTTGGCCATCAGCTCGTTGAACTTCCACGTGTCGCGGTGCAGCGCCGTGTTCTGGCCCTCTGCGATGCGCTGAGCATGTTCGACGAGGCCCAGTGCACGCTTCGACTCGATCCATCCGGTCTCATCTCCTTCGGAGACGAAGCGCTGGATCTCAGGCACACGCGTCAGAAGTTCATCCTCGAGGCTGGTGAAGAATACCGACGTGCCCGGATCGCCCTGGCGTCCGGCACGTCCGCGCAGCTGGTCATCGAGACGTGAGGACGGGTACCGTCCGGCTCCGATGACCAGCAGTCCGCCGGCATCGGCGACGCCGTCGTCGGCCAGGCGGATGTCGGTGCCGCGCCCGGCCATCTGAGTCGACACGGTGACGGCCCCGGGGGCACCGGCGGCCGCGATGACCTCGGCTTCGAGCGAATCGTCCTTGGCGTTGAGGACCGTGACCTCGATGCCGCGCTCGGTCAGCCGTGTCGCCAGCGATTCGCTCTCCGCCACAGAGGAGGTGCCGATGAGCACCGGGCGATCCTTGCTGTGGTTCTCCGCGACCTCATCGACGATCGCGCGTTCCTTCGACTCCTGATACGTGTAGAGCCGATCCGGTTCGTCAATGCGGATAACAGGCAGGTGCGTGTCGACGGGGACGATCTCGAGGCTGTAGAACTCCCGCAGGTCATCACCGACAGCCAGCGCGGTTCCCGTCATTCCGCAGACGGTTTCGTAGCCGTGGATGAGCTCTTCGACGGTCATCTGGTCCAGGATCTCACCGCTTTCGGTGGTGCCGACGTCCTCCTTGGCCTCCACTGCGGCCTGCAAACCGTCCGGCCAGCGCTGGAGTTCGGCCACACGCCCACGTGAGGCGGAGATGAGTTTGACCCTACCGTCGACGACCAGATAATCGACATCTCGCTTGACCAAGGACTTCGCATACAGGGCGAGGTTGACCGCCGCGAGGTCGGAGGCGTCTTCACCGAAGAGCTCGACATCGAGTTCTGCTTCGACTCGGTTGATTCCTTCGTCTGTGAGGGAGACCGCCTGGTGATCCTGGCTGACTTCGTAATGGGTGTCGGGCTCGAGCGTCTCGACGAGTGCCGCGATTTGAGCGTTGGCGTCTTCGACACTGGCCGAGCCTGCGAGGACGAGTGGGACACGGGCCTCGTCGATGAGTACGGAATCGGCTTCATCGACGATGACGACATCGCGGTCCGGGACGCGGATCTGGGCGTCGTCGGTGGCGAAGCGGTCACGCAGCACGTCGAAGCCGACTTCGGTTACAGAGGCGTAGAGAACCTCAGCACCATAGGCTTCGCGCCGTTCGGTCTCGCTCTGAGCTCCGGAAATCGAGGCCGACTGCACACCGAGGAGGTCGAAGAGCGGTTTCATCCAGGTGCGGTCACGGACAGCGAGATAGTCGTTGACGCTGACCACGTGGACCCGGCGGCCCTGCAGAGCGTAGCCGGCAGCGGCCAGAGCACCGACGAGGGTCTTGCCCTCACCGGTGGCCATCTGTACGACGTTCGCCTGCAGGAGCCCGACGAGACCCTTGAGCTGCGTGTCATAGGCACGCTCGTCGAGGGAGCGTTCGGCCGCCTCGCGGGCCAGCGCGCAGTAGCGGACGAGGTTGTCCTGCACAGAGCCTGAGGTGAAGATGTCGGCCGCGGCCTCCGTCAGGCCACTGTCGTCCAGCTCCGCGTACTCACGACTCGCGGCCGCCATATCGTCGGCGGCCTTATCGAACCATCCCGTGGCTTTGTCCGCCTGTGCGCCGGGTCGGTTGAGCAGTCGTGAAAAGAAACCCATTATCGTCCTTCGTCGAGTGATGGTCGCAGTTGATTCTATCGTTCAGGCCATGGGCCAGGAGCCATCGACGACGGCTTCGGCGTTGCCCTTTCTGCGCAGCCAAGATTGCAGGTCAGCAGCCTGAGCGCGTTTCCATTCGCCTTGGGAGGTCATGATTTCGTCCCGAGTGAGCTTGGCAATGTCCTCCGAGTTCTGGGCCAATGCTCGGGAAATGTCCAGGGCGGCAAGGGCATCGGCGGCGGCATCGTGGGCGTCGAGCAGCGTGACCTCCCACCGTTTGGCGGTCTCGGTCAGGGTTCTCTTGCCACGGCGGAACTGTTCGACGCGTTTGTCCAGAACGAAGGTGTCGATGATTGTCGGCAGCAGTGCAGCGAGGTCGATGTGCGGCTGGTGGCGTCTGACCTCGGCCGCCAGAACGCTGAGGTCGTAGACGACGTTGTGACCGACGACGACTGCGTCGTCTGCCTTGAGGTCGGCCAGGACTGTGCAGAGTTCGGCCACGACCTCGGCAACCGGAGCTCCATTGGCCTGGGCGAATTCGGTGGTGATGCCGTGAACGGCGCGAGCCGGTTCGGGAATCTCGACTCCGGGATCGGCCAGCCAGGTGCGAGAGCTGTCGCCGGATTCGACGAACGCCGCAGTGACGATTCTGGCGGTCGAGGGATCGACGCCGGTCGTCTCCAAATCGAAACCGACCAGCCGAGACTGCGACCACGACTCAGCAGAGACAGGACCGGGAAGCGGCGTGGCAGCAGACACAGCAGCAGGGACCTGGGCAGGAGAGGAGGCCTGGGCCGGGGGAGCAGCGGCCGTGGAGGTGGGCATCGGTGACGGACGTGCGACTGCTCCTGGGCCCGGGTCGCGGTCGGCACCGCCGAGAGCGGCGATGAGGTTGTCGACCGAGCGGCGGATGTTCTGACCGCGTGCTGCGGCCTCCACAGCAGCGCGATCGAGTACGCCCGGCACGGTTTCGAGGTCGAGTCCATGAGCGACATCGGTCAGGCACCGCATGACCTCGATGGTCTTGTGCAGCGTCTCCTCTTCCTCGATCAGGGTGTTCGCTCGCTTGGGGCTGAGACCACCGGTCTTCACACCGGCCTTCGCCGCCTTGATGATGGATGCGAGGGAACCGAAGTTCGCCAGCAGCGTCGCCGCGGTCTTCTCTCCGATCCCCGGTGCTCCCGGCAGCCCGTCAGAGGGATCACCGCGCAGAGCGGCGAGCTCACGGTAGCGCGTCCCGTCGGGCACACCATAGGTCTCGGGCAGATCGGACTGGGTGATGGCCTCCCACTCTCCGCCCTTGCGCGGACGGAGCACGCTGACGTCGGCGGCGGCATCGATGAGGGCGAGAAGATCACGGTCGGGGGAGACGATGACCACGGGGGTGCGTGACTGGGCGGCCATGGTCGCGATGACGTCGTCGGCCTCGGTGCCGTCCACCTCGGCGATGGGGATACCGGCGGCACTCATAACGGCGGTCATGATCGGCAGCTGCACTGCCAATTCGGATGGGATCTCCGTGCCCGCCTCGGCGTCCTTGACACGGGCGGCCTTGTATTCGGGCATGATCGCGGTGCGGAAGGCGGGTCGCCAGTCGGCGTCCATGGTCGCCACGACTCTCGGGGAGTCGAAGCGGCGGATCATCTGTGCGATCGCATCGAGGACGCCGCGCACAGCATTGACCGGCTGGCCTTCGTCGTTGACGATCGAATCGGGAACCGAATAGAAGGCACGGTAGTACAGGGCAGGAGTGTCGATCAGAACCAAGGGCTTCACACTCGATGACGATACCCGACACCCCTGACGCCAGTGCAACGGCGCTGACGGCAGAGGTGTAGCGTGTCGGCTGTGACTATGTACTTTGGTGGAGATGTATACAGCAGTGTCGACCCCTTTGCGACTGCCTTGGGCACGAAGGACGGGAAGGTCTCGTTCATCGGCTCCGATGAGGCCGCGCTTGCTTTGGAACCCGACGCGATCAATCTGGACGGTGACTTCCTGACCCCTGGTTTCGTCCATGCGGGACTGACCCTCGGCGAGGCCGCTCCCGACGGCCAGCGGCTCCTCGACTTCGGATTCACTCACGTGCACATCCTCGGCACAGCCGCTGCTGTGGAGGACTTCCGCGCCAGCGCACCCAGCGGGCTGGCGATCATCGCATATCCCGAGATCGGTACCGAGGCTACTGCGGCCTCGGACCAGATCGACGAGGGGGCGAGCATCGCTGCGGCCGACTTTCTCGCGCTCCACGAAATGCCGGAGACGGCGCTGTACATCCGCGTCGAATCGAACCCGCGCCTCGGTGAGGTCCTCGACCGTGTGCGAGAGCATGCTGCACTGGCTCAGCGCAGCGGATACCGTCTGCTGCTGGACTTCAGCGTCGACGAGGAATTCGTCACGCCGCTCGGTTACTCCGGCATTGCGATCACCCTCGACCCCGCGCAGGCGCAGCCTCTGGCGCAGCTGTTGTCGGCGGGCGCCCAGGTGTCGTGGACGGATTCACAGGATTCGCCCTGGGCGACGGTGCGTTCGGCCGTTGTCGGCGAGAACGGAATCGGAGCTCGCGCTGCGTTCAATGCGGCCACCCGGTTCGCGCATCGGGCCGCAGGCAATCCGGACGGGGGAGTCCTCGCCCCGGGAGCCGAGGCGGATTACGTGCGCTGGCAAGTCGACAAACTCGTCGTTCAGGTCGCAGATGCCCGTGTTGCCGCATGGAGCACCGATCCTCGCTCGGGCACCCCCGGCCTGCCGGAACTCTCACCCGACGTTGCACTGCCGACCCGCGTGTGACTCGGCGAAGACGCCAAGAGCCGAACACCCGGGCTGATTCCGGGTCGGAGCGAAACAATCAAGACGACACGCCGACGGCGAAGTATTTTTATCATCTTGCCTTGCGTCTGACCTGGACATTTGGACATCACCCCAGGTCAGAGAGATTTTGCAAAGGCCTCGGCAGCCACTAGATTCGTTGTTGGCATTCCACAGCAGCTGGGATGGAGTCGGCACCCCCGTCATTAGATAACTCGTTTCCCAACGTGGTCCGAAGGCGAGGGTGTCGGCTCATATTTTCCTCTCGTCGCGGCGTATCGTGGTGGCCGTGGTTTCTAAGACTCTGGTGGTCATCCCGACCTACAACGAACGCCTCGCTCTGCCTGTGACGCTGTCCGGGCTGTTCGAGAATCAGCCTGAGGTCGACGTTCTCGTCGTCGATGACGGCTCACCCGACGGCACCGGCGACTGGGTTGATGAGCAGGCGCGCGTGGATCCGCGATTGCACGTACTGCACCGCAGTGAGAAGTCCGGCCTGGGAATGGCCTACATCGCAGGGTTCGAATGGGCGCTGGAGCGCGACTACGACATCATCTGCGAGTTCGACGCCGATGGATCGCACCGGCCCCTGGACCTCGGGCAGCTCTTGGCTGTTGCCCAGGCAGGCAGTGCCGACCTCGTCATCGGCTCGCGTTGGGTCCGTGGCGGTGCGATCGTCGACTGGCCACGCTCGCGGTTCTTCCTCTCCCGCGGAGCCAACATCTACGTCAACGCGGTCATGGGGCTCGGGGTCAAGGATGCAACGGCCGGATTCCGTGCGTACTCCCGGAGGGTTCTGCAGAGTCTCGATCTCTCGGGAGTGCAGTCCCAGGGGTACTGCTTCCAGATCGACATGACCTACCGCACCGTCGAAGCCGGATTCCGAGTGGCCGAGGTTCCCATAGTCTTCGTCGAACGTGAGCTGGGGGAGTCGAAGATGAGCGGATCGATCATCTCCGAGGCATTCGCCAAGGTCGCCGGCTGGGGGCTGACACGCCGCCGCAGACAGGCTCGAGGCCTCGT